>JAAYIC010000126.1 GCA_012735195.1 Bacillota bacterium
GGACCACGCAGCGGATACCGGGGGCTTTTTGCGAAAGGGTTTCGATGGCCTCCACACCGGCCCGTGGGGTTTCCATCTCCAGGTCCATTAAGACCACCTGCGGGATGGATTGACCGTGTTCGTAGGCGCTTAAGGCGGTTTCCACCGCCTCTTTACCAGTGCCAACCGCTGCTATTATCTCCATATCAGGTTCGTGGCTGAGTACTGTCTGGAGATATTCCCGGATCGGCAACATATCATCGGCAATGACCACACCAACTTTGGTCTCTCTCATCTATTTCTCCACCTCCGGTAGATTATCCGTCCGGATTTCCGGGATCAATCACTCTAGGATTTGCACTCCATAGGAGTTCACTCTAGAAGAGTGCGTTCCGGAACCGGAGTCTCTCCGTTTCGAAGTGTTCTCCGTACCGGGTTATTCACCCCGTACCGCCGTACCGGACTGCTCTGTAGAAGTGCGTTCTTGTCTCAGCGGGCGGAAGAGAAGAAGCCTTTTGCCGCCGCAACCCATTCGTCGATGAGATCGGGTTTCAGGACCCCTTTATGGACATGGGGGGTCTGCGGCGGTCCCAACCGGCCGGTACGGCGGTCGAATTCCGGGTAGGTGTTCCATCCCCGGTCGACCCAGGGATGGGTGGCGAAATACTCGTCTAACTGCCGGTTCCAGAGCTCATCCACCTTGCGTAGTTCCAGCGCAAGATCCCCTCCTTCTGTTAGAATGCGCTGAAAAACGGTGCAGGGGCTGATCTCCGGCGCCTGCCAGCCGGGGAGGTATGGGTAGGTGGCTAAATAGTCCTGGTTCAAAGTGCCGGCGAAGGCGGCAAAACCGCTGTTTTGTGGCGGTTTTCCCATATAGGCAAGGACTTTGGGGTCAAGGTCGATGTTTTTTGCCGCGGCCAGCATTTTTCCGCGGACTTCATAGCGGGCAAACCACTTGACCACTTCCCAGGCAGCCAATTTAAAGCGGCTTTGCTGATTGATATTCCAAAAGCCGCCCAGGAGCATTGCCCGGGGCTTGCCGTGGAAGTTCCCGTCATAGGTGGGGATGGGAGCGACTCCCCAGTCACATTTTGCCGGGAACTGGTCGGCCAGCACCCCAATATCCCATGATTCACCCATGAACATACCGATCCGGCCCTGGGCGAACTGGGCCCGTAGCGCATCATTGGTGAGGGTGGCGGCGCCGGGGAATAGGGAGCCGTCCTCTTTCATCTCGAGAACCAACTGAAAAACCTTTAAGTATCCTTGCATGGCCCAGCGGCCGTTCTTCCAGTCCCAGTAGGCCGGGGCGCCGTTGGCTTCCGCCCATTGGCTGGGCATCCACTCCAGAGGCCAGTAGTCCGCACCGCAGTAGGCAAAACCGTAGGCCGAACCACCGCCGCTGGCCGTAATTTTCCTGGCGTACTCCCGGACTTCCCGGTAGGAACGGGGTGGCCGCTCCGGGTCCAGCCCGGCCTGGCGGAAAAGGTCCTTATTATAGATCAGGCGGGAGTTAAAGACCTGGGTGGGAACGGCATAAACCCGCCCCTGGTAAGTGGTGAGGCCTTCGATCCAGTACCAGTCGGGCCATTGTTTTTTCCATTCCGCAAAACCGGGAAGGTCATCAAAGAAGGCAATCACCCCCGCTTCAAAGGGGTTGGCATATCCGGTAACAAAGCCACTGCTGTAGAGGTCTGGACCTTCCCCCCGGTTTTGGGCATTCTGAAAAATATCCCAGGCGTCGTCGCCAATGATTCTTAAGGAGATTTCAATTCCTTTCTCCCGGCCGGTACCGCGGTTGAATTCAGCGACGAGATTTTGCAGGTGGTCCGCCATATGGCGGTGGTGGGTCCACATGGCCAGTTTTACCGGTTTGGCGCCGGCGCCGGCGGCAAAGACGGACGTAAAGATAAAGAGTAAAACAATCAGAGCGGTTTTCCAGCGCATGAAACCCCTCCCGTCTTCCTTTCCCGGTTTTTTTATCAAAAGGGCGAGGGTCACCCAGGATGCCGGTGACCCTATTATATAAAACATTGATACAATTTGTAAACAATTCGGGCCGGTCTTCGAGACAGGCTCGAGACAGGGGACGGTTCCCTGTCTTCAACCTATTTTTTCCGGTTTCTAGACAGGGAACCGTCCCCTGTCTCACTGTCTCATGCGGTTTATTCTTTAAGGCTGCCGGATAGACCCTCCAAAAAGTGCCTCTGAAAGAAGAGGAAAAAGATGATGGGGATAAGCATGGCAATGAACCCGGTGGCGATCATGGCGTCGTAATCCTTGGCTATGGTGATACTGTCCATTACTTGCAGTTTAATCGGCAGTGTATGCAGGTTTTTGCTGCGCAGGAGGATTAGGGGGATTAAGAAATCATTCCAGACATATCTGAATTGGTAGATCGCCAGGGCGGAAAGGACCGGTTTCCCCAAGGGAAGAACTATCCACCACCAGATCCGGAATTTACTGGCGCCGTCCACCACGGCCGCTTCAATCAGTGATATGGGCAGCCGCACATAGTACTGGCGCAACAGGAAAACGCCAAAGCCGGAAGCGGAATAGAGCAGGATCAGGGCAAGATGCTTGTTGTACAGGCCATAACTCTGCATTACTTTGAATAACGGGGCGAGCATGGTGGTTATGGGCAGCATCATTGTTGCCAGGATACAGTAGAATATGAAGTCCCGTCCCGGAAATTTCAAGAGGGCAAAGGCATAGGCGGCAAGCGAACAGACCAATAAGGACAGGATGATGGCGCCGGTTGTAACTAGAACGGAATTGAAAAAACCCTGGTGCATCTGGTAACGGTTGATCGCCACCTGAAAAGAGGAGAGGGAATAGGAGCGGAAGGTCTCCCAGGGCGGCCCCTGCAAAATCCTGGGCGGAACATTGAAAATCTCCACTTTTGGACGGAACGAGGCGTCAAAGAGCCAAAACAAGGGGATGAGGTAGAACAAGGCGATAAAGCACATTACCCCGATGGCCAGTCCGTGCCGGATCTTTTTCGTCTTTTTCTTCTTGGCAAGGCCCAAAAGGATTTCTTTCCCTTTTGGCGCCGGTTTGGATAACGCCATTACTGAGACCTCCTTTTATGCTTCTTCATCGTCCGCCCGTCCTAGGCCGATCACGCGGATTTGCACAAGACTGACGGCCAGGATGATGAGGAAGAGGATCCACCCGGCGGCAGTGGCGTAGCCAAAACGGAAATTACTGCGAAACGCGTGGTAATAAATGTACGGGATCCCGGTCATGGCCTTCATCCCCGGGCCAAAGCCGGCGTTGGGAAAGAGCATGAAGGAGTATTCAAACTGCATCAAGCCTCCGATGGCCGACATTACGGAGACAAAGGCCAAAGCCGGCCGCAGCAAGGGGATGGTGATCTGCCAGAGGGTCCGCAAAGGCGACGCCCCGTCCAGGTTGGCCACTTCGTAAATGGTGGGGTTAATCGACTGCAGGGAGGCAAGAAGATAGACCATATGATAGCCGGTCCACTGCCAGAAGGAAACCACAATCATCAAAAGCAGGCTGAGATTGGGCTCATAGAGCCAGTTGATCTTGTCCGGCAAACCCAAAAGGCCTAGAAGCCAGTTGACCATCCCGGTATCCCGCAGGAACATCATGCGGAAAAGGAGGGCGGCGACCACTGTATTCATCAGAACCGGCACATAAAAAGAGGCCCGCAGGTACCCCCGGAGGCGCCCAAAAATTTTGCTGTTTAAGATGACCGCCAGGACCAGGGCGGCCGGGATCTGGGTGAACAGGCAGCCAAAAGTATAGATGAAAGTGCGGCCAATGGCCGGCCAGAAATCTTGTTTGTCGGCGATTAGTTCGGCAAAATTCGCAAAGCCGATATAATCGCCGGGGTTAATCCCCTGCGCGTCGGTGAAGGCCAGCCGGATCCCGGAGAAGTAGATGTAAAAATTGAAAGCGGCTATCAAGGCCAGGAAGGGCAAGATAAAAAGGAAGGGTTCAACCTTGGCCAGCGCGGCTCTGTTTTTCTGACGCTTGCTGCGTAAGACGGCAATAGAACTCACCGGTCTCAACTCCTTTCTTACGGCAGCAGGGAAGCAAGATTCTGCTTCCCTGCTGCCGCCTGTCCAGTAGCTCTTAGAAAGTCTGTGCTTTCAGGAGGGTGAAAATTGGCCAGTTTTACTTCTTACTTGAGACGTTTCAAAGCGCGAGCCTGTGCTTCTTTCAAGCCTTTTTCCACTGAGATGTTGCCTGCGGCGATCTCGGTGAACTGGGTATTGAAATCAATGGAGACCGCATCCCAGAAGATGTCGCCCGTATTGATCCAGGGAATCTCCTTGGCCAGCTCAATTTGGAGCAAGCCCAGCTTTTGCCCGCCGAACCGGGGATCGGGTTGTTTAAAGACTTCATGATCCCAGACTGTGGAGAGCGGGGGGAGCATTTTGGCGTCGCGATAACGGATATGCAGGTATTCTTCTTCGTATTGCATGTATTCAATAATTTGGTAAAGCTTCTCAGGGTTCTTGGCCAGCTTGGTGATGGCCATGAAGGACCCGCCCCAGGATGAGGTCCGCGGTCCGCCTTCCGAATAGAGCGGCAGGTCTCTGACGCGGAATTCGTATTTCCCGGTCTCCACTGCGGCATCCACCTGGCTAATCCACCAGTCGGGGCTGGTATACGAGGCCATTGTTCCGTTGGCCAGCAAGGCGCCGAAGTTGCCCCAGTCCCAGTTGCACATTACTCCGGAATTGATCTTATCGATCCACCATTTTACGAATTTCTGCATCTCCGGGGTGTCAAGAGTGGGTCTCCCTTTTTCGTCCAGAACCTGGATTCCGGTCTGCTGCCAGATCATCCACATGGTGGCAGCCAACCCAGCCGCGTCGTAGGGTAAGGCATAGACCTGTTTTTCGGCGTACAATTTCTCCGCAGCCTTGAAAAACTCATCCCAGGTCTTGATCTTAGCCATATCGACCCCAACGGACTTCCAGATTGTGTCGTTATAAACCAGGACAACCGGGTGCACATCGTGGGGAAGCCCGTAGACATGACCGCCGTAAGTGGTCCAGGCGACACGGCCCTTGGGAACTCTGGGGAAAACCTTGGATTTTTTCACATATTTGTCTAAAGGTATAACCAGGCTTTTTTTCGGGTTGGCGTCGAGGATCTGGTTTTGCTCGATCCGCCATTCAATGATATCCGGGTAATCAATGCCGGCCATCATTGTCGCCTGTAATGTCTCGACAAATGCGGTTTCAGGGACATTTTCAATCACAAGAGTGATGCCGAATTTCGCTTCGATCTCAGCTTTTCTGGCTTCCCATTCCTCAATGTTGTTGGCGGCAAAACTCCAGAAAACCACCTTTTCTTTGGCCAAGAGCCCGTTGCCGGCAAAAGAGGCAAGGATTAAAACCAGTGACAACAGGATGATGGCCACCTTTCTCCGTGACATGAAAAACCCTCCTCCTTATTAATAATAATTTAACAATCTACTACCATTATCCAATAGGAAGCCGTTTTTTGGCAGAGGGATTTTTTTTCAACAAAAGGAGGAGACTTTTTCAATAATTCCCAGAGGTGTCGATTTTTTCTCGACAGCGGAGTACCACCTCAACGGTGGTGCCTTCGCCCGGGGTGGTGAAGAGGTTGAGGAAGCCATGGTGCGCCTTGATTACCCGGTGGCAATAGGCAAGCCCCATCCCCCAATTGGTCTTTGTGGATTTGGTGGAGAAAAAGGGGCGGAAAACCTTGCGCAGGTCTTTCCGGGAAATGCCAGGCCCGTTATCGGTTATCCGGATATAACCCCATTCATACTCCCGCCCGGTCTCAACTTCAATCCGGGGGGAAAAGTTTTTATAGGTTTTTTGCCTGACCGCGTCGACGGCGTTTTGCACCAGGTTCTCCAGGACGGAGACCAGGTGCTCCCGGTCGCCCCAAACATAGACCGGTTCCCCCGGCGACTCCCGGATGGTAATGTCTTCGAGACGGCCGGCACACCTGTGCCTGGCCTCTTCCCATAGTTCATTCCAAGATAAAACCGCCGTTTTCACCTGCAGCCTTCCGGATTGGACATAGAGAATATCCAGGTGGGTCAGGGTTTCAGTACAGATCTCCCGGATCCATTGGATTTGCTGGTGTATTTTTACCATTTTTTCGTCGTTGGGCGGCGGCAGTTCGGGGGTGACCATATTTACCACCGTCTGAATGGCGAAAAAGCGGTTTTTGAAAGTGTGCAAAGCCAGGCGGACGGCTCTGTTGGCCATGGTGATCTGCCGGTCGAGGTCAAGGGGGCCGATCCGCCAGGTCCCCAAAAAACCGTATTTAATGATGGAGAGCATTACCGCACCCAGCGCCGCCAGGCCGGCAAAAGGAAGGGCCTGCAGGTAAGTGGTGTCAAAGATCGGGTAATCAACAACCGGCAGTAGGGTGGTGGCCAGGGAATAAGCATTGAAGATACTGGCCGGTCCCAGCCCGAACAGGACAACGGAGAAGATGGAGAGGATCCCGCAGCCGATGGCGACCCCCAGCGCTTGTGCGCGTTTTTGTAAGATTGAGGTGGTTGCCATTAACCGGAAGATCCGGAAGAGGGAATAGGATAAAATAAAAATAACCGTCCATAGGGCCGCGGCATCCATCAGACGGAGAGAGTTTTCCCATTTTTCCCGCGCTGGGGTTCCCAGGAGCGCCGCCCCTTCTTTGAAAAGATGAAAGAGGCGCAAGGGGTCGTAGGCCCAGAGCAGAAGGCCGGCTACGGCCAGGAAAAAACCGGCTGCCCCGTAGCTGCCCGGCCCCCATTTTTTAACCGTGTACGAAAAAGCAAACCCAACCACAGAGATGACGAACCAGATCATACCCCACAAACGAAAACGGATGAAGGTGTCCAGGGAAAAATGGGCCAACAAGCGCCAGGCCCAGCTTGGCTGATCCAGAGGGATAATCAGCATAAACCCTTCCAGTTGATAATTGCCAAACCTTGCGATATACCCGGTTAACCCAAGTATGCAGCAGCCAAAGGAAAAAAGGATCATCCCCAGCCAGATCGCCTGGTACCCCCGGGGTACCCTGGCCAGCATAAAGAGGGCAAAGACCAGAAAGAAAATGGCGATGAGCGGCATGGATGACCCCTCCTTCTCCCAGGTAATATTTCGTTATTCTGCACCGTATTCCTGCCGGAATTTGCCGCCGCTATAATCGGGCGAATGTGCGGCCTTTTCCCCGGTTTTGGCGGGATGCTTTTTTTCGCATGGGAGTTGCGCGAGCCCGCGGTTGTATGGGGAATTATCCAGATGAGGAGGGTCGGTCTAAAACTACTGCAGGTTTTTGCAGGAAAAGGACGGGGGATTTGTTTTTGCTGGGTGAATGCGGTATAATCGAAGAGAAAAGAGAAAAGGAGTGAGCGCAGTGGCCAGGCCACCAAAGGAGCGCCGTGTGGAATACCTGCCGGTGGTAACGGCTTTCAAGCCCGCCGGTCTTCCCAAGGCCGCCCTGGAAGAAGTCGTTCTTACAGTAGAAGAGTTGGAAGCCGTGCGCCTTAAGGATCTGGAGGAACTGGACCAAGAAGAATGCGCCGCCAAAATGCGGATTTCCCGCCCGACCTTCCAGCGGATTTTAGGGATGGCCCGTGCCAAGATCGCCGATGCACTTATTAACGGCAAAGGGCTACGGATCGAGGGCGGCAACTATCACCTGGCTGCCGGCAGGTTTCAGTGCCAGGCCTGTTTCGCTTCTTTTGATCTCTCTTTTCCGTCCGGGCGCCCGGTGGCAAAACTGGTCTGTCCCCATTGCGAGCACCCGCACCCCCGCCGGGTGGAGGACGGAGCCGGTCCCGGCCGCCGTTTCCGTGGCCGTCACGGCAGAAGAGGTCCCGGATGAACCCGTAAAGCCGGTGATTGGCGGTATGGGCTTTTTCGCCTTTTTCCTGGCCGATTGAGATCGATTCAGTTAAGATACAGATTAAAGTGGAAAAACAAAAAAACCGGCGTTTGGGCTTTGCCCGAAGGGCCGGTTTTTTTTCTTTGCCGGGAGGAGGATTCGCTTTAGCGCGCGCGTGTTCCTAATCCGCGGTCTTTAATCCTCCGGATCCGTGGTTTCCCCGATTTCCCCGGTTTTCCCGGTCTCTTTCTTACTCAACAAAAGCCTGATAGATCGCACGGATTGACCCTTCAAAATCCTCGGTGGCCACCCCGACAATGATATTGATCTCACTGGAACCCTGGTCGATCATGCGGACATTGATCCCGGCATTGGCCAGTGCGGTAAAAAGCCGGGCGGCAATCCCAGGGGTGTAGGCCATGCCCCGGCCGACCGTGGCGATTAGCGCCATGTTGGGAAAGACCTCAAGGGAGTCGGGGTTAATCCGTCGCCGGATCGCTTCCAGGACGGGTTCGAGCTTCCCGTTCAACTGAGAATCGGCGATCACCACCGAAATGGTGTCGATCCCCGACGGCATGTGTTCAAAGGAGATCTCATGCTCCTCAAGGATGGAAAGGAGCCGCCGGGCGAAACCCAATTCCGAATGGATCAAGGCTTTTTCCAGGGCGATAACGGTAAAATCTTTGCGCCCGGCGATGCCGGTAATCGTCCCCGGTTTGGTCAGGGGTTCATCGTCACTGATAATAAGTGTGCCGGGGGCGTCCGGGTCGTTGGTATTCCTGATCCATACCGGGATGCCGGCCTCGCGTACGGGAAAGATCGCCTCGTCATGGAGGACACCGGCGCCCATATAGGCGAGCTCGCGCAGTTCACGGTAGGTGATCTTCTTAATCGGTTTCGGGTTTTCGACGATCCGGGGATCCGCCATCAGAAAACCGGGGACATCGGTCCAGTTTTCGTAGACGTCCGCCTGAACCCAGCGGGCAATAATGGCCCCGGTGATATCGGAACCGCCGCGGGGAAAAGTCTTGATCTCGCCATTAGGCAGAGTACCATAAAACCCCGGGATCACGGCCCGTGGGTGTTGCGCTAGACGGCCGGCGACCATTTTTCCGGTGCGTTCGGGGTCGTAGGTTCCGTCGGCATTGAAAAAGATGATCTCCGCCGCGTCGACAAAATCATACCCTAGAAGCTCGGCCAGGATCAGCCCGCCGAGAAACTCTCCCCGACTGGCCGCGTAATCGGCCGCGGCCCCGGCGGCGATTTTGGTTTTAATCTCTGCCAGGTGGTCCCGGAGATCAAGGGAAAGCCCGAGTTCACGAAGGATCTCCAGGTAACGGCTGGTGATGAGGGTAAAGATGTCGTCAAAAGGCTTGCCCTGCCGTACACGGTCGTGACAAAGATAAAGCAGATCGGTGATTTTTTGGTCATCGGGGTGACGCTTGCCCGGAGCGGAATTGACAATGTAACGTCGTTCCTCGTTGGCGGTGATAATCTCCTGCACCTTGCGGAATTGTTCGGCGGAGGCCAGAGAGGTCCCGCCGAATTTGGCCACTTTGATACCCATACCGTTATCCTCTCCTGTTCCGTGCGTGCGAAAATTTTTACAACGCGGCGCATTAATGCGCCGCGTTAACGTACCGCGAGAAAGCACCGGGATTTATGGGGTGCCGTGCTTTACACGGCCGCGTTAAAAGCACGCTTGAGCTTTTGTTTATGATCATTACTTTTTATATTAAGTTTTCCCATTCCGGATGTCAAGGGGTTCCGCAGGCATTTGTGTTTTAAGGCCGGTCCCAGCCTTCAAACAAACGAATATATTAAAATATCCGGCGGATAAAAGCGCATAGACGCGAGTATGTAAAAAGGCAGGGATTAACCATGGGCAAGAAATCGGCCAATAAAAAGAAGACGTCGGACGTACGCACGGATGCGCGCGGGCGCGGAGAGTTTTCCACCACCGGAAAGAAGAAAAAACAATCCGCGGCGCTGACTGAAGAACAGATGAAAAAGATTGCGCAGAAGAGGAAAATCACCAAGGCTCTCCTGGAAAAACAGAAGAGCTTGGAAAAGGAAAAGAAGAAAAAGAAGAAAGATAAAAAAGGCGGGCATCCGGCAGAAAGCCGCCTCTCCAAAAAGGAAAAGGCCGAGAAGAAGGATAAACGCAAAGCGGAAGACCGGGAAAAAAAGGATAAAAAAGAACAGAAAAAAAAGAAGGAAATGGAGGCTATTATACCGGCTTCCTGGGAGAAGCTGGAGGGTTATGTTCCACCGCAGCTTGAAAAGGTCGCTGAGCGGGTTTTAGCTCATTACGATCTAAAAGTCAAGAGCAGGGTGGTGGTGGCCACCAAACCGCTGAAAGGCGGGGCAATCTGGAAGGTGACGACAGAAAAGGGCCCTTACAGCCTTAAGCTCTTACACCGGCGGCCGGAAAGAAGTTTATTCAGTATCTGGGCGCAAGAGTATTTGGTGAAGAAGAAGGCCCGTGTCCCGGCTTTTCTCCCCGCTGAGGACGGCCGGTTATATGTGGAGATGGGGAATAAACTCTGGATCGTATGCGAGTGGATCGAATCGCTGCGAGAGGCCACAAAGGATCTCAAAGGCGCCCAGGCCATCTGTTACGGGCTGGGAGAATTCCACCGTCTCTCCCGCGGTTATCAGCCGCCGGGGGAGGCCGAGTATTCTTCAAGGCTAAAACGGTGGCCGGATTATTACGAAAAAATTATCACCAAGTTCGGCTGGTTTCGCCGGTTGGGCGAGGCCTATCATGATACCCCCGCCGGACCGGAGTTGCTGAAGGCGCTGGCGGTCTTTGAAAAACAAGCCCGCGAGGGTTTAACCCGTTTGCAGCGTTCGCCCTATGCCCGCTTGATAGCGCGCGGTGAAAGCTATTGGGGTCTTGCTCACCAGGACTATGGCTGGGGTAACGCCCAAATTGGTCCCGGAGGAGTATGGATCATCGATCTTGATGGGGTCGTTTTCGATCTCCCCATTCGTGACCTGCGCAAATTAATCAGCAGCAGCATGGATGAAAAATGGGATCTCCAGTGGGTAAAAGGGATGATCAGCGCTTATCATAAGGCGAACCCGATCGAGCCCGACCTCTATGAGGTTTTTCTGATTGATCTGGCAATGCCGAACGAATTCTACCAGTTTATTAAGGAAGTGGTCTATGACCCGATTACTTTTTTGAATGCCCAGACCAAAAATGAGCTGGCGAGAATGCTTGAGCGGGAAAAAAGCAAATGCTCGGTTCTGGCGGAGTTAAGCGACTGGAAGGTGGGAAAAAATGAATGTCCTCATGATTGCGACGGAAAAATTACCGGTCCCGCCGGTTCGCGGCGGCGCCATTCAGGCCTATATCGCAGGGGTTGCACCAATCCTCGCCCGTCACCACCGGCTGACCATCCTTGGGCGGACGGATCCGGCCCTTCCCAAACGGAATTAGGAAGGGAATATCACCTATGAATGGGTGGAGAGCGAAGGGTCGTTTAAGAAATACAAAAAGGCGGTTGCCGCCTTTCTGAAGGGGAGATCCTACGACGTAATCCATATCTTCAACCGTCCCCGGCTGGTGCTTCCGGTGGCGGAAGCGGTCCCGGGGGCCAGAATCATTCTGAGCATGCATAATGATATGTTTATCCCGCGGAAGATTGATCCGGAAGAGGGCGCCAAGGTTATTGAGAGAGTGGAACGGATTATCACAGTCAGTAATTATGTGGGGCGCACCATCCAGGCCATGTACCCCCAGGCCGCGGGGAAACTACGCACCGTTTATTCGGGGGTTGATCTGAACAGGTTTTCTCCTGCTGTGACCGGGAAAGCCCGGGAGATCCGGGAGTCATTACAGAAAAAATACCAATTAAAAGGGAAAAAGGTCATCCTCTTCGTGGGGCGCCTCTCACCAAAGAAGGGCGCGGACATTCTTATCGAAGCCGCGCAGATCCTGGCGAAAAAGGATTACAAGATCGCTCTGGTGCTGGTAGGGAGTAAATGGTACGGGGAGAACAGGAGAACTGCATATGTCGCCTATCTCCAGGCCTTGGCCCAACGTTCCCAGGTGCCAGTGGTGGCTACGGAATTTGTCGCACCGGAAGAGATTCATCACTGGTATTGGACGGGTGATATTTTTGTCTGCCCGTCCCAGTGGCAGGAACCCCTGGCGCGGGTTCTCTATGAGGCCATGGCTTCCGGGCTGCCCATTGTCACAACAAACCGGGGTGGGAATCCGGAAGTTATTAGCGGCAACGGCTTGGTGGTGGAGAACGCGGAGGATCCCGGGGAACTCGCCGAGAAAATCTCTGTGCTTCTGGACGACCCGGCCCTATGCCGGCAAATGGGTGAGAAAGGCCGTGCCTTTGCCGAAAGAAAATTCGGGTGGGCGCGGGTGGCCAGGGAGATCTTGGTGGTCTGGGGTAATCCATGAGTCTTGCAGAAGATAGATTTCAGTTTCGCGCGTGCGGCTTTGCTATAAAAACCGCTTCTCCGGCGGTTTCCTTTTTTTTGCCCGGAAAAATCCCCCTTTGGCTCGGAAAAACCGGAGGGTTTACTCCATAGGATAGATAAATCAAAAATTTAAGGTCAAGGGAGAATAGAATGAAAATTACCGTCATTGGTTGTGGTTATGTGGGACTGGTCACAGCAGCCTGCCTGGCGGGGTTTGGCCACACGGTCACCGGGGTGGAAAAAGACCCGGCAAAGGTCAGTGCTTTAAAAGAGGGATTAATCCCTTTTTATGAAGAAGATCTGGCGCCGCTTGTCACCGGCGGCCTGCAAAAAAAAAGACTCTTTATCCAAGAAAAAATTGATGAAAACACTGCCGGGGCCGAAGTCATCTTTATTGCCGTAGGCACCCCGTCCCTCCGGAACGGCGCGGCCGATCTGAGTCAAGTCTTCAAGGTTGCAGAGGAGATTGCCCCTTATCTTAAAAACTACACGGTGATTGTTAATAAATCGACCGTTCCCGTGGGCACGGCAAAACAGGTGCGGGAGATTATTAAGAGAAATCTCGCCGGGGAAATCCCCTTTGATGTGGTGAGCAACCCGGAATTTCTCCGGGAGGGCAAAGCCGTCAGTGATTTTTTCCGGCCGGACCGGGTGATCGTGGGAACCAACAGCTCCAGGGCAGAGCAGGTGATGAAAAAGGTATACGCCCGATTGCTCGCAGATGGGACCCCGTTTATCTGGACAAATCCGGAAGCGGCCGAGTTGATTAAATATGCCGCCAATGCCTTTTTGGCCACGAAGATCTCCTTCATCAACGAGATCGCCAACCTTTGCGAAGCCGCAGGCGTGGATATTGATACGGTCGCCCGGGGCATGGGCCTTGACAAACGAATCGGCGGGGAGTTTTTGCGCGCCGGTCCCGGCTACGGCGGTTCCTGTTTTCCAAAAGACACCAGAGCCCTCACCCATATTGCCCGCAGTTGCGGACAGCGGGTCTTAATCGTTGAGACAGTGATAAAAATCAATGAACAGCAGAAAGCCCGTATGGTACGGAAGATCCGGGAGGCTGCCGGCGGTTTGAAAGGGAAGACCATTGCCCTTTTGGGCATGGCTTTTAAACCCGGTGTTGACGATCTCCGGGAGTCGCCGGCGGTTGATATTGCCAACCGGTTGCTGGCGGCCGGCGCCAGGCTTCAGGTTCACGACCCTATGGCGCTGGAAAGGGTAAAGGAGGTTTTTGGGGCCAGGATAAACTGTTGCCAGGATCCGTACGATGCGGTCACCGGCGCCGACGTCCTGGTGATTGTTACCGATTGGCCGGAATACAAGGAGCTTGACCTGGCGGCTGTAAAAAAGCTGATGAATACCGGGGATACCCCGGCCCTGCTTGACCTGCGCAATATCTTTACCCCGCAAGAGGTGCGCCGTTACGGTTTCCGTTACCAAGGTGTGGGGAGAGGCTGGAAAGGTGATCCGGAAAATGATTTACAAAATTAAGTTGCCTGCCGATGTGCAAAAAGACCCCGCTTTTTCCGGCAGGAAAGTCCTGGTTACCGGTGGCGCCGGTTTTATCGGGTCCCATCTTTGCGAGGCCCTGCTGGCGCATGGGGCTGAAGTCATCAGTCTTGATAATTTCAGTGACAATTACGCACCGGCCATAAAAAAGCGGAATATCAGCGGGCTCTTGAAAGTACCCGCATTTTTTTCCTACCACGGCGATATCAGGGATTACCCCATGCTGGAGAGGATAAACAGGCGCCATGCCGTGACCGACATCGTTCACCTTGCCGCCTTGGCCGGTGTCCGCAAGTCACTCCTGGATCCCCTGGAATATGTTGATGTGGATATTAAAGGCACGGTGAACCTTTTGGAATTTGCTGTAAAGCACGGGATTGAGCGTTTTATTTTTGCCTCCTCTTCCTCTGTATACGGGACCGGCCCCCTGCCTTTCCGGGAGACAGACCGGGTGGACC
>JAAYIC010000015.1 GCA_012735195.1 Bacillota bacterium
CCCTGGCGGTGGCGATTGGAACAGCCCATGGAGTTTACAAAGGAGAACCGAAACTAGACCTTGCCAGGCTTTCCGCAATTAGAAAAGTGGTACCCGTGCCTCTGGTTTTACACGGAGCCTCGGGAGTACCGACAGAGGGGATAAAAGAAGCTGTTAAACGGGGAATCTGTAAAATCAATATTGGTACTGAACTAAAGATTAGTATGGTCGAGGCTGTTAAGGAGAATTTGCGGCGCAATCCCGGAGAAAATGACCCCCGGAATTACCTGGGTGCAGCTAAAGAGGCGGTCAAGCAAGTAGTTCGGGAGAAGATCCGCCTCTGCGGCTCCAGCGGCCTTGCCGGTAAGGAGAAGGATGATCATGATTCTGGCTGTAACAATGAATCCTAGCCTGGACAAGGTATACGCTGTTGATGATTATACGATAGGCAAAGTGTTCCGGCCTAGGGCTATGACAGCCACTGCCGGCGGGAAGGGCTTAAATGTAGCTAGGGTTGCCTGCCTTTTGGGTGAAGAAGTGATTGCCACCGGGTTCTTGGGTGGAAGCACCGGTGCTTTTATAGAACATGAAGTGCAAAAACAGGGTATTGAGAGCTGTTTTATTGAAATTGACGGAGAAACCAGGACCTGTATCAATGTTGTGGACGAAAAAAACACCACTTCCACGGAGATACTGGAACCTGGTCCTGAAGTCACTCCCGCAGATTGTGCGAATTTCTTACATTTGTTTGACACACTGCTGGAGAGATGTACTGTGCTCACTGCCTCCGGCAGTCTTCCCCGGGGGGCGCCGGTTGATTTTTATCGGAGCCTGATAAAAAGGGCCGGTTTGAAAGGGAAGAAGTTCATTCTCGACACAAGCGGCGGGTATTTTACGGAAGGAATCAAAGAAAAACCGTATATGATCAAACCTAACCAGGACGAGATTCAAAGCGTGGAGGACGGAGTCTATTCCAAATCCGATGATTACATCCGGTTGCTGTTGTCTTTTTAAGAAAAGGGGATTTGTTTTCCCGTAATTACTTTAGGCCGGGAGGGGTGCCTGGCTGCTTTTGGGGACGAAGTTTACCGTTTCTTTTCCTCTCCTCTTAAAGTGGTTAATACTGTGGGCTCCGGAGATGCTTTTGTTGCCGGCTGTGCAGTGGCTATAAACCGGGGTTTTAGCCCGTTGGACACTATTAAACTGGGAATGGCCTGCGGAATGGCCAATACACAATTTTTTAAGACGGGCATGATCTCCATCGAACTGGTGGAAAAGTTTTTGGGTGAGGTACGACATGAGCGACTTGTTTTTTAGCCAACAATAGGCTGGGCAAAAAAATACCCGCTAATACTTGACTTAATCAGGAGGCCGGGCACTGTTGACAATTTGACCAAAGGGCTTTAAAATATATTAGTGGATGTAACACCATTCAATGCATATTTTGTAGTGGGCAGTGAAAACAGGGTTGACAGCAGAAAAAAAATATTGTATCATAAACTAGTCTGATATGACTAGCGGGCCATTAGCTCAGTCGGCAGAGCACCTGACTTTTAATCAGGGTGGCCGGCGTTCGATTCGCCGATGGCCCACCAAGTGGTCCCATCGTCTAGGGGTTAGGACACCGCTCTTTCAAGGCGGCGGCAGGGGTTCGAATCCCCTTGGGACTACCATTTTAAATCTATCCGCCCTTTACAGGTATTTTTTTTCTCTGTTGACTTGCCGGGCGGTTCATGCTATAATTTCAGAGTGAATGGTCGCGTGGCTCAGCTGGTCAGAGCGCTGCGCTCACATCGCAGAGGTCACTGGTTCGAATCCAGTCGCGACCACCATCCGCTTGTGTTTTACGGAGCCGTGGTGCAGCCGGTTTAACACGCCAGCCTGTCAAGCTGGAGATCGCGGGTTCGAGTCCCGTCGGCTCCGCCATTTGTCAATCAGGGCCAAGGTAGCTCAGTTGGTAGAGCAGAGGACTGAAAATCCTCGTGTCGGCGGTTCGATTCCGTCCCTTGGCACCATAAATAATAATTTATATCGAGGTTTGAGTGGGTGACACTCAAACCTCTTTTTTTACCGTGAAGGACGAAAGATGGAAATAACAGAGGAATTCGTCAAGAAGTGCCGAATTAATACTGCTATACTGTTTTGCAGGAGATGATCTGGCGTATGCTCGTATTCCGGAAGGCAAAAATGACCGATGTTGAGAATTTACACACATTAATCAATTCCTATGCGACAAAAGGGTTGATGCTGCCAAGGTCCAGAAGTATGATCTATGAGTCGCTGCGGGAATTTACCGTGGTGGAGGATGATGGCAAGTTTCTCGGCACCGGCGGTCTCCATATAATCTGGGAAGACTTGGCGGAGATCCGGGCTCTTGCCCTGGTTGAGAGCGCCACTGGCCGGGGGATTGGCCGGAAACTCGTGGAAATGCTGGTGGAGGAGGCCCGGAGTTTAGGTATTCCCCGGGTGTTTGCCCTTACTTACCAGAAGGAATTCTTTGAGAAATGCGGGTTCAGATTAATTGATAAAGAAGAAATGCCGCATAAGGTCTGGAAAGAATGCATCAACTGCCCGAAGTTTCCAAATTGTGATGAATATGCCATGATGAAAGAGGTCTTCGCGACAGACGGTGGAAGTTGAAAAGGCGATGGGCAATGGGAAAAGGGATTGAAAAGGGCAGGGTAAAGGCGGAAAACCCCCGACGCGCCCGGAGGTGGGGACAGTTTTTTACCCCGGCACGGGTGGCGGTCTTTGTCTGGGAGATGCTGAAAGAGATGATCCCGGCCGCCGATTTCTCCCGTTTCCGGGTGATTGATCCTGCGGCCGGAGAGGGGATCTTCCTTTCCTCCGGCATTAAAATGGGGTTGCTTGCACCCCAGCAAGTAACAGGCGTCGAGATTGACCCCGGATTGCGTCCTCCTGCAGAGCTGAAATCCCGCTGGTTTCAGGCGGACGGTCTCCTGGACGGCGGTCCCGCCGCCCTTTTCCCAGGCAGTTTTCATCTGGTGGTTGGCAATCCACCCTTTGGCCGGGGCGGCAAGGAACGGCTTGCCGCCGGCCTCGCCGGTGACGACTGGTACAGTACCGGATGGTTATTGGCGGAAGGGCGTGACAAAGAGGAATTGGCCCGCCTCTTGCGCCTGCCGGTGGAAGCGCTTTTCCTCCGGCGTTTTCTCGCGTTGTGCCGGCCGGGCGGCTACGGGGCGATTATCCTGCCCGACGGATTTTTGGGCAATGACCGCCTGTATCGGGAGAGGGAAGCATTTTGCCGCCGGGCTGAGTTATTGGCGGTAATCGGGCTTCCGCCCGGCAGCTTCCGGTCTGAAGGGACACCGGCCCGGACTTCTTTGGTTTTTTTTCGCCGCCGGGCAGAAAGCCCGCATGAAGAGAAAGAGAACGAAAGGGAGACCCTTTTTGCCAGTATAGAGTTTCGGGGGGTAAAAGACCCTCCGGAATTTTTCGGAATGGTCTTGCAGATCGCCCGCGCCTATAATTCCTTTGGGGAAAAAAGAATCTTTCCCGGCGTTGCCTGGGTGAAAACTTCCGAACTTCCCCGGCGGCGTTGGAACCCGAATTTTTGGGACCCGGTTTTGCGCGCAGCATTAAACGAGATCGTTTTTCCCCTCCGGCCGTTGGGTGAATATATTGAAAAAATATCCTACGGCGCGATTATACCTGGGAAAAAACCTGAACCGCGGGAAAACGGAGTACCGGTTTTCGGCCAAAAAGACCTCTTTTTTACCGGGCTTAACCCCCGCCCCGCCCTCCGGGGGGCCCCCGGAGGAGAGTTTGATCCGGAACGGAGCCGGGTACGCCGGGGGGATCTGCTTTTTTCCCGCTCGGGAGAGGGATCGCTTCTCCGTTTTCGCTCCGGTGTTTACTTGGAGACGGAACCGGCCAATGTCAGTTGTTTTGTCGACCGCATCAGGTTGTGCGGTGTTGACCCGGTTTTTCTCTGGTTGTTTCTCATGGGGAAATTCGGACGCGTCCAAATCTTGCGTTTAAAAAGCGGTGTGGCCACTCCGAACCTGAATTTTACCGAAATAAAGTCCTTGCGTATTCCGTTGGTCCCGGAAGAGGTACAGAGGACGGCGGCCGGCGTTTATTTCCGTGATATCCTGCCTTTACACCGGAAATTGGCAGATGAAAGAGGCTCCCCCCAATATGTGTTGCTGGAAAAGAAGATGGCCGGGTTGATTAAGGCTGTAGAAGCGGTTTTAATTACCGGCAAGCCATTGAATATACGGGGTCCCGGAGTTAGCCTGTGAGGTAGCTGACGAGGTATCCCCCGGGGTAAGTCACGCGCGGGATAACCCAATGAGTAATCCGTAGGAAACTGGCTAGACAACCCCGTGGGCACCTGTGAGGGCAACCCGCGGCAAAACCCCAGGTTCAACCCGGATCAATCCCAGGGTTAGCCCGGCTGCCGGTAAGCCGGAGCAGAGGGCGGCCTCTATGGCGGTACGTGCAGATTTTCGCGGGTGAATTATTAATATTGTTAAATAATAAACAAAAGAATAGGAGCAACAAATGTGATGCCAGAACAAGGGAAATTTCGCGGGTATATCCTAGATGATTTCCAAAAAGAGGCCATCAACTATTTGCTGCAGGGTTTTTCGGTTCTTGTCTCCGCCCCCACCGGAGTGGGGAAAACCCTGATCGCCGATTACCTGATTGAAGAGGCCGTCAAGAAGCAGCAGCGGGTGGTTTATACCGCACCGATCAAGGCCCTTTCCAACCAGAAATTTAAAGAGTTTAAAGAATGGCACGGGGCGGAAAAGATCGGGATTATCACCGGTGATGTGGTGATCCAGCCGGAAGCGGAGATAATCATAATGACGACGGAGATTTTCCGTAATATTCTACACCAGGAACAGGAACGGCTGGCCGGGTTTTCCCATGTGGTTTTCGATGAAATTCACTATCTTTCAGACGAAGAACGGGGGACCGTTTGGGAAGAGTCGATAATCTTCATGCCGGATAATCTGCGTTTATTGGGACTTTCCGCCACCATCCCCAACGCTTCGGAATTGGCCGCGTGGATTCAGGAGATTAAGGGACACCCGGTGAAAGTGGTATACAAACATGACCGGGTTGTCCCGTTGGAGCATTATGTCTATCATCCGTTAACCGGGCCGACAGACTTTAAACACCTGAAAAAGGTTTGGCAGAAACGGAAGAAACGCGAGGCGGAGCACGGGTCCCCGGCGGGTGGGGCGCGGCCCCGGAATGGACCGGACCATAAAGAACTCATCAAAGCCGTCCACCGCCGTAACGGCCTGCCGGCGCTCTATTTTATCTTCAGCCGTCAGCAGTGTGAAGTTAAAGCCCAGGAACTCAGCGAGCGGTTTGACTTTTTGACCATTGAAGAAAAGGAGCGGGTCCTGGAGATCCTGGACCGTACGGCCAAGCAGTATAATTTGGAGAAATGGCCGACACTCCACAGGTTGCGCCCGATTTTCCTGCGGGGCATAGCTTTCCACCACGCCGGTCTTTTACCGGCCTTAAAAGAGATCGTGGAGACCCTTTTTGGAGAAAACCTGATCCGGGTGATGTACGCCACTGAAACCTTTGCTGTGGGGATTAATTACCCGGTCCGCAGCGTTTGTTTTGATGCGCCGACAAAATGGGACGGGGTAACCTTTAGACCCATGACCACTTTGGAGTATTTCCAGATGGCGGGGCGGGCCGGCCGCCGGGGGATTGACGAAAGGGGTTTTGTCTATATCCTGGCGGATCTGGACCGTTACCGCCTGGAAGAGTTCCCCAGTACCAATCCGGATGATGTGGAGGAATTGACCAGCCGTTTCAACCTCAGTTATAATTCGGTCTTGAACCTTTTCCACAATTACAACCGTGCGGAGATCCTGGTAATCCTGGACCGGAATTTCGCCACCTACCAGGCGCGTAATGACAGGGTTTTTCTGGAAAAGCGTTTGGACCGGCTGGCGGCGGAATTGGAAAAGACGCGGAGTGTGATCTGTGAGGATTGGGGCAGCCTTTCCTGCCCGCAGATGCGGGCGGTGGCTTTGCGGCAATTGCGCCGGAAAGAACGGCGCTTGCGGTATATTCGCGGTAAAAAAGCCCGGCGGGCCATAAGTGCGGAAGTCAGGGAACTCAAGGATTCTTTGGCCAGACTGGCCGAAAGAGACTGTTCCCCGGCGGAGCAGGCCCGCTGCGAAAAGAGGGCCAAAACCTACGAAAAACTCTACAAGGAGCGGCTGAGTCTGGAAGAACAAATGCGCAATCTAAAAGTAGCCGGGCGCTTTGAGGCCGATTTGGAGGCTAAGACCGCCATTTTGGAAGACCTGGATTATCTCGACGCCGATGGCAACCTGTTACCCCGCGGGAAGTTTGCCATGCAAATCTACGCCCAGGAACTGCTGATCACCGAGTTATATTTCGCCGGGTTCTTCCACGAATGGGATGAAGACCAGATTAATGCGGTTATTGTCGCTATCGATTACGAACCGCGAAAAGGGGAACGCATGCCGCGTCAACTTCCTTTTGACTACCGGCCAATCAGAAGAACCATCCGGGACCTGATTTTCCGGCATGGTGTGGGCGAGGACGAAATCCGCTTTTTCCCCAGCCTTTCCCCGCTCGCGTACGAATGGAGCCGGGGTTGCGACTTCTTTACACTGGTCCGTAATGCCCCTGAGTTTCAGGAGGGGGACATCGTCTCCGGTTTCCGCCGGGGAATCGACCTTCTGCGACAGATCCGCACCGCCTGCTTGGGAGAGGATCCACTAATGGCCGCCAAGATCAAAAACTGCATGGAAAAGATGGACCGGGATCTTGTTCAAGTTCACCTTTGAACTCCCGGCCGGTGGTTGCAGGTCACGCCATCCGGTGCTGTCAACCCTGTAGTCACCCATAGCCCTTTCGCAGTGTATTGAGTTTGCCCGTGGGCCCGGGCTGGCCGTCCCGTTTTCTCCGGCCGGGGACCAGGTTATAGCGGGCGCAAGGATAAGATTCCCTGTGGTCTTGTTTTTTCTCCGGGAAATACTACAAAAAGCCGGGTAAACAGGAGGCGGAGATGATTTGCTGCGAAGAAAAGGGGTCTGTCTTTTTTTGCTTTTTTTTGCCGGGTGGCTTTTTTTCTCCCCCGGGATCCGGGCTGAAGAATGCCAGTGTCCCCCGGAAATGGAGATTCTTCCGGGGACGGAAGGGCCGGACATCCTTGAACTGCAGTATTTCTTAAGGAGTCTTGGTTTTTTTGCCGGTGAACCGTCAGGGTCTTATGATCAGGCGACGATCGCCGCGGTGAAGGAATTTCAACGCCTGCACAATCTACGGATAACCGGAAAGGTTGACAGTGATACCTGGCAGGCTTTGGGAGGCATGAGCCCGGGAGATCCGGTGGCCGGAGGTCCTCCCCCCGGCAATATTGTGATTCTTGTCGATACCGACTATCTCTCCCTGACGGTATTGGTTGACGGTAAACCATTTAGGAGTTTCCCGGTGGCGATCGGCAAGCCCGCCACACCCACACCGGTGGGGAGTTGGACGGTGGTTGATAAAGGAAGATGGGGCGGGGGGTTTGGCACCCGTTGGATCGGATTGAGCGTCCCTTTTGGCCGCTACGGTATTCACGGGACCAATAAACCGTGGTCCATTGGGAGAATGGAGAGTCACGGTTGTGTCAGAATGTACAATCGCGATGTGGAACAAGTCTACCAATGGGTGCGACAGGGGACCCGGGTCTATATTACTGGGGATCCTTTCCGGAGCAGGCGCCGGCTTTTGAAGGGGGAAAAGGGAGCGGATGTCTTCTTTTTACAAAAACGTTTGCGGCAGTTGGGGTTCTACCGGCACCGCCCGGACGGGATCTTTGGTTACGAAACAGAGCAGGCGCTGAAGAAATTCCAACAAGAAGAGGGGTTGCCCGTTACCGGGCAGGTGGGATGGGCGGAATACAAAAGACTGCGTCTCTTATGCGAAGAGTAACAAGATACTAATATCCTGTTTTCGTAATTTTTTACTTGAAAGGCAGGTAAAACGCGGAAGAATAGAGAATAGAGCCATTACTATAAATAGGTGGGAAACGGAGAGTTTTATGACCGAGGGGTTGACTTTGAACGAAATTATACTCGTTCTCTTCACCAGTGTTCTGCCGTACCTGGAATTAAGGGGAGCCATCCCTATGGCGTTATGCCTCGGCGCCCAGCCATGGGAAGCCTTCTTACTTGGCGTGGTCGGGAATCTTTTGCCCATAATACCGATAATGCTTGTTCTTTCTTTTCTCGCCCGCTGGTCTCACAGGTACAACTTCTTTTTTCACCTGCTGCACTGGATCCAAAGAAAAACCGTCAAGCAGCAGGAGAAAATAAACCGTTATGGATTTCTGGGGCTGGTGATCTTTGTCGCCATTCCCTTGCCGATGAGCGGGGTTTGGACCGGCGCCGCCGTTGCTTATCTGTTGGGGATAAAAAAGAGCAAGGCCGTACCCGCGCTGGCCTTGGGAACGATAATCGCCGGTCTTCTGGTTACGTTGGCGGCTATTGGAGTTTTGGCCATATGGTAATAATCTTTCCGCCTTTTTGTAAGTTTTCGCTTAATCCCCCCCGTGATCTACATATACTATAATGCCGGCTTTTTGCGCGGGAGGGTGGGATCAGAGTGGCAAAAGAAAAGACGCAAAACACCGTTCCCCAGGTGCTTCCTTGCGAGTTTTGCCTTCATCAGGGGGTTTGCCTCCTTTGGAAAGACGGAAGGAAAAGTTGTCTTTCTTTTATCTTGAAATAAGATCAGCAGATTTGAACTACCGGGCCCGGGTTTTCCAGGAGACCGGGGGAGGATGGTGCCGAGGTGAAAGCAGATTTAATCAACCCTTTTTTAGCAGCGGCCTTTGATATTCTTGAACGGATGGGTAAGACCCGGGCCGCCAGAGGACAGTTGAGTCTGGCCTCTTCCCCCGTACGCGGGGACGAGGTCAATGTGGCTGTGGGCGTGACCGGTGATCTCTTAGGCCAGGTGATATTTTGCATGGCAGAAAGAACCGCGACCCAACTGGCCTCAAATATGCTTATGGGACTGCCGGTCATTGCCTTGGACGAATTGGCGAAGAGCGCCGTTAGTGAATTCAGTAATATGGTTACCGGTAATGCGGTAGGAGAATTGGGCAACCGGGACATTATTTGCAGCGTTACCCCGCCCGCCATTTTTGTGGGTAAGGAAGTAACGGTTTCCGCAAAAGATCTGTCCTTTCTTGTCATCCCCTTACAAACAGAATTGGGAGACGTGAAAATTTATATTGCACTTAGAGAAGCCAATGGTTAGGGGGGGTTAATTTGAAACGGATAAGAACCACCCAATTGGTTCCGGGAATGCGGCTAGCGGAGGATATTTTCCTTCCCAACACAACGGTAACACTGATTGCGGCAGGAACGGAGCTTTCAATAGAGATGATCCGGCGGATTAAGAGTCTGGGGATCGAATCTGTCGGGATTGACGAAACAAAAGGGGACAGTAAAGATGAGACAGAGCGGCGACTCATTCCGATCCTGGCAAGGAATCATGAGCGGATGATTACAGCAGTGGAGAAGCTTATTATTTCCTCCGCAGAGCAGCCCCTTGAAGAGGAGGCCGTCCGCAGTCTGGCCGGTGATTTACTGAGTCAGGTGGAGATGGACTCGTCTCTGTTACTAAATCTTACGCATATTAAAGCGTATGATAATTATCTCTTCAGCCACTCAGTGAATGTGGCCATTTTAACCCTGCTGGTTGGGGAGGTTTTGGGTTATTCCAAAAAGGAACTTCATGAACTGGGGACAGCAGCTCTTCTTCATGATTTGGGGATGCTCAGTGTTCCGCAGGAGATCTGGCAAAAACAGGGCGCCCTCTCCCCTGCCGAACAGGTTGAGATTAGAAAACATCCGGTCTACGGGGAAGAACTATTGCGGGCCAGCGGCTTCTCAGAAGAGGTGATAAGAGTAGCCAGGGAGCACCATGAAAGGTACGACGGTTCCGGTTATCCCGACGGCAAACGGGAGAAAGAGATCAGTTTCAAAGCACGGATTCTTGCGGTTACAGATGTTTATGATGCCTGTATCTCTTTCCGGCCGTACCGGGACCAGATGACTCCGCAACAAGCCTTGGACCAACTGCTTTCAGAGAAAGAAAAATATGACCCGGTGGTCCTTAATGCCTTTATCTCGGTAATGGCCATTTATCCCATTGGGTCGTTTGTTGTTTTAAACAGCGGTGAAGTGGCAAAGGTGATCCGGGTCAGTAAAAACAGCCCCTTCCGGCCTGAAGTACGGATCTATTTCGACCGGGAGGGAAACCTGTTGGACCAACCGCCCCGGATCAATCTGGCGGAGGAGAAAAATCATACCTTGTATATTGATAAAACCCTTCCGGCGGAAGAACATAAAAGACTGGCGGCGGTGATTGACGGGGCCGGCCCGGGCTTACCGTAGGGCAGAGGCACGGACGGCGCGCGGCGGGGCTGCGCCTAAAGGGCGTAACCGATCCCAAGATAAGCCCGGTACATGTGATAACGGAACTTCAAGTGCAGGTTGTTATTGAGACGGTAGTCGGCCAATAGGTCTAAAAATGCGTCACCCTGCAAAACCTGGCCGAAGCCGGCCCAGATCTGCAGATCCCAAGTAATTTGAATTTTAACGCCCATGCCAAGATAGAGCCCTTCGGCCAGGCCAGGCCGGAGGTAAAAATCAAGCCGTTCTTCCAAAGGGAAAAGGGTGGTCAGGAAGAGGTTATATTTTTTGGTGTAGGCCTCAAAGGAGCCCTGTAGCGGGAGGGAGGTCAACTTCTGCAGATCAATCGCCGCCCCCACCATTAATCCGTGATCCGGGTTATACCCGATGCTGAGCTCATTTCCATAGGCTTGAGCCGGCGCGACATTGGCCAAGAGAAGAAGAAAGGCAAATACGGCAATCATTATCCTTCCCTTTGGTGTTCCCCTGTTCATCCCTTATAACCTCCTCTTTCTGGCCGGGGTTTTTTCTTTTCTTTCATCAGAATTATTCGTCAGAATTAGAATTCGGCAAAAGGGAGAAAAATCCTACCGGGAAAAGTTCTCATCCTTTTTACCGCGGTCGTCCGCCCGTGCCTTTGCAAACCCTCATACCCGTGACGGTTTTCTCAACAACTCACGCACTGCCGGGTCTTTACATGCCCGCACATCCCCGGCATTATCGAGGGCTCATCATCATACAAGCTCAGGCCATGAACTTTTACATGCCCGCACGCGTCCGGCATCACACCGGTACACGTGGGATAATGCAGCGCGCGCGATTCCACCAACTACCAGGCGGTTTTGGTCGTGATTTTCTGTGAAGTATGCTATAATTTTTATGTCAACACCTTGCCCCTTGGAAGGAGAATTGTTATGCCACAGAAGAAGTGGACAATAAAGAGAATTTTCCTCATTGGTGTGGCTTTTATCATTACCGCTTGCTTGTTATTTGGCGGGGAAGCACTGGCCAAATATTTTTTAAAGGACAGCCCATTGCAGCAGTGGGCGGAGGCCGTTCCGGAGATTAAAGAATTTACCTTGCAGAGAAAAGGGGAGGTTCTTCATCTCCGGTTGGAAAAGACCGAGGATCTCCGTAGTACCCTGGAGCCTTTTCTCCGGGAAATCCGGGAGAGAACAAAGGGGGATATTAGAGAGGTTGTTATCGAAACCCCACAAGCGCCGGAGTTGGCCCCTGTCTATTATGAACTCAGTTTTATCCTGGAAGAGGCCAGGGTTTCCGGGAATTATCAAGCTTTGTATGAAAAACTCCAGGAATTGGAGGCTAAATATAGAGGGGATTTCAAAGTTTTCATTGGCGAGGAATTTATCTTTGTACAATTGGCCAAGAACGATCTCTTATATTACCAGGCGGTGTCCAGGTTTTCCCCGTTGCGCATCAGGGAAGGAGAGGTGATCCGGTGAAAAAAGAGGTGATGATCGGCGCCGGTGCGGCGCTCCTTGTTTTTCTGGTCAAACAGGGGTTGGATCCGGTTCCCTTTTTTCTCCTCGCCGGGGCGATGGGGGCGCTTAACTACTACCTCCGGAACCGGGGGTTGGAACGGAACTTTGAAACCCTGGAATACAAGGGAGAGAAAGAATTCATTCCCCACGTCAGCTTTGCCGATATCGGCGGCCAGGAAACGGCCAAACGGGAACTGGTAGAAGCTTTGGATTTCTTGTGTGAGGAGGAAAGGATCAGGTCGCTGGGGATACGGCCTTTGAAAGGTATATTGCTAACCGGCCCGCCCGGGACAGGGAAGACCCTGATGGCAAAAGCCGCCGCTCACTACATGGATTCGGTCTTTTTGGCCGCTTCCGGTTCTGAGTTCATTGAGATGTATGCCGGGGTTGGAGCCCAACGGGTCCGGCAGCTTTTCTCCCGTGCCCGCCGGTTGGCCCAAAAAATAGGGAAAAATCGTGCTATTGTCTTCATCGATGAGCTTGAGGTGTTAGGCGGCAAACGGGGAAAACACACTTCTCACTTGGAGTACGACCAAACCCTCAACCAACTGCTGGTCGAGATGGATGGTTTAAGGGCGGAAGACGGGGTAAGGGTTTTGGTGATCGGCGCCACCAACCGGGCGGATCTTTTGGATGATGCCCTACTGCGTCCCGGCCGTTTTGACCGCCGGGTACAGGTAGACCTCCCGGCGAAAGAAGGAAGACGCAAGATCCTGGAGATCCACACCAGAAATAAGCCTTTAGCCCGTGAAGTTGACCTGGAGAAAGTAGCCCGGGATACTTTCGGTTTTTCCGGGGCCCACCTTGAATCTCTGGTTAACGAGGCGGCGATTCTCAGTTTTCGCAAAGGAAAACAAGAGATTGGCCTGGAAGAAATGGAAGAAGCCCTGGATAAGGTATTATTGGGTGAACGTACGGATAAGCGGTTACGCCGGGAGGAATTGGAACGGGTGGCGATCCATGAAACCGGTCATGCCCTTGTCAGTGAAACCCTGAGGCCAAAATCGGTCGGGACCCTTACCATTATTCCCCGGGGAAGGGCCCTGGGGTTCATGCGCCCGGCCGGTGAGGAGGAACGATCGCTTTACACCAAGAAATATATGGAGGAGCAGATCGCCGTCTGTTTGGGCGGGGCCGTTGCCGAAGAGGTCATTTATGGGGAGAGAAGCACCGGGGCTGCCAATGATTTTGAGCAAGCCGCCGGGCTGGCCCGGAATATGATCGCCGCCGGCCTTTCCTCCTTGGGCGTAGTGGATGAAGAATGTACCCCGCGAGTCAAGATCTACCGGGAGTTTCAAAAAATCATGGACGGTCAGGTGAAAAGGGCGACCGCAATTATTGAGGCGAAAAAAGACCATCTTCAGCAAGCAGCCAAGGTTTTACTGGCGGAGGAAAAGATCTCCGGCGCTAAACTCCGGCGGCTGCTGGCGATGGATCCGGGACCGGAGGCGGAGGCTGCGCGTACGTCTGCGTAATACGCGGATCTCTCCAAGTCCTACGGGTTACACGCGGAGATCGTGTAACCCGTTACCGGTTCTGTGGACGCAGACGCGGGTAACTTCCGCGTGGGCGTGGTTCTACGCGGACAGGCAGGATGTATAGGCATCTATCTGTGTATCTCTGTTACCGGTGGGAGTAAATTTTGGGGAGGGGTACCTTTGCAGGCGGAGATTATTTGTGTCGGGACCGAACTGTTGCTCGGGCAGATCGTCAATACCAACGCGGCATATTTGGCAGAAAGATTGGCCCGCCTTGGCATTGACCTTTACCATCTTTCAACGGTCGGGGATAACCTGCCGCGCCTGACCGCCCTTCTGCGGCAGGCATGGCAAAGGGTGGATCTGGTTCTCATCTCCGGCGGGCTGGGCCCGACCCTTGATGACCTGACCAGAGAAGCCGTGGCTCTCCTTGCTGGGGAGGAACTGGTGGAGGATCCCGGCGCCCGGCGGATGATTGAGGAGTATTTTCACCGCCGGGGCCTGCCAATGCCCCCTGCTAATCTCCGGCAGGCACTGCGGCCCCGGTCTGCTGTTTGCCTTATGAATCCCTACGGGACCGCCCCCGGGCTTTGGCTGGAGAAGGATGGAAAGATGCTGGCCGCCCTCCCCGGGGTTCCCATTGAGATGAAATACCTGATGGAAGAGGAGGTCCTGCCCAGGCTAAAACGGGTGCGCGCGCAAACCGGTGATCCCGGTCCGGTTCTCGTCTCCCGTGTGCTGAAGGCGGCGGGGATCGGTGAATCGGCGTTGGTCGAAAAGATCCGGGATTTGCTGGCCGGGCAGACCAACCCCACCATTGCCCCGCTGGCGAAACGGGGCGAGGTCTGGCTGCGCCTTAGCGCCAAAGCCCCGTCGGAAGAGGCGGCTTTTGCTTTGATCCGGCCGGTGGAGGAGACGATCCGTTCCCGGCTGCGCGGGTATATTTTCGGTACGGACCGGGAGCAACTGGAAGAGGTGGTAGGGAGGATCCTGACTGCCCGCGGGTTGACCCTGGGGACCGCCGAGTCCTGTACCGGCGGACTCCTCAGTCACAGAATCACCGGTGTGCCGGGGGCCTCCTCCTATTTCCAGGCCGGGATTGTTGCCTACGATAATCGGATTAAAGAAAAGGTCCTGGGGGTTGAAAAAGCCCTTTTGCAGGAGTACGGAGCGGTGAGCCCGCAAGTGGCCCGGGCAATGGCGGAAGGAATGCGCAGATTCTACGGGGTTGATTTGGCTTTGAGCACCACCGGTATTGCCGGGCCGGGAGGAGCGACCGCCAGAAAACCGGTGGGCCTGGTCTACCTGGCCCTGGCCTATCCGGGGGGTACCGTTACCCGGGAAGAGCGGTTCTGTTGGGACCGGACGGAAAATAAAATCGCCGCCGCCCAGGCGGGGCTGGTTTTGCTATGGCAGCACTTGGAGGGAGGCCTCTCCTGTGCAGAGCAGGGAAGTTGCTGAAAAACTAAGAACGAATCCGGTTTTGACCCGGGCGCGGGAGATTCTCCTCCCTGTAACCGTTCTCTTTCTCTTCCTCTTTTTCTTCACGCTATTGGCCGGGATCAAAGGTGAATTTGGCCCTTTTTCCATCAGTTTTGATTTGGGCTGGGGGTGGCCGGGCGAGAGCAGACTGGTTATCCCCCTATTGGGTGAGATTAAGGCCCATACCCACCGCTGGCCGGTGATCTTCTCTCTGCGGGTGGAGAAGATTGATCCTGCTCTTCTCCAGCATGAACTGGCGGGAGATGCCAATCCTCAAGAATACTTGGCAGAGTTGCTCCCCCGCCTGCAACGGTTCTTCTATCTTTTCCTGGCCAAACTGGCGATCCTGGGCGGGGTGGCCGGGGGCATAGTCGCCTTAATCTTTGGCCGGCGGGATTTTCACCGGTTTTGGCGGTCGGTGGCCGCCGGTTTTTTAGGGGTTCTGCTGCTTTTAGGAAGCGTAGCGCTGGATTACGACCGGGAGGCTTTTAAAAACCCCCGCTATGAAGGGATGTTGGCCTTCGCTCCCTGGGTCTTGCAAGTGGTTGACCAAGGCTTGACATACCTGCCGGAATTGAGTGAAAGGCTCTCCCTGGTGGCCGGGAATATGGACCGCTTGGTTACGCAGGTGGACCTTTTGACCCCCCTGGCGAAGGCGGAGGGAGAAATAAAAATCCTCCATGTTTCGGATATCCATAACAACCCGGCGGCTTTTGAGTTTATCAAACCTCTGATCGAAGGCTTTGCCGTGGATTTGGTGATCGATACTGGGGATCTGACCGATTATGGCACGGCAATCGAGACCCGGCTGGCCGGGACCATCAAAACCCTGGACGTTCCATATCTTTTCATCCCCGGGAACCATGATTCACCGGAAGTGATCAACAGTCTTAAGCGCCTGCCCAATCTGGTTGTTTTAAGAAAAGGGACATATAATTTTCAAGGCCTGACTATTTTGGGCTGGGAAGATCCGGCAGCCCGGAGTTCCGGGGTCCTGCTGGCGGGCGCAGAGGAGTTGGCGGCGGAAGCGGAAGCGCTCGCCGGATACCTGGAGAGTCTCTCCGGAAATGTGGACCTTTTGGCTACACATAACATAAAGTTGGCCGATAAAGTAAAAGACCGGATTCCCGTGGTTTTACACGGCCATGACCACCGCGCGGCCGTCTTGAAAGAAGGAGAGACCTATTTTATCAACGCCGGGACCAGCGGCGCCGCCGGCCTCCGGGGTTTGGAGAACGAACCGCCGCCCTACAGCGTAGCGCTGCTGCGTTTTAACCGCGGCAAAGAGGCGGGGGCGGCTTTTCGTCTTTCCACAGTTGACCTGGTCCGGGTTTACAGCCTCGGGGGGAAGCTGACTTTGGAACGCATGGTAGTTGATGAACATGAAACAACGCCGGGCGGAGAAGAAGATGGAGGTGAAGGCGGGCGTGGCCCCGGGCCCGCGCAGGAACAATGAGACTTTTTCTTGCTGTTTGGTTGAGTGAAGAACTCCAAAAGATCGTCGGCAAATGGTTGGAGGAGTTTACTGCCGGATCTTCCGGGATAAAATGGGTCCCTTCCGGACAGTTACATTTTACCCTGAAGTTCCTGGGCGAACAGGACCCTGAGTTCGTCACCGGGCTTTTTCCCTATTTGCGCCAGGTGGCGGCGGCCACCTCTTCTTTCCCGCTGACCCTGGCCGGAGGCGGTACATTCCCACCCCGGCGCTCACCGCGGGTTCTCTGGCTCGGGGTGGATGAAGGCCGTAGTGAACTGGCGGCTTTAGCCGGCCGCATTGAGGCGGCTGTGGAGAAGGCAAGCACAGGCGGATTGCCGCCGGAAAAAAGGAGCTTTAAACCGCATTTAACCATCGGCCGGGTAAAGGGTGAAACCCCGCTTTATGATCGGAGATTGCTGGAGGCCGGGGTTAAAGGGCTGATGACCGTAAAAGGGTTTTCCCTGGTGGAGAGTAGGTTAACCCCTCGAGGGCCGCTCTACCGCGACCTGGAGAAATATTTTTTCCCGGGTTCTTCTTTATGATTTTTTATGATTTATGATAAAGTTTGGTATCAAGAGAAGGAAAATCGGGAGGAGGAGAGAAAATTAATAGTTTACAAGAGATGTCCCTCTGGGCATTTGCAGAATGAACATATAGGAGATTAGGCATGCGCTATTTGGCAATCGATGAGATAAAAGACGGTATGCTGTTGGCGAAGGATCTCTTCAGCATTGATGGGAAGATTTTGTTGGCCAAAGGGACAAAGCTTACCCGGTCATACCTGGAGAGGTTGAAGGATTTCGACTATACCCACCTTTATGTCTTGGACAGCGAAAGCGATGATGACCAGGAGATTATCGGTCCGGTCAGTGAGGTAACGAGGGCCCAGGCGGTTAAGATCGTTAAAGATACATTGGGGAAAGCCCTGGTTGCCCAGAGCGTGGATTTGAAGCAGATGAACCTGGTGGCCGATATTATCCTCGATGAAGTCTTGGACAATAATGATGTTATCTACAATATGCTTGATTTGAAGGAACACGATAACTACACATATGTTCATTCAGTTAACGTCTGCATCATTTCCACCATCATGGGGAAGCAATTGGGCCTGCCCCGGGACAGACTGAAAGAACTGGCCATGGGAACTCTCTTGCACGACCTGGGGATGATCTATATTGACCCCGAAATTCTGAATAAAATGACCCACCTGACCCCTGAAGAGGCCAAACAGGTGCAGGAACATGCCCAACTGGGATTTGAAAGGTTAAGGACCTATTCAGGGTTGAGTATCCTTTCCGCCCATGTTGCCTACCAGCACCATGAGCGGGAAGACGGTTCGGGTTATCCCCGCGGCCTCAAGGGGGATGAGATCCATATTTATGCGAAGATCGCCGCAGTCGCCGATTCGTTTGATGCCATGACCTCGAATAAGCTATACCGGGACCCGCTTTGGAGCCACGAAGCCATCGCCGAATTAAGGGCGAGCGCACCTTTGAAATACGACCGGAAGGCCGTTGCCGCCCTTTCCTGGTCGGTGGCGCCGTATCCGGTCGGCAGCGTTCTTCTGTTGAATACAGGAGAAAAAGCGGTGGTGGTTAATACCAACAGAAGAAAGACGGTCGTCCAGGTCCTGGAAGGGAAGAGGAAAAATCAATTCTTAGAGTTGGGGAAACATACGGATCTACAGATAGAAAAGAGGTTGTCTTAAAAAAAGCCCGCCCTAAACGGGCGTTTTTTTATCCTTGCTTTATTCCTTCAGTAACTGCCAGGGACGATCACGGTCTACCTGCAGACTGTCTCGCCTGCCCTGGACTGAAGTATATGGCCTTGCCTTTGTCCGCTTAAAAATGGTATTATTTATGGCAGTTAAGAGCGGTTTGGGGGAAAGAAGATGAGAATTGATTTTGTTACCGAACGCCACCGGGGGGATCTGCAGCGCCTCCACAGCTACTGTTTTAGCCTGCAGCAAGGGGAGGATTGGTTTGAGCCCGGTAATTATCTCGGGGTCTTTGACGGGCGGCGCCTGGTTTCTTCTTTGAAGATCAATCCTTTTGAGATTTTTTTCTGCGGGCGCCCGGTAAAGATGGGCGGGATCGGGGCTGTGGCGACTCTGCCGGAGTACCGGCGACGGAAGCTGGTCGCTGCTTTATTTGAAAGAGCCTTGACAGTAATGAGGGAGCGGGGCGACATCTTTTCTATGCTGGGACCGTTTTCTTACGAGTTTTACCGCAAATTCGGTTGGGAACTTGCTTTTCATTGCCGGGAATATACTGTATCCGTGGATGATTTCGCGGGTTTTGGCGGGAGCGCCGGCCGCTTCCTGCCGCTGACCGCTGCGGACCTTCCCCGTGTTAAGACTATATATGAAGAGTATATGGCGGGGTATAACGGGGCGCTCAAGAGGAGTGACAACTGGTGGCGGTACCTCCTTAAAAAACTGGAAAAGCAGGGCTTTCACTTTTACGGGTATGAAAATGACCGGGGGCAACTGGAGGGGTATCTCTTTTTCCAGCTAAGCAAAGGGAAGATGCTGGTGTATGAGATGATTTACCTGTCTCATCCGGTAAAGGAAGAATTCTTCCGCTTTTTCCACCTGCATAATGCCCAGGTTGAAACGGTGGTCTGGAAGGCTCCGGCCAACGACCCTTCTTCTTTATTGTTACCGGAGCCACCTGTCAATTGCCGGCTGGTCAACGGGATGATGGCCCGTGTTGTTGATGTGAAAAGCGCCTTGGAGCACCTTGCTTTTCCTCCGGACAGGGCGGCCAGTTTTTCGCTGAGGGTGGACGACCCCTGGGCCGGTTGGAACCATAACCGGTGTTTCCAGGTGAGGATTGCGGAGGGGAAAGCGACGGTGCAGGCGGAACCGGAAAACGGGGAAAAGACGGATCTTCAGTGCCCAGTCCAGAGTTTTTCCCAGTTGGTTCTGGGGTACATTGGTATTAAAGAGGGCGTGGAATTGGGAAGGGTTATTCTCCGAGATGAAAAGAACCTTAATATACTGGCAGGGCTTTTTCCGGCAAAAACTACCTTTGTGAATGACTGGTTTTAGGATTATTGTTATCGACGAATCCCTGATTAACGAGGAGATAAAGCAGGAGGTATCAGTGTGACCGAGGATAGGATTTGGCGGGTTGTCGCCGGTGAATTGGGAATAACCCCGGGACAGGTGGAACGGACGGCACGGCTTTTGGATGAAGGCAACACCATCCCTTTTCTTGCGCGTTACCGCAAAGAAGTCACTGGTAACCTTGATGAAGAGCAACTGCGCAGTTTGGACCAGCGCGTAAACTATTTGCGGAACTTGTCCCGGCGTCAGGAGGAGGTGCTCCGGCTCATTGACGAACAGGGGAAATTAACGCCGGAGTTGGAAGAAGAGATTAGAGCGGCCACTCTCCTTCAGGAAGTGGAAGACCTTTACCTCCCTTTCCGCCCAAAGCGGCAGACCAGAGCGGCCAAGGCCCGGGCGAAAGGGCTGGAACCCTTCGCCCGGCTTCTTTTTTCCCGGCAAACCGGGGGCATCGATTTGCAGGCGGAGGCAGGGAAATATCTCGATCCCGAAAAAGAACTGGCCGGGACGGAAGAGGTCTTTCAAGGGGCGCGGGATATTATCGCCGAATGGGTTGCGGAGGACGCGGAGATCCGGGGAGCCGTCCGCCGTCTTTTCTGGGAGAAAGGAATTTTAATTTCCGAAGGTCTGACCGAAGAATCGACGGTTTATGAAACCTACTATAATTACAGGGAAGCGGTGGCCCGGATTCCCCCTCACCGCTTTTTAGCGATTAACCGCGGGGAAAGAGAGAAAATCCTGAAAGTCACCTTTGAAGTGCCGGAAGAAGAAGCCATCGCTCTTATTGAAGAAAAATACCTGGGCGGCCCGGCTTTTCCCGGACGGGAAGAGGTGGCCGCCGCAATTGAGGACGGTTACAAGCGGCTTCTCCGGCCAGCCATGGAGAGGGAGATCCGCAACGGTTTATGGGAAACCGCCGAAGAACATGCTGTTGAAGTTTTCGCCGCCAACCTGCGAAAATTGTTATTGCAGCCCCCGGTCTCAGGAAAAACGGTTATGGGTATCGACCCCGGGTATCGCACCGGGTCCAAGGTGGCGGTGGTCGACCGGACAGGTCGGCTTTTGGCTACGGCGACCATCTATCCCCATGCCCCGCAAAACCGCTGGGAAGAGGCGTGCGCCGCCTTGCGGCAACTGGTGAAGGAGCACGGGGTTGATGTTATCGCGGTGGGCAACGGCACGGCCTCCCGGGAAACCGAACAATTGGTAACAGCGGTCATTGCCGAAGCCGGCGGAGGGTTACAATATACGGTGGTGAATGAGGCCGGGGCGTCGGTCTATTCCGCCTCTCCCCTGGCGAGAAAGGAACTGCCCGGCCTGGATGTTTCTATGCGGGGCGCTGTTTCCATTGCCCGGCGGCTCCAGGACCCCCTCGCCGAGTTGGTAAAGATTGACCCGCGGTCGCTCGGGGTCGGGCTTTATCAGCATGATATTAGCCCCGGCCGCCTCAAAGTACGTCTGGAACAGATTGTGGAGAGCTGTGTCAATCATGTGGGGGTCGATCTCAATACGGCTTCACCCGCCCTCCTCAGTTATGTGGCGGGGCTGAACACAAAGACCGCTGCGGCTTTGGTTGCGTACAGGGAAGATGCGGGTGAATTTAAAACCCGCCGGGATCTTCTGAAAGTTAAGGGCATTGGGGAGAAGAGTTTCCAGCAGGCCGCCGGGTTCCTCCGCCTGTACAGCAGTGCGGATCCGCTGGCTAGAACCCCGATTCATCCGGAATCATACCGGACGGCAGCGGAGGTTCTGGCGGTCCTGGGTTACTCACCGCAGGACCTGGAGGAGCAGGAGAAACTTGCTTCCTTGCGCCGGCAGCTGGAGGAGCTTTCCCCGGCGGAGTTGGCCGGCAGGCTCCAGACCGGGTTACCGACGCTTGTTGATATTATTGAGGCCCTGAAAAGGCCCGGCCGGGATCCCCGGACCGACTTGCCGCCGCCGGTTTTCCGCAAAGGGATCCTGGCTTTGGAAAACCTGCGTGAGGGGATGATTTTAACCGGGACCGTCCGCAATGTGGTGGATTTCGGCGCCTTTGTTGATATTGGTGTTACAGAGGACGGTCTTGTCCACATCTCGGAGATGAGCCGGGGATTTGTCAGGGACCCGCTAGCCCTGGTATCTGTGGGGGATATTGTCGAAGTAATGGTGAAAAAGGTGGACCCGGAGCGCAGGCGGATTAGTCTGAGCATGAAAATTCCCGGCCCCGGCGGGTTCCCGCCTGAACCGGGAAAACCTGTGGATGAATAGGATTCTATGGGCTTCCTGGGAATTGGGGACCCGCAAATACCGGCCGGTGAAGAAGGGCCCAGGGGCAGGGGCAGCGGGGCTCCGGGATTAAGGAGGACGGGGGGTAATTATGAAGGAACGGGTAGCAGTGGCAATGAGCGGCGGTGTTGACAGTTCGGTGGCTGCCGCTTTGCTGTTGGAGGCCGGATATGATGTGATCGGGGTAACCATGGAGGTATACCCGGCGCCCGGGCGGACCACAGTCGCAGCCGGGGCGCAGCGGATCGCCGACCATCTGGGTATCCCCTTTTACCGCTTTAACCTGGAAGAAGTCTTTGCCAGGGAAGTGGTGGATTATTTCACCGGCGCTTACCTGCAGGGGCTAACCCCTAATCCATGTATTGTCTGTAATAGGAAGATAAAATTCCAAGCCCTGGCGGAAGAAGCCCGGAAACTGGGGGCGGTCTATTTCGCCACCGGCCATTATGTCCATAAGGGGTATGACCCGGAGTTGAACCGGCACACCCTTTCCCGGGGGAAGGATCAACGAAAGGACCAGAGCTATGTCTTGTTCTGCCTCACCCAGCAGCAACTGGCAGGGAGCCTTTTTCCCCTTGGCGGGTACCAAAAGGAAGAGATCAGGGAGCTGGCCCGGAGATGGAACCTGCCGAGTGCCGGGAAGGCCGAGAGCCAGGAGATCTGTTTTATCCCGGATAATGATTACAACCGTTTTTTGGAGCAGAACCGGCCGGAAGCGGTTCAGCCGGGGGTGATCCGCGATACCTCCGGGAAGATTCTTGGGCGCCACCGGGGGGTGGCTTTTTACACCATCGGGCAACGGCGCGGGTTGGGAATTGCCGGCGAAACCCCTTACTATGTGGTGGCTCTCCGTCCGCAGGAACGGGAGGTGATCGTGGGCAAGGCCGGCGAGACCTACCGCGGGGAATGCCGGGTTACCATGGTTAACTGGGTCAGCATCCCTCCGCCCCGGGACCCTTTGCCGGTGACCGTAAAGATCAGATACACCGCGCCGGCGGTGCCGGCGGTGGTTGAGCCGGAAGGCGAGGAGGTACGCGTCAGGTTCGCGGAACCGCAACGGGCGGTTACTCCCGGGCAGGCTGCTGTTTTTTACAGGGAAGATCTGGTTTTGGGCGGTGGTTTTATTACCTGTCTTTAACGGGATTACCTTTCCCGTCGCCGGTTATACTAACCCTACCCCGGTGCGAACAGCAAAAGGAGGTAGGCGGAATGAACAGATTGCTCCGTGGCTTATTGGCCGGCGGCTTATTTGGCGCGGCCGCCGGGACATATATGATGATGAAAAGACGAAGAGAAGAGCGGATGCGGTGGCAGCGGTCCGGATATATGCGGATGCGGCGGATGCTTTCCGGCTTTGCCGCGCGCGCGCGCGCAGGCAGGATGGGAAATCTCTCCCGGGCAATGCTGGCCGGAACTTGGCTGTTGGGAAGGAGGTAACCAACTTGCCTCAGGTAATTACCGGAGTTAATCAATCACCGCAGCAATTAAGAAAATGACCGGGCGGCCGGCGGGGCGCGTTTTTTTATTTTTCCCTGTGATTGACAGTATCGCCTTATTTAAGTATGATTAAAATGAAATCCCCCCGGGATCTCCAGTGGACAAGCAATCAGCCACGAGGGAAGGGAGGAAAAAAGTGGCCAACATAGAGGTCATACCGGTAAATAAGGACGATACGGTTCAAGGATTGATCGAGAAGATACGGGAAACCTCCGCTCCGCAGGTGGTCCTTTTTTCCGATACCCGCTTGCCTTTTTTGCGCAATGAGATAAACCTGCGGTTACTCAAGTTTTACAGCGAAGAAGAGGGAAAGATCCTGACGCTGGTCATTAAAGACCGGGCTGTTAAGAAGATCGCCCGCAGCTTGGGGATAAGGATTGATGACCACCTTCAACAGAGAGAAAGGCCGGTTACCCGGATACCGGCTACCGGGCATACGCCGTTTCCTGCCGGGATGAGGATTGATGATCCCCTGCAGCAGCCAGAAAGGCCGGCCCCGGCTCCTGCTCCCGGATATGAGCCGTTTCCCGCCGGATTTGACGGTCCGGTGCGGGACGCCGCCTCCGCTGAAGAGAGCCCGCCCCCCAGGCCGCCGTATTCTTCGTCTCCCGGGGGAAAGCTGGCCGTGGCCTTGCTGGTGACTTTCTTCACCGTTCTGGCCGGTCTCTGGTTTCTTTTAACCCCGCGGTTGACTCTGATTATTCACCCGGTTGTCAAAGAATGGACCTTTTCCATCCGGGGCGAGGTCGGTGTCGGCTTTACCGAACGGGATCTGCTCAATAACCAACTTCCCCTCCGCGTACTTGAACGGCGGGGAGAGGTCGCCTATTCCCGGTCGACCAGTGGGAAAAAGGGGGTGGGGTTCCTCCCGGCCCGGGGTCCGGTGGTCTTCATTAACAGCAGCCCCAACCCGGTTTTAGTCCCGAAAGGGGTTGTGGTTGCCACTGAGGCCGGGCAGAGGTTCGCCACCACCGCCAATTTGATGGTGCCCGGGAAGACCACCAGGTATGAAGTGGGAGTCGCCACCGGCGAAGAGTACGGCCGGGCAGAGGTTGAAGTGGAAGCCTTGGAAAAGGGTACCGTTGGCAATGTAGACGCAAAGACCATCCTCCGTATTGAGGGCCCGCTGGCCAAGACCCTTCAGGTCATCAATTTTCAGAGGTTTACTTCCGGAGAAGACCGCTGGATCGCGGTGGTTGATGAGAAAGACCTCCTGCGGGCCAGGGAAGAAGCGGAACGGCAGATGAGATTCCAAGTGGAAGAGGATCTCCGGGAGATGAAGGAGAAGGATGATTATCTTCTCCTGCAGGATCTGGTCTTTACAGAAATAGAAAGGATCGACACGGACCCGCCGGTTGGCGGTGAGGGAGAGGTCTTAAACCTCAAACTATTCTACCGGTTACGGGCGGGGGTTTTAGGCACCTCCTCGTTGTACAAATGGTTACGCCGTTATCTGCAGCAGACGATTCCTCCCGGCTTTGTTCAGCTTGGCGAAGGGATCACCATCCGCGAGCTGCAGGTACACGGCCGTGACCTGCGGCATGCCGAATTATATGTGCAGTCGGCGGTGAAAATCCGGGGAAAGATTGACCGGCGCCGGTTGTTCCAGGCCATTGCCGGGAAAACCCTGGAGGAAGCCCAGGTTGAATTGGCCGGTTTCCCCGAGGTCAGCCAGGTAAAGTTTGGAAACACCTCCAGGGTCCAGAGGGTTCCCACCCGCAGTTTTAAAGTGCGGTTTTTAGTACCCATGGAGAGATAAATATGGCAGAAAAGGCAGAAGCGGACGCAATGGAAAAAAGAAAACTGGGGAATACCGGTTATTGGGTTTCCCCCCTTTGTTTTGGCACCTTGACCATCGGCCCCCGCCAAAAGAACTTATCCCTGGCGGAAGGGGAGGCGTTGATTAGGTACGCCTTGGATCTGGGGATAAATTTTTTTGACTCGGCGGAGATCTACGGGACTTATCCATACTTGGGCCGGGCTTTACGTGGCCGGCAGACGGATGTGGTTGTTGTCGCCAAATCCTATGCCGTAACCGCGGAGGAGATGAAAAAGAGCGTTGAGAAGGCCAGGCGGGAACTGGAGATGGAGATGATCCCCCTTTTCCTCCTGCATGAACAGGAATCCGCCGCCACCCTCCGCGGGCACCGCGGCGCCCTTGAATATTTGGTCGAAGCTAAAGAAAAAGGGCTGGTCGGTGCGGTCGGCCTCTCCACCCATACGGTGGCCGGGGTGCGGGCCGGGGCTTCATGCCCGGAAATCGAGGTTATTCACCCCTTGTATAACTTGAAGGGATGGGGGATCCAGGACGGCGGCCCGGAGGAGATGGCCGAGGCGATTGCTTTGGCCGTTGCCATGGGCAAGGGGGTTTACCTCATGAAAGCCCTGGCCGGGGGGCACCTGGCCAGGGATGCGGAAAAGGCGCTCCGTTTTGCCTTGGACCTCCCTGGGATCAGTGCGGTTGCCGTAGGGATGCAGTCCAAAGAGGAGATCGCCTTTAATTACCAGACTGTTTGCGGCGGAAGCCCCGCCCCCGCCCTCCGGGAGAAAGTCAGCGGCCGTCCGCGGCGCCTGTTTATCGAATCTTGGTGCACGGGGTGCGGGCGTTGCGTAAAACGCTGTCCCTTTGGGGCTTTACGGTTAAGCGGCGGCAAAGTCCGGGTGGATTTCGAGGCCTGCATGACCTGCGGGTACTGCAGTGAAGCCTGTGAGATCCTGGCCATCAAAATTCTGTAGGTTTTTCAAACCGGTTTAGGGAGAAAAGATGATGAAACGATGGATGGCATTGGATATAGGCGAAAAACGGATCGGGGTCGCGGTCAGCGATCCGTCGGGCATAATCGCCCAGGGGGTGGAGGTCGTAACCAAGACCGGCAAGCAAAAGGAGGACCTCCGGCGCCTGGTAGAGCTTTTCCGGGCATACCAGTGTACCGGACTGGTGATCGGCCTTCCGCTTCATATGAGCGGGCGGGCCGGTGAAGAGGCACAGAGAATCAAGGAATTCGGGGTTTTGTTGGGGAAAGAATGCGGTGTGACCCCTGTTTTCTGGGATGAACGCCTCACCACTGTACAGGCGGAGAGGTCCCTCCTGCAGATGGATCTTTCCCGTCGCCGGCGGCGGCAGGTGATTGACCAGGTGGCCGCGGCGATCTTATTGGAGTCTTTTTTACGGAGTCATAATCCGCCGGAGAAATAAATATAATAACTAAATCCAAACCCTGATTTCCCCCTTGTAATTTGGGTGGAAATAGGAGAGAATAAAAAAAAGGCCGGTTAAAAAGAGGGAGGCAAGGATATGACCAACGGAACCAACGGACCCGAACAGGATGAATTTTTGGTCTTGGTAGATGAGGAAGGAGAAGAACACCGTTATTCTCTGGAACGTATCGTTGAATTGGACGAGAAGAGGTATGTGGTGATGATCCCGGAAATCCAGGAAGGCGAAGAAGAAGAAGCCCATGTTTTCCGTTTGGAAACCGAGAAAGACGGTGAGGAAGTCCTGGTTGATGTGGAAGATGAGGAATTGGATAAGATTCAAGAGTTTTTGGATAAAGAGGCGGCAGGCGAGTAAATTAGGCGCACGCGAACGCATGTACCGTCCAGCCCCACAGATGCGGGGTTGACCCTCCAAATATTGTTACCCCACAGAGAGCAGGAGTCCCCCTGTTATGCAGGGGCCCCCTGTGATACAGGGTCCCTTTGCACTACAGGAGTCCCCTGGAGTACAGGGCTCTCTACAATACAAGGACCCCTGCAATACGGGACTTTCTGCGGTGCAGAAGCCCTTTGCGGTGCACGCGGAACCCTACGGGCGTAGGGTGTTAGTGTAAAATTACTGTAGGTCTTTGCAGGAAATAGTTTATGGAAAAAAGCAGAGGAACCTCACATTCACGCAGTTGAATGAATACCCCCCAAGGAGGCTGAGGTTCCTCATGGATCTAATTCGTTTAGTAGAAGAAAAAATCCTTTCGGTAGTGAACGAAATATCGAAAATTTTCGAAGGCGAGATTGACTATCTAACCTTTGAGGCACAATTGAAA
>JAAYIC010000056.1 GCA_012735195.1 Bacillota bacterium
GAGATAATCAACCATTCAATAACTTAAATATTCTTCTTCCGGCAGAGAAATCCTTTATCTTTCACCCCATTTTCCGGATTTCTTTCTGCAGTTTTTTAATATTACTTTTTTCCAACCGGGAGATGTTAGACTGGGAAATCCCGAGAAAATCGGCCACCTCTTTCTGGGTCTTCTCCACCCCGTCCCTTAACCCAAACCGGAGCTCGACAATGACCTTTTCACGGCCGGAAAGGATCGACATGGCCGCTGCCAGTAAATCCTTGTCAACCTCCTCCTCCAGCCGCTTATATGTAATATCGTTTTCCGTCCCCAAAACATCGGAAAGGAGTAACTCGTTGCCGTCCCAATCGACATTGAGGGGTTCGTCAAAAGAAACCTCCGACCTGGTTTTGTTATTTCTCCGCAAATACATTAGGATCTCATTTTCAATACAACGCGAAGCATAGGTGGCCAGTTTGATCTTTTTTTCCGGGTTAAAGGTGTTGACCGCCTTAATCAAGCCGATGGTACCAATGGAAATCAGATCTTCAATCCCAATCCCGGTATTCTCAAATTTCCGGGCAATATAAACCACCAGCCGGAGATTGCGTTCAATCAACAACCCCCTGACCGTCCGGTCACCACCCCGCAATTTTTCCAAAAGGTAATTCTCTTCCTCAATCGTCAAGGGGGGCGGCAGGGCTTCACTCCCGCCGATATAGAAAACAGCCTTCGGATAGAGGCCGGTCTTTTGCAGGAGCTTAACCAGCCAAAGCTGACAAAATAAACGCAGGCGTATCCAAGCCTTTCTCCGCATAAATATTCCTCCTCTTGCCAAATCGCGCGCACGCTACTCCGCGGTCATTAGGGAGGCCGGTAAAAGTGCCTGGTAAAGATTGGTGCACGCACCACCGGGGGCAGGCGGGTGGTAAAGGCCGATTAAAACCCGGAGGATCCGCCGGGGTTCTTTCTCCTCGCGCGCGTGGGCGCGAATCACTAATTCATCAGGGCGTAACCCCAGCATAAACCCTTTTTTTTCACTGACTCCGGTAAAAGTGAGGATCCTAATCCTCTTTGCCCAGCCGCCCTCAAGATCCCAATCGGAAAAAGAAGAAAAATCACCGGCAAAGACGGCCGACGACAACTTGGCGATCCTCTCCGGGATAACATCTTGTAACACCGCCGCCTCTACCAGAACGACCGGTACTTTTGTGAGCGGATCGACCAATAAATTCCCGGTATCGAGCAAAGCCACCATTTCCTTGGTCTTCCCGGCAAACGAAAGACGGATTGGAATAAGGCAACTTCGCTCCCACACCAGGCGGTGGAGAAGCCCCCACCCTAGTTCGCCCAGGAAAAAAAGGGCAAAGAGGTTGATGAGAAGAATCCCGCCTCCTCCCGGATAAAAACCCAAGGAATACCAGGATAAATAATACACGGCAGAGGTAAGACCGGCAGTCAATAAAGCCAAAAGAAAGAACGTCCCGGCAGTTTTCGCCAGTTTTTTCAGGGAGAGGGGCAAAAAAGCCAAAATCAGCATGAGAAATCCTATGCCGGTAAAAATGAGAATCTCGCCTTTGCCAACGAGCCCCAATTCCCACCGGTAACAAAAACCGAAGTGATAAAGACCACCAGCAAAACCGGCGCCGGCCAGCCGCCACCACCGGACCGGATTTTTCATGATCCGGCCGGTCGCCCAAAGCAGCAATGTATTCATCAGCCAGCTCATCATTGCCCCGGTGATCCACTCGTCAATAAAGACCTCCCGTACCATCCGTATCTCCCTTCAATCTATACGGTCGGTTCAATTATATAAACTACCGCTCAAAAACGGTATTCCTTTTTAAGAGCCGGAAAAGATGAAACGGTTTTTCCCGTAATCTACAGTTTTTTGCCGAAAAATACCAATAAAAAGCGAAAATGGCCGTTGTCGCGCGTGCGCGGGCCATTTCGTCAGGTTTTAAAATCAGCATAAATTTTTCCCGGTTCTGTCCCAGGGTTAGTATTTTCCCGTTCTTCCCGGGTTCAGATTCTCTTCTTCAGGAATGCCGGGAGATCCAACTCCTCGTTCTCGCCAAACGCCGGAATATGCAAGTCTTCCAGACCCAACCGGTGCAATTTTCCCTCGCCAAAGCCGGTGGCGATTACCGTTATTCTGACCTCGTCACCCAGTGATTCATCGATCACCGCACCGAAGATAATATTGGCATCCGGATCGGCGGCCTCGGTAATAATCGCCGCAGCTTCATTAATTTCGAAGAGTCCCAGGTTGGAACTGCCGGTGATATTCAAAAGAACCCCTTTCGCCCCTTTAATCGTTGTTTCCAGCAGGGGTGAGTTCACGGCATTTTTTACCGCCTCTACCGCCCGGTTCTCGCCGCTGGCCGTGCCAATCCCCATCAACGCGGACCCGGCATTGGTCATAATGGTCTTGACATCCGCAAAATCTACATTGATTAGCCCGGTGATAATAATCAGGTCGGAGATGCCTTGCACCCCTTGACGAAGAATATCATCGGCCATTCGAAACGCCTCAACGATGGAGGTGTTTTTATCGGCGATTTGCAAAAGGCGTTCATTGGGAATGGTAATCAAGGTGTCCACTTGTTCCTTTAGAGCCCTGACCCCTTCCTCCGCCTGTTTTCTCCTGATCTTCCCTTCAAAATTAAAGGGTTTCGTTACCACTCCGCCGGTCACGGCCCCGGCTTCCCGGGCCAACTCCGCAATGAGAGGCGCCGCACCCGTACCGGTTCCTCCCCCCATTCCTGCTGTGATGAAGATCATATTCGCATTCTCCACCACCGCCCGGATCTCCTCTTTACTTTCCTCCGCTGCCTGACGCCCGATCTGGGGATTGGCGCCGGCGCCCAACCCCTTGGTTATTTTGTCACCGATCCGTAATTTGATATCGGCATTCGACCGCAACAGGGCCTGTCCATCCGTGTTAATGGCAATAAATTCTACGCCTTGCACACCGGCTTCAACCATCCGGTTTACAGCATTGGAGCCGCCACCGCCGACCCCGATAACTTTAATTGAAGCAAATTGCTGGTTTTCCACCTCAAACTGAAGCATTAACGCTCCCCCTATTCCATGGCGTACGCGCGCACGCGCGCGATGCATCTTGTGGGCACGCCCGCGCGCATGCCCCGGATGTAAATACCGGGATCCGCCCGCCCTTACCTCTCTTTTTCGCGGCGGGCATAGAGATCGATGATTAACTGTGCTTCACCCTGCCCCATGCCAATCCGGCGGGCGATGGTCTTCACCGGTACCCCTTGGCGAAAAAGCTCAAGAACCTGGCGGCGGCGATCCGCCGCCTGCAGCTCCGGCCGGGTGGAATCCTCCTCCCCGGCCTGGCCGCGGATGGCCGGTACCGGTCCCTTTTCCGTTTCTTCTTCTCCGGTTTTTTCCGCTTTCCTTTCCCCTATCCCTTTTGCGTTCTCTCTTTTTTCTTCTCCGGCAGGCCGTTTCTCTGCCGTCGCCACGTTCTCCGCCTGCCGGTTATCCTTTCCGCCCACGAACGGTAAAGGGCTTACCTGTGTTTCCGGTTCTTCCGGTGCTTCCAGTTTTTCAGGTTCTTTGGGTCTTCCAGGCTTATCAGGTTCTCCCGGCTCAGCAAGTTCCTCCTGTTCTTCCACAGCCGGCACCAACCGGGTACCACGGGAGGTCTCCGGTTTTTCTTTCTTCCAATTTTCTTCCAAAACAGCACAGACCTCCAGGAGTAACTCTTCCAACTGCCGGATACGCGAATAAAGGCTGGCCAAACGCCGGCGGTGCTTTATCCTGTCCCATAAGTTCCAGAACAAAAGCAACGCTATGCAGAAAAAAAAGAAATTTTCTCCGGCCATTTCTCACCTCTCCCCACCGCCGACAGTGGATGCGCCGGCCAACCGGGCGATCATACCTCCATATCGATCAGTTGTCCCTTCCCCTTTTCCAGCCTTTGCTTTTTCGTCTCTGCAGCATCCTGCCGTTTCTTTCCCTGTTTGCCCCGGCCGTCCCGCTCCCGGAACCGGTTTTTCTCTTCTTCCACACGTCCGTGTACTTTTTCTTTTTTTCTCCGGACTTGACGTTCCTCTTCTGCAATCTCTTGATTGGTGCGGTTTTTAAAGATCTCGCTCTCTTCCTGTGGTTGCCGAAGAGTAACCGCTTGTGTGCGTTGGACTTCCAATGTCCGGTTAAGCAACACATGCAGATCTATGGGCTGTACCATGTTATTACCCCCTTAACGGTACGCCTGAACCGCCACCTCTCCTTCTTCGTAGGTCAAGACCGCATAGTGCACCTCATCCTTGAAAATGCGCACCGCATTGCCGATGGTCACTTTTACGCCCGGATAAATCCTCTGTCTGACTTTGATCCGTCCTTTTTCCGCCCTGGGACCGGAGATTTCTTCGCTTAACTCGTCCCGCCGGACGGTATGCTTTCTTAACTCAGCTTTCAAATAAAAAGAGGTCCGGATCAGGTTGGCCTTTAATTCCTCCAGTTTCGGAGGAATATCAAAACCCTTTTTGTTCAATAGAACCAGGTTTTTTTCCACCTTATCCAGTTCTCTTTCCATGGCGGTGATCTTTTTTTCCAATTCAAGCAGTTCTTTTCGCAGGGCAGGGCTGGTGCCCACTTCAACCTCGGTGGCCGTTCCCATTCTCGACCCCAAAACCTGGACATTGATTTCGTCGCGGGCCCGGACCACGCCGCCCATCACCATACCCTTTCTGCTTTCCAAGATAATTTTTTGGCCGGCACTGACCTGACTGTGTAAGATGGCATCCCGCCCCCTAATCTCGCCTTCCACCTCAATCTTGGCATGGTCAATATAACGGGCGTATAAATTTCCTTTGCATTCAATAACTGTCTTGTCCTGTCCGGCGATCCCCCCCCGGATGGTGACGTTCCCGCCGGCATAAATTGAACCGCCCTCAACATTGCCGCCAACGGTCACATCACCTTCGGCCCGGACAACAAAACCGTTTTCAATGTCGCCACGGATAACCACACTGCCGGCAAAATCAATGTTCCCCGTTGCGTACCCCACATTCCCGGGGACCTGATGTACGGTAAGAACGGCAACTTTCCGCCCAACCAAAGAAGGCTCGCCATCAATCGCCGCGATCAGTCGCTCTTTTTTTTCATCCTCCCAATAGGTGTTTTTGCCGGCGATCAGAACAATATCTTTACCGCCGACGGCCTTTAACTCTTCACCCTTGACATTCCGCCCGGGGATCCCCGGGGTGGGGGGAGTTCTTTCCACCAAAACCTGGCCTTTCCGTACATTTTGAATGAGGGAAAGCTCCCTGTGGTCAACACGGCCGTCTTCCATCTCCTTGGGGATCAGTTTCGCCCGTTCGGTTTCAAAATGAAAACTGACGGAAGCATCCTCCCCTTTGACCGGTGGTTTTCCCTCGGCGATTAAGACCGGGCTTACGATCTTTTCTTCAACGACCCTTCTGATTACCATCTCTTTAACTCCGTAAGTAACACCGGCTTTTTTAACTTCCTCCAAGACCTCGTCATAGGTAGGCCAGGCTGCATCCTTAACTGGTGGATCAATCTCTAAAAAGGCACGCATATTGTCGGGAGTCAGCTCAATTTTTATCAGAGCTTTCTTCTCTCCTTCCACCATCTTGTTTCCTCCTCCGTTTAGTTCATCACTGCTCACAAAAGACTGAGGACCGATTTCCACCTGCCTAGCCGTGCCTGCAGCCGGAAAACAGCTTTTGTATGGATCTGTGATACCCGTGATTCCGAAATACTCATTATTTCACCGATCTCCTTAAGCGTCAATCCTTCATAATAGTAAAGGGTAATCACCATTTTCTCCCTTTCCGGCAGGGCGTCAATGGCCTTCGCCAGTTCGGATTTTAGCTCCATAATCTCTACTTGTTTTTCCGGATCCACACTCTCCACATTCTCGATTAAATCCAATACCCTGACATTCTCATCATCAACTGTTCGTGACAACCAGTATTCATCAAGGGAGTAGAGGGTGGTGCAACTGACTTCATTCAGCAAGCGGTGGTATTCTTCGAGGGAAATCTGTAAAGCCTCGGCTATTTCCTGGTCCGTGGCGTATCGCCCCAACCGGTGCTCCAGTTCCGCACAGATCTTCTCCAGTTGTTTTGCCTTTTGCCGTACAGAACGGGGCGCCCAGTCATTGCTCCGTAAACCGTCTAAAATAGCGCCCTTAATCCGGGAAATGGCGTAGGTTTCGAATTTAATTCCCCGCGCGGGATCGAACTTGTCAATGGCATCAATCAACCCAAAAATCCCGTAACTGACCAGATCGTCGAATTCTACATTCGGGGGAAAGCCAGTAATAACCCGCCCGGCCACATATTTAACGAGAGGTGCGTATTCCTCAATCAAAACTTCCCGGGCTTCCTGGGAGCCTGTCCGCAAGTACTCCTCCCAGTATTGCTCTTCCCGTTTTTTGTCCATAACGTCTTCCCCCAGACTCAAAAATGATTGTCGCTTCCGGTTCCAGAAGGATGGCGCATGATACGCAGAAAAGCCCGTGAATAAAGAATTCTGGGTAGTCCTCTCTGTTATCTTTTTTGCACACGGACGCGTAGAAATTAAATTTTCACACAGTTTTATATATTTATATATTTCAACATTTATTTTCCAATTCCTTTTCTTAAATAATAAAGTCCGGTGAATTTAACATTTTCACCGTCACGATCCCGGTGGCAAGGTCAAATCTAACGGACCGGCCACGGTTTCCTCCGGTGTTTTTGCCGGTCAGTTTCAAATTCATCTTCGCGAGTATCTGCTCTGTTGCTTCCACGTTGCGGGGGCCGATCTGCATCCGGTCGTTTTCTCCATTGAAATTAAACATCTGGGCGCCGCCGACGATCTTCACCTCCAAGCGCGAAGCAAGAGCCCCCATCTGTATCATTCTCCTTAACAACTCCGGAAGAGCGGTATCCACGAACTTACCCGGCTTGGTTATTTCTGCTCCCGCCCCGACGATCTGTACACTGTTGGGCAGCATGACATGGGCCATGCCCCCGCATTTGATTTGCGGATCATAGAAACAAACTCCCACACAGGAACCCAGACCGATCGCGACCAGTACATCCGGTGTTCGGGAAACTGCTATTTCGGACATTCCGACCCGGATGTGTTCGGCCATTGACCTTTCACTCCTAACGCATCTAAGATTATTGGTAATGTTCCAGGGTCAGGTACTAAGAAAAAATGTCCGGTGATATTCACTTCACAGGCCGTCAATTTTGTCTCGATCAGCAAGGCATAGTCATCGGTAGCGCCAAGGTCAACTAGAACAGTATTGAGGATTGCTCCCACCATATCAAAGGTCAATGCCGGTACGGAAGAAAGCATATTTAACCCGGTAAAGCTGGAGAAAGCATAAACATAAGCGCCGGTCAGAATATTTCCGATCTCCTTTAGCGCCGAGACCTCCAATTCCCCGAGGGTATCTTCATTATCCTGCCGGTCTTCTTCGGCCAATAAAAGACCGGCCAAAAAAAGCGCTTCTTCCCTTGGAAAAAGATAAAGGTTCTTGCTGGGAGCATCGCCAAAAACACGAAGATAGACTCCGATCATTGGATCTTCCGGTTGCCCCAATACGTCACAGATATCGCTCAGGGCTACCACACTAACCTCGGGTACAGTCATGCTCACCTTTTCGCCAAGCAACTGGTGAAGCACTGTTGCCGCATGGGCGGCGCCGATATTGCTTACTTCCTTGATGGCATCCTTTTGTAAAGACGTTAGATGTCGTAGGCTCATTATCCGTCCCCCAATTCCGCTTCCGCCAGTTCTTGTGACTCCTCAGGGCTAAGGGCCCGGTCCAGATTGAGAAGGACAATCAGGCGGTCGCCCACTTTGGCTACGCCGGCCAAATATTGGGCATCTACTCCTTTAGTAATCGGCGGGGGCGGTTCGACAGCGGAAACCGGAATCCGGACAACTTCCTCCACCGCATCCACCAGCATTCCCACGGGAGCGCCCCGCACTTCAACAATGATCACCCGCGAATCATAACCCAAGGGAGGAAGGGTCAGACCAAACCTTTTCCTCAGATCAACAATGGGAATAATCTCACCGCGAAGGTTGATTACACCTTCCACAAAAAGCGGGGCCTTGGGCACTCTGGTCAGACCCTGGTCCAGTTTTTCAATCTCCCGGGCTTGGAGGATATTTACCCCGAATTCTTCTTCTCCCAGTCTAAACAGGACCAGTTGCAACAGTTCCTCTCTGGCTTCTTCTTTCTCGCTTCTTTTTTCTTTTATATTCTCTTCCATAGCCAATCCTCCTTGACTAAATTAAATCTTCGCGTACTCTCGCCCGCGGGCGAGCTGCGCTCATGACAAACGTGGTTCGCGGCAAGCTTTCATCGCGGCAGCCATACTTGCGGCCGGCTTCGTACACAGCGTGCGTACGTCCGCGGCGGGTTCTTCTCTGCGTTCAGGGTCTTCTTTATGCCACATCCCGTAGATCAAGAATCAATGCCACCCGGCCGTCACCAAGAATAGTGGCGCCGGCAATTCCCGGAATATTCCCCAGGTAGCTGCCGAGGGATTTTATGACCACATCCTGCGGCCGGAGCAGGGTATCCACCACACACCCTAACCGCCGTTCGCCGTTACGGACAATGACCACGTCCAATTCGTTATACTCCGGATTTTTGGCGTCTTTAACATCGAGAACATCCTGCAAACGGATGAGGGGAAGGACCTCCCCGCGCCATGTTGTTACTTCCTGTTGACGCAACCGCTGGATTTCACTCTGGTTGACACTGATCGTCTGCTCCACCAGACTGGTGGGAATGGCGTAAATCTCCGAACCAACCTGAATCATCAGCGTCTGAATAATCGCCAGTGTCAACGGGAGCTGGATGGTGACGGTCGTTCCCTCTCCCCGTTTACTCGTCACCCGTACCGTCCCGCCCAAGGCGGTAATCCTTTCTCTGACGACATCCATCCCCACGCCTCTGCCGGAAACATCGGTCACTTTTTCGCTCGTGGAGAAACCGGGCAGGAAGACCAGGCTTATGATCTCCTCATCACTCATCTCCGCCAGTTTTTCTTCTGTGAGATGTCCTTTGCTCAAAGCGGTACGGATCACTTCATCCCGGTCAATGCCTTTTCCGTCGTCCCTGACGGTAATCAACACCTGGTTCCCTGCTTGGTAAGCATTGATCTCCAGCCGTCCGGTTTCGGGTTTCCCTGCGGCCTTTCTTTCTTCCGGGGACTCGATCCCATGATCCACCGCATTTCTAATGATATGGACCAAGGGATCGCCGATTTCATCAATTACCGTCCGGTCCAGTTCTGTATCAGCGCCGGTAATCACCAAATCCACCTGTTTCCCCGCTCTCCGGGTGAGGTCCCTAACCAGCCGGGGGAAACGGGAAAAGACATGTTCCACCGCGACCATCCTGGTCTGTAAGACATCATCCTGCAACCTTAAGAGCAGGCGGTTTAAAGTCTCCACACTCTCCTCTAATTCCTGGTGTTGCAATTCCGAACTGATCTGTTCCAGCCGGCCACGGTTAATCACCAATTCGGCCACAAGGTTCATTAATTCATCAAGCTTACGGATATCCACCCTGACGGTAAGGGTAGCCGGGCCCAGGTGCGACGGTGCCGGTTCCTCCACGTCTTTCTCCTCCCGCGGAGTAAAACGGTATGTCTCTCCATACGCCCGGCGTTCTTCCGGTATCTCATCAATGGAAACAGTTGTTCCCTGTACATTCTCGACGTCCAAAACCTTATTTATACTTGCAATTATCTTCTCCACCGGCTCTTCACTGAGTAAACCGATGATAAAATCATACCTGAACCGTTCATCCTCCAATTCCTTGGCAGAAGGAATGGTCTTAACTATTGCCCCCATATTTTCGACTTCCCGCAGGATCATGAAGGCCCGCGCCCCTTTTAGGAGGCAATCCTCTTTCAAAAAAACATGAATATGGTAGAGTTTTTTCGTATCTGTCAAACGCCCTTTTATCTGTTCCCTTTCTTCTTTGGTATAGCGCAACTCCAATCTCCGCCGCCGGTCTCTGTCGGAAGGCAACGTTTCCTCCGGGGTGGAATACTCTTTGAGCTGCTGCAGGATTGCGGTTATTTCTATATCCGCCTCACGCCCTTCCGGGATCCCCTTGGCCAAAACCTCCAATAGGTCCACAGAATCAAAGAGCAGGTTAATGATCTCCGGCGTTACCTCCAGATCACCCCGGCGCAGCAACCCCAGGACATCTTCCATGGCATGGGTTAAATTGGCCATTTTATTAAAGCCCATAGTGGCCGATGCCCCTTTAACAGTATGCGCCGAGCGGAAAATGGAATTTAGGATCTCCTTATTACCCGGATTGTTTTCCAACTCCAATAGGGCGCTGTTTAAAGACTGCAGATGTTCCTGGCATTCGTCCATAAACACCCGTAAATAATCCGAGGTTTCCATGGCTTTACACCTCCTGGATGGTTAAATTAAACCCTTAAACCTTAATTCCTGCTGTTTTTGGAAAATAAACCGCAATATTTGCTGTTTTTTCTCCTCCTGGATTGCCAGGAATTTCATGGAGGTCCAATAATGCATCCTCGTCTTTTTGGTCTTGGAATCAATAGCCACATAGGTACCCATTCGTAAAACCTTTGCCGGCAATGTGATCTTTTCATCCTGGAAAAACAGGTTTAGCAAGACCTGTTCGGCATTGATTTTTTCTTTGGTTTCAATTTTTACGCCCCCGGCACTTAAATCCCTGGTTGTTCCTTCAATTAAACGCATATATGTCTTCTCGTCGCCTTTTTCTTCAGCCCAGACCTCAACAGGGATCCGGATCTCCAAACGGACATCCTGACGCCGCTGGATCCGTCGCCACTCTTCCGGCCAGGCAAGGATTAAACTCCTCCGGCCGCTTTCTGTCTCACCATACCGGATAAGAGAAGAAAAGCCGTAAACAGCATCTTTTTTCATAATATATCCTTCTACCCTTTGGCCTGCTTCCAGTTCAAGTGGCCGCCCCATGTAAAGAGGCTCGGCAATGACAAACCCGGAGATGTAAATCTTCAATATTCTACTGCGGAATTTTTTTATCCCGTCTTTGGTTTTAGCCTCCAGGATGACAGGATCTCCCTCCTGGATTTTCATTACAACCACTCCATGATTTCTTTATTATTTTATCATTCCGCACCGACGTGCGCCGCCCGTTTAACCGCCGGCCTTTCCGAGCAAACGCCGCCAAAAACCGCCCGTACTCTCCATTGGAAAATCGGGGAAGGCCAACAGTTTCCGGGCCAGATCCAAAACATTCTGCGAAGCGGTGGCCTGGGGATTAATCAGGAAAAAAGGCTCCTGCCTCTTAACGGCCTTCGGTACGAGAGAGTCATAGAAGACCATCCCTAGCGGTTCCACGGTAAAATCCAAGAATTTCTCCGCTACCATTTGCAAGCGATCCAAGACCTGTTTACCTTCGCTTTCCAGACGAACCATATTAACAACCAGATAGACCAAGGCTTGCGGGTTTTCTTTGGCGAGAACCTTGACTACGCTATAAGCATCGGCAATCGCCGTCGGTTCGGAAGTCGTAACCACCAACACCTCGTCGGCGGCGACAATAAACTGGACCACCTTATTGGAGATCCCCGCTCCGGTATCAAAGAGGATAAAATCGGTCTCCTCTTCTAGCTCGGCCAGGTGCTGAAGGCACCTCTCCAGATGCCGCTCGCTTAAATTTGCCAGTTCCTGAAGGCCCGAACCTCCAGCGATGACCTTCACACCATAAGGCCCCTCTGTAATGATCTCCTGCAAACTGCGCTCGCCGGTAAAAAAATGCCCCAAATGGTATTCTGGTGTTAAGCCCAAGACCAGGTCGATATTGGCCAATCCCAAATCAGTGTCGATCAGTGTTACCCGTTGCCCGAGGGTGGCAAGGCTGAGGGCCAGATTGACCGCGAGATTGGTCTTGCCCACACCGCCTTTACCGCTGGTCACAGCGATAATTCGCCCCTGGCGTTGCCCGTGGGAGACGGGCTGGCGCGAACGCGGGCTCGTGGCCTGACCGGATTCTCCGGGCCCTTCTTTTTTATTCCGGCCGTTTACCAATTCTCTAAGCCGTTCGGCTTGATCATGCATGGATGTACTCCTTACCTAAATACTTTTTGATCACATCAGGGGAAGCCACTTCAATATCTTCCGGAACATTCTGTCCGGTGGTCAGATAAGAGAGGGGAACCTGAACCCTTTCCAAAAAAGTCAACATATTCTCGATGTTGCTGGTTTCATCAAGTTTGCTAAAGATCAGCCGGTTAAAAGAGACTTCCCGGAAGGCCTCGGCGGCTTCCAGCATATCCTCGAGTTTTGTATTGGTACTGAGCACCAGATGGGTTTCGTGCAGCCGGCGCCCGTTGAAAAACTGACTCAATTCCCGGATCTGCCTCCGGTTTCTTTGGCTCCGCCCTGCAGTGTCCACCAGGATCAGATCCTTATCCGACAATTCGAGAAGGGCCCTTTTAAACTCACCGGGAGTGAAGACCACCCGCAACGGCAGGTTCAAAATCTCGGCATAAGTCTTCAATTGTTCGACTGCGGCAATCCTGTAGGTATCGATGGTTACCAAGCCCACTGATTTCCCTTCAAAGAGGGCAAAATTTGCCGCCAGCTTCGCGATGGTAGTGGTCTTTCCCACTCCCGTGGGCCCGACCAAAGCCACTACCGTCGGACGGCTTAGCAGTTTTACCGGTGCAAAGGAAGGAAAAAAGAACTTGGTTTGCGGTGCCACCGTTTGCGGCGCCACCACCCGCTCTTCCTCCGCCGGAGCCCGGGAAACCTGTTTGGAGACGCTTTCCACCGCCCGGCGCAATTCCCCCAATTCCTTGCGGAGTGACTCAAGCTCCGGCAGGATGCTCTCCTGTTCCCTCTGGAAGGCCGGCCGTCCCGTCCCCGCCCTGGGTTCCCGGATTTTCAATTCTTTTCTCTGTAGATTCTCATCAATAGCAGCCAGGACTTCAAAGCGTTTTTTGCCGAAAAGGCCCAGGAACCCTCCTTCCTTGTAGGAACGGGAATTCAGGATCAGGGCGTCATTCCCCAATTCCTTTTTGACTTTTGCCACCGCTTCCTGGGCGGTATTGGCCACAAATCGTCTTACCCTCATTTACCTGCACCTACCATTCCCAATGAATGCACCTCCACCTCAGGCAGAACTTCCTGGTAAGAGATGACGGCTGTTTTTGGGAAAAGACGTTCCACAACGCTCCGGACATACGCCCGGATCGCCGGAGAAACCAGGAGGATTGGGTTATGACCTCCCTCCATCACCCGGCGGGCCTCTTTTCCCAGCGAATCATAGAAACTATTCAACCAGGCCGGCTCCAGCGGCCGTGGTTCTTCTCCTTCTCCTTGCGCGGCCAAAAACTCCGCCTCCACCTTTGGTGCAAGTGTTAACACGTATAATCGCTTTCCGTCGGGAGAAAGCATCTTCGTAATCTGACGGGCTAAAGCCGCCCGGACATATTCTGTCAAGACCGCTGGGTCTTTGGTTAGTGGAGCGTAATCCGCCAGAGTCTCCAGGATCGTCACCAGGTTCCGGACGGGGATCCCCTCTTTCAACAGGCGGGCCAGAACCTTCTGAATCTCGCCGATCGTCATCAACCCGGGAACCAACTCTTCCACCACCACCGGATAATCATTCCGCAGGTGGTTAATCATGCTCTGGACTTCCTGCCTCCCCAATAATTCGTGGGCGAAATTCTTAATGATCTCCGTCAGGTGCGTGGCCAGGACGGAAGGGGGATCGACCACTGTATAACCGGCCATCTCCGCTTTTTCCCGCTGCTTCTCGGAGATCCAGAAGGCCGGCAGCCCGAAGGCGGGTTCCCGTGTGCTGATCCCCTCCACCTTCTCAGTGACACCCCCGGCATCCATCGCCAGGTAGTGGCTGGGCATCAGTTCTCCGCCGCCCACCTCCACCCCTTTGATCTTAATCACATACTGGTTGGGGGATAATTGCATATTATCCCGGATCCGTATTGGGGGCAAGACAATCCCCAATTCCAACGCCACCTGCCTGCGGATCATGCTGACCCGTTCGAAAAGATCTCCGCCCTGCGCCTTATCGACCAATGGAATCAAACTGTAACCGATCTCCAACTCCATGGGATCGACCGCCAAAAGCGAGAGCACACTCTCCGGGCGGTATGCCGTCTCCTCCTCTGCCGGGGCTCCCGCCTTCTCCATTATGGCTGCTTCTTTTTGTTTCTCCCTGTTAAGAAGATAGACCAATGCACCCAACAGACCCGCAATGGCCAAAAAGGGAATGGTAGGCATCCCGGGTACCAGCCCGAAAAGGCCGATGACCACCGCGGCGATGCCGAGAATCTTCGGGTAAGCCAGTAATTGCCCGGTGACGTCGGTCCCCATATCCGCTTCGGAAGCGGCCCGGGTCACCAGAACCCCGGTCGCAGTGGAGATTAGGAGGGCCGGGATTTGCGAGACCAACCCGTCGCCAATGGTCAGCAAGGCATAGACATTAAGCGCGCCCATCAGATCCATCCCCCGCTGCAGGACGCCGATGACAAACCCTCCCAGCAAGTTAATCAGGGTGATAATAATTCCGGCGATCGCATCACCCTTGACAAACTTACTGGCCCCGTCCATGGCCCCGTAAAAATCCGCCTCGCGTTCAATCTCCCGCCGCCTTGCCCTGGCCTCCTCCTCATTGATCAAACCGGTATTCAGATCCGCATCGATACTCATCTGTTTACCGGGCATGGCATCCAGAGTGAACCTGGCCGCCACCTCAGCCACGCGTTCCGCGCCCTTGGTGATGACCATGAAGTTAATTACCGTTAAAAGCAGGAAGATGACAAAACCAACCACCGGGTTACTGCCGGCCACAAAACTTCCAAAGGCTTGAATCACTTTTCCGGCGTCGGCGTGGAGCAAAATCAAGCGGGTACTGGAGACGTTAAGGGCCAGCCGGAAAAGGGTCGTTATCAGCAAAAGGGAGGGAAAGATCGAAAACTCCAAAGCCCCGTGGACATTCATCGTCAGCATCAGGATTAAAAAGGCCATTGTAATGTTTATAGTCAAAAGGATATCCAGGATTGCCGGGTGCAGGGGGATAAAAAGCATCCCCAGGATCAGGACGATGATTACGACCATTACCATTTCGCCCGCCTGGAAAATCCGGCCTAAACTCGTGGTTCTCTCTGTGCTGTTGGCCATTTTTTACCCCCTCACCGCCATCCTTGCGCTCGGCGCCGGCCTTGCCGCAGTTGGTAGATGAAAGCCAGTACCTCAGCTACCGCCTGGTAAAGATGGGCCGGGATGTAATCATCCACTTCCACTGTCTTATAAAGCGCCCGGGCCAGCGGTTTATTCTCCACCACCGGTACGTTGTGCTCAGTGGCCAAGGCGCGGATCCTCTCCGCCAGGTAGCCCTCGCCCTTTGCCACAACTTGTGGCGCGTTCATCTCTTCCGGGTCATAACGTAAGGCCACCGCCAATTGGGTCGGGTTGGTAATCACCACGTCCGCCCGGGGGACTTGGCTCATCATCCGCCTTGTCGCCATCTCCCGCTGCCGGCGCCGGATCCTGCTCCGGACCAACGGGTCTCCTTCGGTCTGTTTATACTCGTCTTTTACTTCTTTTTTGGTCATCCGCAAATTCCGGTAATACTCATAACGCTGATACATATAATCGCCAACCGCCATTACCAGCAGGAAAAGGCAGATCCGCATCACCATCCGGTAAAGCATCCGCCACGTCATCTCCACCGCCTGCCAGACCGGGGTCAAAAGCGAAGTCTCGACCAGTGGAAAGGCCTGCTCACGGTAGGTTTTCCAAATAATCACCGCGATTACACCCAGTTTGAAAAGGGCTTTAATCAGCTCCACCAGTGACCGGGGGGAAAAGAGCCGCTTAAGCCCTTGCACCGGGTTGATCCGGTCGAAGCGGGGTTTCAGCGTTTCTGTGGTAAAGACCCCTCTGGTCTGCAAGAGATTGATTGCCACCCCCGTCACGAGTACCGCGGCTCCCACCGGCAAGAAGGCCGTCAGGATAAAAACAAACCTCTTTGCCAGCAAATCGATGATGGAGATCTCGTCCACCATCATATTCAAAGTCTCCGGCTGGAAACTCTCATGTAAAAACCGGTAGAGATTGCGGATAAAGTAACCGCCAAATGCATTCAAGACAACAAAGGCCACCAGGACAACCAGGACCGAATTAAACTCTATACTCCTGGGGACTTGTCCTTTTCTGCGCGCTTCCCGCTTTTTTCGCGGCGTCGCTTCTTCGGTTTTCTCCTCTTCCGCAAAAAACTGTAAATCCCAAGGCAAAAGCGGAAGACCGGCCTCTCTTGTCTCGTTCATCACGGTCCCTTCCCTATTACACTAATCAGACGGAGAAGCTCCCGCCAGATCTCACCGGAACCGGAGAGATAACCGGCAAACCAGCGGCAAAAAACTGCCATGCCTAGCCAGAGCATAATGAAACCAATCAAAATTTTTAAAGGATAACCAACCATAAAGACATTTACCTGCGGAATCAGCCGGACCAGGATCCCCAGGCCGATACTGGTCAAAAAAAGCACGCCAACTATGGGCAGGGCGATGGTAAAACCCAGTAAAAACATGGCGGAAAAAGCCCTGATGACCAAGGCGGTCCCGTGGAGAAAAAACGGGGCGCCGCCCACCGGCAAAAGCCGGTAACTTTCTACCAAAGCCCGAAAAAGCACATGGTGCCCGTCGACCAGCAAAAAAACCCATAAAACAATAGTATGTTGCAATTGGCCGATTATTGGCATTCTTATTCCCAACTGTGGGTCCAGGACGTTAACCATGCCAAAACCAATAGGGACATCGATTAATTGCCCGGCAACCTGGATCGCTGCCAGCGCCATATTCACCATAAAACCCATTACCAGGCCGATCAGGATCTCCTGGATGGCAAGGAGCCCGAAAGCCGGCAGGGACGCAACCCCGACTGTACCGGGGATAACCGGGGTGAGCACCAGGGAGATAAAGAGCACCAAGCCCAACCGGACCAGGACCGGCAGGTTCCGGCTCTGAAAAACCGGGGCGGTTGTCAGAAGACCGGTAATTCTCATCGTTACCAGTAAAAAACGGATAAAAACCTGCTCTGTCCAGTCCAGAATTGTCAAGGCAATCTACCTCACCATCTCCCCACCTGTTCCAGATAGGCAAAAATTTTCCCGGCAAAACCAACAAGGACCTGAAGAATCCAGGGACCGCAAATAACCATGGTCAAAAAGATCGCCACAATTTTTGGGATGAAGGAGAGGGTCTGTTCTTGAATTTGGGTGGTGGCCTGAAAGACACTGACGAGAAGCCCGACGGTTAAGCCGACGATCAGCATTGGCCCGGCAACCGTCAAGACCGTGGTCAGACCTTCACGGATGATCTCCACCACCAGTACATCGGTCATTCGCATCCCCCCTCCGCCGGTAGGCATGGGTCGCGCGCGCGCGTTTTACTTAACGAAAACCGGAAATTATCGAACTTACCACCAGGTTCCAACCGTCGACCAAGACAAAAAGCATCACTTTAAAGGGTAATGAGATCATCACCGGCGGCAGCATCAACATGCCCATGGCCATCAGTGTGCTGGCGACAATCATGTCAATCACCAAAAAAGGAATATAAAGCATAAAACCCATCTGAAAAGCGGTTTTCAGCTCACTGATGACAAAAGCCGGGACCAGGATATGTAAGGGTATATCCGAGAGTTCCTCCGGCCGGGGTTCCTCCCCCAGTTGCATAAAGAGCCGGAGATCCCTCGGCCTGGTCTGCCTATACATAAACCTCTTTACCGGTTCTGCCGCCGCGGAAAAGGCTTCTTCGTGCCCAATTTCGCCCGCCAGGTAAGGTTGGAGGGCTTGCTCGTTCACCTCTTTCCAGGTGGGCGCCATAATGAAAAAGGTTAGAAAAAGCGCCAGACCGATAATCACCTGATTCGGCGGGGTCTGTTGCAAAGCCAAAGCGCTGCGGGTAAAGGAAAGCACCACCACAATACGGACAAAAGCCGTTGTCATAATAATAATCGATGGCGCCAGTGCCAAAATGGTAAGCAGCGCCAAAATTTGCAGGCTCACCGCCACCTCTTGCGGATCATCCGCCGCCGCCACTCCAATCTGGATTTGCGGCAATACCGGCTGCGCACAGACAGTGCCCGCCGCCAGAAGTGCCGGCACCACCAACAAGAAAAAGAGCCCCACGCGTCTCCTATTCATCTTCTTCCCGCTTGTATTGATTTTTTTTCAATTCACTGATCTTGGCTTGGATCTTTCTTACGGTCGGACCCGCATCGCCTGCCTCATCTACCCTTCCTTCACCCGGTGCAATAGCCCTTTGCAGGTATTGAAAAAAGCCTTTATTATGCTGAAAAGGAGATCCTTCTCCTTTTTTTCTCACCTCATCAACTAAACCGGGTTCATTAATCTCCGCCACCAGGTGTACCGACCGGTCGGCCGTTCCAACCAGGAAGAGCCTGTCCACTAATAAAATCAGGTATAAACCGCGGTTTGGTCCAAGACTCAAGCTGTCAACAATACTCAAATAGCGCCCTCGCATCTTACCGGCTTTTCCTGCCAGCCAACGGGTTAACCAGGCAGCGAAGAGCAAAACGCCGAAAAAGGCGAGGATAATTATGATGAATTCGCCGCCAAAAGCCCCGCCACCGGCGGTTTGCCCGCCGGTTTGTTCAAATCCTCCCATTATTTCTCACCTTACCCCATAACCTTCTTAATCGCTTCGAGGACACGTTCAGGTTGGAAAGGTTTGACGACAAAATCCTTGGCCCCCGCCTGGATCGCATCGATAACCATCGCCTGCTGGCCCATGGCGCTGCACATGATGATTACCGCATTCTCGTCTATCTTCCGGATCTCTTTAACCGCTGCTATCCCATCCATATCCGGCATGGTAATATCCATTGTCACCAGATCCGGTTTTAACTCCTTATACTTCTCGATCGCCTTTTTCCCGTCTTCTGCTTCACCGACTACTTCGTAGCCGCCCTTCTGCAAGATATCCTTTATCATTATCCGCATAAAAGCTGCATCGTCCACAACTAATACCCGCTTGCTCATGATATTCCCCCCCTCTTATCCCTTTATTGTAGGTTGTTTATTCTGGCAACCGGACTCACGATATCAGTAATCTTAATACCGAAATTCTCGTCGATGACCACCACTTCTCCCCGGGCAAATATCTTCCCGTTGACGAGGACATCAACGGGCTCCCCGGCCAAGCGGTCCAGTTCGACAATGGAACCCATTCCCAACTCTAAAATCTCCTTAATCCTCATTCTGGTACTCCCCAATTCTACGCTAATCTGGAGGGGAACATCCAGTAGTAGATTGAGGTTACTCTTTTCCTGGGGAGACTGGCTGGGAGAAATGGGCGCGAACTGCACGGGCTGAATAATAGCCTCTTCTTCCTGGCTTTTTACGGGCCCCACCAACGGTTGCAGCCCTTCCTCCTCATGCAGATCCGGGCCAGGGGTAACAGCGGGTTCCGGTTTTTCCTCTTCCTTAAGAAGCGACGCCGCCATTTCTCGCCCCAAATCCAAAGGGATAATCAGCATCAAAGAACTATCAACCAGCTTGTTAATTTCCAACCGGAAACTGATCTTCGCAATTTTGCGGTTATCCGAAAGCGCCTCATCAATCTGTTCCGCCTCATCCAAATCTAAAATCCGTGTTTTCGGCGGGGCAATCTCCACCCTGGTATTAAAGAGGGAAGACATGGAAGTGGAGGCTTTACCAATCATCTGGTTCATCGCTTCCCCAATGGCACTGATCTCCATCTCTTCCAGTTCCATTTTGGGTGCAGACCCGTCCCCGCCCTGCATCAGATCGGCAATAACCGCTGCGTCTTCAATCTCCAGCAACAGCAGGTTGGTTCCTTGCAGACCTTTGATATAGGCTACTTCCGCCGCCACACAGGGAGTTGGATGCTCCTTAATCAGCTGCCGCATGGTGGTAATGGTTACAGTCGGCGTCGTCAGCTTTACCCTCTTGTTCAGAAGCAGGGAAAGGGCGGTGGCTCCGGAACCAAAGGCAATATTGCCAATTTCACCCATAGCATCCTTTTCCATTGGCGTTATTTCCACCGGATCATCATTTAATAAGGCATTAATCTCCTCCTGGGAAAGTCTCTCATTGGACACTTTCCTCACCACCTTTACTTTGATAGCCACTGAGTTGGACCGCAACCCTATTATTCTTGGAAAGACCCGGGAACCCCACATATTTGGTTTCTTCGCCGATTCTTACCGTGAGCGGAGTATTTATCCCCTGGTCTAGTTTAATGGCATCCCCTTTTGAGAGGTTTAATAATTCCCGAATGGATATGCTGGCGGTTCCCAATTCAACCTTCACCGGGATTACCGCCTCCTTCAACCTGTCCTTCAAAGTTTCAAAAGCCTCCTGAGTAAAATTCTTCCGGGAACTGCCGAACCAGGACTGCGCGCTCAGGCGGGGAAGAAGCGGTTCCAACACCGTGTACGGGTAACACAAATTCATCAAACCACTGGTCTCTGTAATTTTCAGGTGCATGGTGACGAGAATAACCATATCCGACGGGGGAATGAACTGAGTGAAAAGCGGGTTCGTCTCCATCTCTACATACCCGGGTTCCATAGCAACCACATTGCTCCACGCCTCGCTTATACTCGGGAAAAACCTCGTAACCACCTGCCGGATAACCCGTTGTTCGATCTCGGTCAACTCCCGGACGCCGTAATCACCGCCCCCGCTTCCCCCCAGTAACCGGTCAATGATGGCAAACGCCAGATTAGGTGTGAACTCCAGGATGATATTCCCTTCCAACGGCCCTACAGACAAGATATTGATGACCGTCGGGTTAGTAAGGGAACGGGTGAACTCCTCATAAGTCATTTGGTCCACCGAAGCCACTTCCATCTGGACCATGGTCCGGAGATACGCGGAGAGAGATGTCCCGAGTCGCCGGGAGAAGTTTTCATGCAGCATAACCAGGGTGCGCATCTGGTCCTTGGCAAATTTATTGGGCCTACGGAAGTCATAAGGTTTAACTGATTTTTTCTTTTCTTCTTTCTTTACGGTCTCGGCGTCGATTTCTCCCTCAGAAAGCGCCTTTAAGAGCGCGTCAATTTCACTTTGGCTCAGAATCTCCGCCAAGCTGCCACCCCCTACTGGTAAACAAATTCCGTGAAAAAGACATCGGTGACTTCTCCGAAGGGTAACATCTCATTTATAGCAGTAATTATTTCGTTACGAACCTGAAAAATCCCTTCTTCTTCTCTAATTTTATCCACTGTTTTCGTGCGTAAAATCTTAATTACCGCATCACGGATCTGCGGTTTGCGCCGGAGGATTTCACTCTGGGTCTCTGCGGCATCCATCACCAGAGTGAGGTTTACCCTGATAAACCGGCGTCCCGGCGGATCGGACAGGTTGACGCTGAGATCTTCGCCCAACGGCACCATATATTTTATCTGGTTGGCCTCGCTCAACACCGTGTAGTGTTCTTTCTGAGGCAGGACCACCTTGATAAAGAAGATGGTAGCGGCGAAAACTGCGGCAAAAAAGACGGCTAAAACCACAATTATCGTCATAAATACCTGATTAAATTTGGATTTCCCTTTTTTTCCATTTTCTTCGGCCATTCTCTCCCTCCTCACTTCTCCAGGGTTTTGCTCCCGCACAATTTTCTATTCCGTCTCCATCGAGAGGAGTACTATGTCCACACGCCGGTTCTTCGCTCTGTTCTCTTCCGAATCATTCGGTGCTACCGGCCGGAATTCCGCATATCCGGTCGCCGCCAGACGGCCGGGGGCAATACCCGCCTCTTCAATGAGGAACCTGGTGACATTGGTGGCCCTGCCGACAGAGAGCTCCCAGTTGGAAGGGAAGCGCTGGCTCCGGATGGGCAAATCACAGGTATGGCCTTCCACCCGGATCTGGTTCTTCCCCCGGCTTAAGATCTCGCCGACCCGGCGCAGGAGAACACGGGCGGCCGGCTTAATCTCTATTGACCCGATGTCAAAGAAGAGCTTTTCTTTAAAACTGACCACCAGTCCCCGTTCATCCATATAAATATCGGTGGCTCCGGCCAATTCCTCATCACCCAATAATTCATGAAATGACTCATAAAGACTTTCAAATTCCGGAGTAACCATGGGGATCGGTTCCAGGACGGAAAAATCCCTCTGCGGAGTTTCCAGGATACTCGGCATACCTTTGAGCGCGCCCCGGAGAGACTCGGCAATCTGTTCATATTTCGCCTTGTCAATATCGGCAAAGGCAAAAAGCATCACAAAAAAGGTTAAGAGCAAAGTGACCATATCACTGTAAGTGGTCATCCAAAGGGGACTTCCTCGCTGTTGCTCTTCCTCCTTCTTCTGCCATCTAGACATTTAACCCCACTCCTTGCTCAAACCCCTCCCCCCGCCGTTGCCTGCCGACACCTTCCCGCTGGGCAGGGGCGAGGAAAGATTTTAACTTCTCCTCGACAATTCTGGGGTTCTCTCCCGCCTGGATCGAAAGGATCCCTTCCACCATTACCTGGCGGATAATAATCTCCTCTGCACTGCGGATCTTTAATTTCCCGGCAAGGGGGATAAAAATCAGGTAGGCCAGGATCACCCCGTACAAGGTTGTAATCAAGGCAACGGCCATCGCCGGTCCCAGTGCGCTCAGATCTTCACCCATACTCCTCAACATCTGAATCAGACCGATAAGCGTACCGGCCATACCGAAGGCCGGCGCCACAGAACCCCAGGTTTCAAAGAACATCTGGTTGCTCTTGTGGCGGTTCTCCAAAAAACTGATCTCAATCTCCATGATGCTTTTGACCAGTTCGGGATCGGTACCGTCCACCACCAACTGGATTCCTTTTTTTAAGAACTGATCTTCATCGGAAACCTCGTCCTCCAAGGCCAATAACCCTTCCCTGCGGGCTTTTTCTGCATACCCCACCAGGCTGTTAATGATCCTTTCCGGGGAATAGGTGCGGTCAAAAAAGGCCCACCGCACTGCTTTCCAGGCCTTAACAAACTGGCTTAGGGGAAAATTGATCATCATCGCGGCCAGAGAACCGCCAAGAGTGATGGCAACAGAGGGCAGGTTCCAAAAGATCGAAAGGCTGCCACCTGACGCCATCCCGACACCCAAAAGCAAAAATCCCGCGATTATGCCGATAACAGTAGAAAAATCCATCCTATTCACCTCGGATTTCTATTGGGACGACTTCATTTCCGCCGTCCATTAACCGGCGGCGATAAAGGATAATCTCCTCCAGAATTTCCCGTGCTTTTTCCCGGACAACAACTTTTTTCCCTGTCATTAACGAGACCACTGTATCCGGTGTCTCTTCCAGAAATTCAATGAGGTGGGGGTTGAGCCAAAACTTCTTCCCATTCAACCTGGTGACCTCGATCATGTGGTCAACTCCTTAAAAATGGTTTCGCGCGTTCACACGCGTACCAGCGCGACCCGGTGATAATTTTACGGCCGGGAACGGTATTCTACCGGGCATCCTGACGGGCTTCCTACCGGTAACGGCAGGAGGGTTCTCCCCCTGCCGTTACCCGGTTAACCGTTACTACCGTTTCAGAGCGACCAATTCCTGGAGCATCTCGTCGGAAGCGGTAATTATCCGGGAATTGGCCTGGAAACCCCGCTGGGTGACGATCATATCTGTAAATTCCTGCGAAAGATCGACATTGGACATTTCAAGGGCGCCGGGAGTGATCGAACCGCTGCCCCCGACCCCGGCCGGGCTAACCCGCACAGTCCCCGAGTTGCTGGAGGCCCGGAACATGGTTTCACCAACCCGTTCCAGCCCGCTGGGGTTGTTAAAGGTAGCCACCGCTACCTGGGCAATGTTCTTGGTCAGACCGTTGCTGAAAACCCCGACCACCCGTCCGCTTTTATCGATGGTAAAACCGTCCAGGTAACCCATGGGGTAACCGTCCTGGTCAATATCGACGCTGGATTCCGCCACATACTGTGTGACCTTACTGAAATCCGGCTGGATGCTGATGGGAGCGGCGCCCGCCGGGGTGAATTGAACCGGTCCGCCGGTAGCGGCCGTCAATTGCCCGTAATTATTGAAACTGAGCGTACCGTTGCCGACCACCCCGTCGGCTGTTGTGGAAGTCTCCCACTCCCACGTGTTATCGCCGGTCTTTTTAAAGACGGTGGTCAGGAGATGGACGTTCCCCTGCGAGTCGTAGACCTCGACCGTGGAGGAGACGGAGGGCGCCGGGGTGAAGCTGCCGGTGGAGACGGCTGCAGCACCGACACGGAAAGCGTTGTCACCGGTGGCCGGGAACGTAACAACTACCGGCGTTCCCGCCGCTCCGTCCTGAACATTAACCGTAAAATCCGTAACAGCAGTGCCATTACTATCAATCACACTTATATTGCCGGTTTGGTCAATGGTAATAACACCCGTGGCGCGTTCGGCCTCGGCAATCGTCCCTCCCGTCACATTGAGCGTGTACTCCCACCTGTTAAAATGGCCGGTGGGGACCAAGGTGACGGTCACCTGCGCCTCATGGCCGCCGGCGCCAGACACGGTAAACGGGCTCGGTTCGTAAGTCAGCTTACCGTTAGCCGAGGCGTCCAGATTGGCGGTGACGGTAAGATGTGCGGTGGCGGTTGGCGCGATGGTGGCGCCGATCGGTAAAGTGATCCCGGTTAACGGCTGGTTGGTATCGATCCGCCCTTCATCATCAGCCATCCAACCCTGGAGCAACAGGCCGTTGCTGGGGAAAACCAGGCGGCCGTCGCGTTCCAGGGTGAACATGCCTGCCCGGGTGTAAAATCTCTCGGCGCCTTCACCCAGGATAAAGAAACCTTCGCCCTCGATGGCCAGATCCGTTGTTTTCCCGGTCATCTGCAGGTTGCCCTGGGTATGCAGCACATCGACACTGGCAACGGACATTCCCAAGCCAATCTGGAAGGCGTTCATCCCGCCCCTTTCCCGTTGCGGGGCTGTGGCAGCCCTGATGGTCTGGGAAAGGGTGTCCTGGAAAGTGACCCGGCTGCCTTTATAACCAACAGTATTGACATTGGCGATATTATTGCCGATGGCATCCAAACGGATTTGGTGATTCCGCATTCCGGAGACCCCGGCAAACATGGAACGTAACATCTTTATACCTCCTCAACTGTTCTTTTTTTGCGGTCTTCGCCGGGTTGTCCGCAGTCGGTTGGACAACCCGCACCTACCGGGTGCTACCAGGCTTCCTCGAGGAGGTCCGGCCTAGCTTTTGCTGTTACGGACGAAAACCGCACTGTCGATATTGGTGAAAACATTCTCCCGCATGCTTTGGGCATCGACCGCTGTAACCACGGTCTGGTTCTCGATACTGACGATCAGAGCCGCCCGGTCCAGGACGACCAGGGCATCGCGGCAACCTTTTCCTTTTGCCCTTCTCACCGCTTCCTGCACACTGTCCAGTTCCGCCTGGCTCAATCTTATACCGCGGTGCAACATCCGTCGTTGTGCGTGGGCGGAAAACTTCAGGGCAGGCGCCATTTTCTCCTGGAGAATCTGCTGAAACTCCGGACCCGTCTCAGGAGCGCGGGTACGTTGTTTGGGTACAACCCCGGAAGTTACCCGGCCCGCCGGTGCCGCCGGCGGTGGAATAATCCGCTCGGTCATGAGAATCCCCCCTATCCAACAGCCCAAACATCAGCCAATGGGATCCGCTCCTCACCGGAAATGATGTAGGCCACGCCGTTAAGAATCTCGTAAGAGTCCACCAGGACCTGACGCAAATCAACGACCTCTCCGGTTTCATTGTATACCCTGACCCAGGCCCGGCTTCCGGTCAGTCCCTGCAGGTACTGGATTAAGCCCTCTTCGTCCAAGACGGAAACGACCTCGTCCGCTTTGACTTCCGTCCCGTTATCCAATAATAAAAGCACATGGTCGCCGGAGGTCCGCACCCCGGTTGCCCGTCCGTAGACCTGCTCCGGGAGGCCATCGGTCTCCCTTGCCGCCAAAATCGACCGGCCCAAAAGGGAAGTGGCCTGCTGTACCTGGTTGAGCCGGTAGAGGTTCCGGATCTGCTCCAAGGAGGAGAATTGAGCCATTTGGGCGATGAACTCCTTATCCTCCATGGGTGACAAGGGATCCTGGTATCTAAGCTGTGTGATCAGCAGACGCAAGAAGTCGTCTTTACCCAGGCCCTCCGCGCCGGAGTTCCCCGCTGCTGCCGTCCCGCTTACCGTCCCGCCTGTCACCGGGCTGACACCGGTAATCATCGCTTTCACCCCCTTCCGGTAATCATCGACTGTAGAGACTCCCCGTTATACCCGGAGATTAACCCGTCCCGGCCAGATCGCCTCCTCCCGCATGCCCTCTTCGCTTCCGGTCTCGCTGGAAAATACCGTTTCCCGGCCGTCCATTTCCAGGGCGTCCGCTCCGGACGAAAAATTCTCCGGCAATAATTGGCCAAAGGAATCGCTCTGCGAACCGGTACCGGTCTGCACATCCACCTGCAACTGATCCACCTGCAGGCCGGCTTCTTGAAGAGCGGAACGGAGTTCCGGCAGGTTGGCTTCGATCAATGCCTGAACCGTCTGGGATTCAGCGGTAAAACGGGCCGTAACCAAATCCTTCTCAACCACCAGTGCCAATTGGAGTTTCCCCAGTTCCGGTGGTTGCAGTTCCAGACGCATATGAGCCACGCCGTTTTTCACCATCAGCCTGGCGCCTTGGAGGATCTGGTTCACTACTTTCTCCGCCACCGGGGACCTTTCGCCCTGGTTGACTTCTTCCGCAACCGGAAGCGCCTCTCCTCTTACCGGGTCCGCCGGTGCGGCGAAAACCTCCGGTTCTTCCCTCTTACTTCTAATGGAGGCGTCCATGGCCGCGCGCGTGTTAACTTCCCTTTGGGACTGAAGAAAATCTGCGTCCTTGGCGTCCGCGGCCGCGTGCGGGTACGCGTTGCCTTTCCCCGGCCCGGAAAAGGCCGTTCTTTCCCCTCCCTTTTCCACCTTTAATTGTTCTAAGGCCGGAGCCGGCTTCTCCCCTGCCGGCGGGTGCGGGCTGTTTTCCTGTCCCCGACGGCCGGCGGCCGGTTGCGTCTTTGCCCCCTCCGTAGCTGCAGATTGGCTGGAAACGGTAAGCCCTGAACCGGGGTTCTCAGTTCCGTCCGGGTTTTTCGCCCCTCCGGGTTCGCCGTTCTCATTTGCACCCCGGACAAAGGCAGGCATCTCCATGCTCTCTGTTACCGTCTCCCCGGCCGGCTCCGCTCCGGCTGCCGACTTTTCTTCAGCAACCGGTACGGCAATACTGGAAACCAACACCGGACCGCCATTTTCTTCCTGTACGGGTCCGGCTTCCATGGCGGCTACCGGTCTTTCCGTTCCCGCTTCTCTTTCCGTTAAGTTGGGAATGCTTTCACCGGCAAACCCGGCTTCTGCTGTCACCGGTCCGGTCCGGACAGGATACACGGACCCGTGTTCCCCGTCTTGGTCGCTGTCAACGGACCCGGCCCCGGCTTCCCCTGCCGGTTCCCCGTCCGGGCCGGCAAGAAAGAAAAACCAGGCGGGATCTACAACCCCGGTGAAATCCCCTTCCTTTTGGTCCGGTCGCGGTTCCGCCGTCTCTTCCTCTTCTATCTTGTGGGACTTGGCCTGGACGGCAGAATTCCCTCTTTCTTCCTGGAGTTGACAGGTCTCCTGGAAGATCGCCAAAAAACTCCCTTCGCCGGGGCGCGCGCAGTCCGCTCCCTGCGATCCCTGGGCCGTCTGGGACCGGGGGACACCTTTACTCCCAACGCTGCCGTTGAAAAAGAGCTCTGTCTGGCTCAGTTGATTCATCATCCGTCTTTCACCTCCTTTCGCTGGTTTTTATATCCACGTCAGTCTTCCGGAGGGCTTCACCCGCCCCGGCGACTGACGCCGGTCTCTTCCGGTACTGCCGCCTGTAAATGTTATTGCCTGTAAGGCCTAGCCCGCTTCGGGCTTCCCCGGCCCGGCAATTTTCAAAAAAAACACCATCAAGGCAGAGTAATTTTATCCAGGTATTTTGCGCTTTTTTCCGGTGGAAGTGTGTCAAGGATCTTTCCCGCTTTCCGCGGGTCCACCGCAGCCAGGACCGCCACTCCGGTCTCAAAAGCCATTCCCAAGAGGGCTTCTCCAGCCACCTCCGGCGACATGGCCTCCAAGAGACGGGCAGAGATCTCAACATCCATCGTCTGTACAGCGGCGGCTTCCACTTGCTGCAAGCGCTTTATTTCCAATTCGTAGCGCCTTTTTTCCGCCGCCCACTCCGCCTCTTTCGCCGCCATCTCTTGCCGCAGGCCGGCCAAGACCTCTTCTTTCTCAGCCAGCAGTTGTTCCTTCTCCTCTACCTCCTTGACCTGTAAACGTCCTATATTGTAAGCCTCAAAAACATCCTCCCATCCCGGAAACCGGGAAAGGCCGGCCAAGACCGAAGGCTTTAAGTCAATGACATCCCCTTGGTCAAATATGTACAAGAGGCTACAGACAGATGCGATAAAGAGAAATGCCGTGAGGATACCCAGTAGATAGCGGAACATACCTGTCACCTCTTTTCCTCGTAAAGCCGGGTAATCCCGATTTCGTCCAATCTTTTTTGTTCCTGTTGCAGGTATTCCTTGTACGCCCGCTCAGTAAAGCGTTCTTTCAGTTTGTCCATAATCTTCCTTTCTTTGCTGGCGGCTACCAGTACCTGCCTGGCTTTTTCCACCTCTTTCTCCTGGAGCAACTCCCTGTTCCGGGCATCCGTCCTTTTGTGCCGCACATAGGTGAGGTAAGTACTCCCATGCTCCAGAAGAGAGGGGTCAATGCGGCCGGTGCCAAACTCCTCCATGATCCTCTCCTGCCGCCTGGTTCTCTCTTCCCAGGCCACCACTTCGTTATGGATCCGGGATAACCGTACCTGTTCTGATCTCAGCCGGATCTGGCAGTTCTCTTCCCGGTGTTTCCGCAGGTTTAAGATGGGTTGAAAACGGAATTTCACTCTTTGCCGCCTCCCTGTTTTCTCGAGGCGAGACAGGGGACGGTTCCCTGTCTCACTCTCGCGCGTGCCATTGTTTCTTATCGAGACAGAGTGTCTCGCTCTCGAGACAGGGGCCCGTCCCCTGTCTCGCCTGTCTCGCCCGCCATCAGCTCAAGAAGGGCCTCTTTTGTCTCGTCAAAAGCGGTTTTTTCATCAACCTTCTGGCATAAAAATTCTTTAAAAACCGGATAAACCCGGATTGCCTGGTCGATCCGGGGGTTGCTCCCCGCAACATAAGCGCCGATATTGATCAGATCCTCATTGGTTCTGTAAACCGCCAAGAGTTCCCGGAAACGCGCAGCCGCTTCCTGGTGTTCTTCAGAAACCAAATCAATCATCAAACGGCTGACACTGGCCAATATATCAATAGCCGGATAATGGTTCTCATGGGCCAAAGCACGGGAGAGGGTAATATGCCCGTCCAGAATTCCCCGGACGGCGTCGGCCACCGGTTCATTCATGTCATCGCCTTCAACCAGCACCGTATATAAGGCTGTAATACTGCCTTTCCGCGCGGTTCCGGAACGTTCCAGCAACCGGGGGAGGAGAGCGAAAACCGAAGGCGTGTAACCGCGGGTGGCCGGCGGTTCACCGATGGCCAACCCCACTTCCCGCTGGGCCAGGGCGATCCGGGTAACCGAATCCATCATCAACATCACATCCAACCCCTGATCCCTGAAGTATTCGGCGATGGCCGTTGCAGCGAGGGCCCCTTTGATCCGGACCAGGGAAGGCCGGTCCGAGGTGGCAGCCACCACCACCGAACGTTTCAACCCTTCTTCTCCCAGGTCTTTCTCGATAAACTCCCGGACTTCCCGCCCGCGCTCACCAATCAGACCGATGACGTTCACATCCGCCGAGGTGTTCCTGGCGATCATCCCCAAAAGCGTACTCTTTCCCACCCCGCTGCCGGCAAAGATTCCCAAGCGCTGACCTTTGCCACAAGTCAACAGGGCGTCGACCGCCCGGATCCCAAGGCTTAAAGGTTCACGGATCCGTGAACGTTCCAAGGCATTTGGGGCGGGAGCCTCCAGGGGATAGTAGGTTTCCCCTTTGACGGGCCCCTTCCCGTCCATGGGGATCCCCAGCCCGTTAACGACCCGGCCCAAAAGGTCCCAGCCGACACGGACCTCCAATTTTTTCCCCAGGGCGAGAATCTCCGCACCGGGGCCGACCTGTTCCATTTCTCCCAGGGGCAGGAGAAGAACCCTTCCTTCCCGGAAGCCCACTACTTCAGCGAGGGTTCCTCCGTTGACCGCCGGTTGCAAGAGGCAGGCTTCGTTGAGAAAAACCGGCGGCCCGGCCGCCTCCACGGTAAGGCCGACCACTTTTTGCACCCGGCCAAGCCGGCGTAGAGTTTCCACCCGTTCCAAGACTTTACTGTAACGCGCCGCAGAAAACGGCTCCGGCTTTGTGCTTGCAGTTGTTTTTCGCATCCCGGTCGTCACTGCCCCACCGCCTCTTCCTTTAAAGCCTGGGCTATCTTCTTCAGTTGTTCCCTAATCCTCCCGTCGACCTGCCCCAGGTCGGTCTGAAAAACAAAATCCCCCTTTTTTAGGGAAGAATCCGCCACCACCCGTACAGGTGGTGATTCGGATAAGATCTCTCTAACCGTTCCCAACTGCAGGACCACGAATTCTTCATCTTCCGGAGCAACCCGCAGGACAACTTCTTTCGCCCCGGCCACCCTTTCCACGGCTTTTCTCACCATCTGCATCCAGACATCCGGGGACTGGTTAATCCTTTCGGCAATTATTTTTTCGGCAATTTCCACTGCTAACTTGAGTATCTCTACCTCGGATTCCTGAATCCGTGCTCTTCTTTCCGCCTCGGCCTGCTCACGCAGGCGAAGGCTCTCCTCTTCCGCCTCCCGGCGCACCTGCTCGGCGGCGGCCAATTTTTCGCTGTATTCCGCGGCCGCCTCTTCCCTTCCAGCGCGGAGACCCTCTTCAAAACCGGCGGCATACGCCTCCTCCCGGATCTTTTCCCGTTCTTGCTCCGCCTCACCCAGGATCCTTCTCCGTTCTTCCTCTGCCTCCCGGCGTAATTTTTCCACCTCTTCCCGGGCTGACCTCAGTAACGCGACTGCTTCCTCCTGCGCACGGGCTTGGAGGTCTTCCGCACCGCTCCGGGTCTTTACGACCCCCTCTTCCCTCCGGAGCCCGCGGTCTTCGCGCCCTCCAGGTGACACCGGCCCGGCCGGGCCTCTTTTTTTTTCCTCTTTTCTCTTCTTCTCCGCATCCCTCATGATCGCCGTTGCATCCGGCGAATCAACCAGCCGGAATTCCCGGCGTATCCGGGGGGATTTAAAGACGCGGCCGCTAGACAATGATCTCATCCTCTCCGCCACGGGCAATGATTATCTCTCCGCTCTCATCCAGTTGCCGGATGATATTGACAATCTTCTGTTGTGCTTCTTCCACATCGCGGAGGCGGACCGGACCCATCAAACTGATATCTTCCTTCAACATCTCCACAGCACGTTTGGAAATATTCTTAAAGATGCGGTTGGTCACATCTTCGCTGGCGGTCTTCAGGGCCAGGGCCAGATCTTTCAGATCCACTTCCCTGAGGACTCTCTGGATCGAACGGTCATCCAGGGTAACGATGTTCTCAAAGATAAACATCCGTTTTTTGATTTCTTCCGCCAGTTCCGGATCTTCCTCTTCCAAGGATTCGATGATGGTTTTTTCGGTTCCCCTGTCGACCCGGTTAAGAATAGCCACTGCGCTTTCCACGCCGCCGGCCATATTGAAATCCTGTAGAACAAAGGAAGAAAGCCTCTTCTCTAAAACCGCTTCAATCTCCTTGAGCACCTCCGGAGATGTCCGGTCCATGGTGGCAATCCGTTTGGCCACCTCCACTTGCTGGGTGGCGGGAAGTGCGGAAAGAATGGCTCCTGCTTGCTCCGGATGGAGATACGACATGATTAACGCGATGGTCTGCGGGTGTTCATTCTGGATAAAGTTTAAAAGCTGTGACGGCTCGGTTTTCCGGGCAAAATCAAAGGGCCTGATCTGCAGGGAACTGACGAGTTTTTCAATAATACCGCTGGCTCTCGTCGGCCCCAGGGCTTTTTCCAGCATCTCTTTGGCATAATCAATGCCGCCGACAGCCAGATAATTCTGGGCCAAACATAATTCATAAAACTCTTGCAACACAGCTTCTTTAATATCCGGTTCCACCCGGCGCATATTGGCAATCTCCAGAGTAATGTCTTCGATATCATCTTCGTCCAGGTGTTTCAAGACCTGCGCTGAAATCTCCGAACCCAACGAGATAAGCAAGACGGCGGTTTTTTGTCTTCCTGTCAAATCGCGGCTCTGTGCCATATTTCCACTCCCTAACCCGCGCGTACGCGCCTAATCCTCCAACATCCAAGTCTTAAGCAAAGCGGCTACGTCTTCCGGTTTCTCCCTGGCCAATTTCTGTAAGAATTCCTGCCGCTGCCGGCGCCGCTTCTCTTCGGTGGAGAGTTCTTCGTCCTCTAGGGCGGCGGCTGCTTCCTCTTCATCACCAACCACCATGTCGACGGCAACCGGCTGGCGCGTCGAACCCAATATCCTCCAAATAAAAACTGTCCCCAGCAATATCACCAAGAGTAAACCCGCCCAGTTAACCACCGCCTGCCAGGGAAAGGGTTCCGGTTCGGCATGGAAAACCTCAGGTTCGGCAAAAGGCATACTGACCACCGAAATGGTATCGCCCCTGGCCATATCATAGCCAACGGCAGCGGCGGTCAGCTCTTCAATCTGGGCCTGCAACACCGGGGACAACTCCTGCCCAATCAAGAGGGCCACATTAACCCTTTCCACCCGCCCGGGTGTTTTTATCATGTGCTCCTCAATGCGGTCGATTTCATAATTGACAATTCTCTCTTCCCGGCTGTAAACGGCCTCCTGGTCATCGCCGAAACGGTATTCGGTGATGTTGGAGTCCGTTCCGGGGATCCCAATTGGCCGTACTCCCCCTTGCCCTTCGTAAGCTTCGCTGATCTCCTGTTCACTTCGGGGAACCCCCCGGGTGCCAAAGGTTTCTTTTTTTATCTCCTGTTGGTCAAAGTTCATCTCCACACTCACCGTGGCCGCTACTTGCCTCAAGCCAAAGGCTTTGCCCAACAGTCTTTCTAAACTTCTTTCCAAATCCTTTTCCAAAGCACGCTTGGCGGCGTAATGATCCTCAAACCACGAAACGCCGGTGTTCTCTTTTTGCAAGGCTTCGGTCAGGTCGTTGGCGAAATTATCGATAATCGTTATGTTTTCCACCGACATCCCCACGACCGTCCCGGCCACCAGGTTGGCGATGGCTGAGATCTGGCGGGGAGAAAGGATATCCGGCGCCGCCAGTCTCAAAGTAATGGCTGCGGAAGGCGGTTTTACTTCATCCCAAAAAACCGGTTCTTGATCCGGAAGGTCCAAAATGACATGGGCATCCAAAATACCGTCGATCTCCCGGAGAGTACGGCGGATTTCGCTCTGCAAAGCCCGTTGGTAATTTACCTGGTTCAAAAAGTGGGTTGTCCCCAGGCTGGTCCGGTCAAAGATCTCCCAGCCCACGATCCCCCCTTTGGGGATGCCGGCCTTCATCAACTCCGCCCGTACTTCTGAGGCGTTTGGCACATAAAGTGCATCCTTGACCTTCCGGTAGGGTATATTCATCTCCCGCAGACTACCGATGATCTCATCCTGTTCAATTTGGGAGAGGTTGCCATAAAGCAATTCATAATCAACCTTGCTGATCTGGTAAACAAAAAAACTAAAAACGGATAAAAACAGGAGCGTCCCGCCGATCAAGGTCAGGCGCTTCCGCTTATCCATTTTTAACCAGATCTGCCGTATCTGCTCCCATAATTTCTCCACTATCCGTTTCCCTCCTTAAGAAGGGATATATCGCGCCCCTCCGGTCTGTACTCTTCTGAGTACTATCTCCCGCGTAGACCACGCTCACACTCCCGGCACGGGGTAAAACCCCGTCTGCCGGCGCTATCTCGCGCGCGCACTACGCATCACGCCGCCATCACCGGCGGGTAAATAACCTTTACACCGTCATCCGCATAAACTCTTGGTATGCCTCGAGCAGCCTGTTTCGTATCTGGACCGTTAGTTCCAGGGCCAAAGCGGCTTTCTCCGCGGCAATCGTTACCTCATGGATATTTTCTACGGTACCCGCGGCCAGTTGCCGGTCGAGCTTGTCCGCTTGTAACTGCAGGTCATTGACATGGCGCAAGGCATCGCTGAAAACCTGACGAAAGCTCTTTCCGCCCTCGGCCGGCTGGGGTTGAATCTGTCGCGCGCCCGCGCGCGCCCCCGTCGCCCGCAAAAAAGCTGTCGCCGGATCAATCCTCATGGCTCTCACCTCTTTGCCGCCATAAAATAATTACCCACGAAATGAAAAAGGCGTAAACGCCAATCCTTTGGCAATTACTCCAGAACGTCCTTTTCCCTCCGTGGGCAGGTATCACCTGTTGATAAACTTTGCGTAGGCAAATTTCTCTTCCCGCATGCGGGGCGGTCTACCAAATCCGGCCTATGCGTTTATTCAGGTGTTTTAACTCCGGCCGATCCCCAGTGCCGCCCGGTATAACTCTTTTTGCGTGTTAAGCGCCGTTACATTGGCTTCATAAGCCCGTCCGGCCTCCATCAGATTAACCATCTCGTTGATGATGTTGACATTGGGATATAATACATAACCCTCTTGGTCCGCATCGGGATGCCCGGGTTCGTATACTCTACGAAAAGGCGCCGGGTCGTCCTGCACAGCGATGACCCGCACTCCCCCGGGTTGAGTCCCGCCGGCAGCGGCCAGATTTTCGGCAAAGACCGGTACCTTCCGGCGGTAAGGCCCTCCTTCCGGAGTCCGGGTGGTATTGGCATTGGCAATGTTGGCGGCGATCAAATCCAACCGGAGCCGCTGGGCGGTCAAGGCTGTGGCATTAATCGACATCGCCTGGAAAAACCTCATCGCCTATCATCTCCTTTCAATGGCCTTACGCAGAGCCTGGAATTTGCCGGTCAACCGTTGGGCCACCGCTTGATAGTAGAGGGTATTCTGCGCTAGCCGGACACTTTCCACATCAAGATCGACATTATTTCCATCTACCCGCGCCGCCCCCCACCCGCGCCCGGCGCCGGCGGCGATTCTCCGGTCTGTGCCGGGAAGGTGCAGGGGATGCGTTGTGGTCAGACTCAGTTTCTCTGCCAATACCTGCGGGAAATCCAGGTCCATCCGTTTGTATCCAGGGGTATCGGCATTGGCAATATTATGAGTCAATATCTTCTGGCGCTGGGCCGCCCAATCTAAAGAAGCGGTGAGAAGGTCAATAGTTCTGGAAAACATGGATTTTACCCCCTTGCTCGTACCAGTTCCCTATTTCTTTTATCGGTACCCTCTTCCGGGAAATTTAGGGGGTTTTTTCGGCGCTTCCCCGCATCACCTCCTTTTTTGTAATTTTTCGTCCCGTCTCTTGTGTATCCTTATTTCCCCCGCCGTTTAAGTTCGGCAAGGAAATTGCTGTTTTTGACCTTAATGTATGTACCCTTCATCCCCAGGGAACGGGATTCCACCACCCCGGCGCTTTCCAATTTCCTCATGGCATTGACAATTACCGAACGGGTAATGCCGATCCTGTCCGCCACCTTGCTGGCAACCAGAAAACCTTCTTCTCCTCCCAATTCTTTAAAAATGCCTTTGATCGCCGCCAACTCCGAATAAGAGAGGGAATCCAAGGCGATACGGACATTGGCAATTTTCCCGGCTTTTGACGGTTCTTTTCTGCCCATGAAGACTGCAGCGACAAGCGCTGTTATTTCCAGTAATGCCATCTCCTCCTTAGGGAACTTCTCCATTCTCGCCAGGATCAGGTTACCGGCTTTTTCCCCGTTGTAAAGCAGGGGGAAGAGAGAAACCAGAAGCCCTTGGGGAAAGCAATCATCTTCCATAAAAAGACAAATTTCCAAGGGAAGGTTGATGGCTGGCTGGAAGAGAAAGGTCATCCTTTGGTGGAATTGAGGGGCGAGTTTTTCCCCCGGCTGTCCTTGAGTACAGTCTTGTCCCCGTTCGCAAAAGGAAGCAGCCACGGTTCCATCATTATTAATCAGGTAGACGTTGCTTTTCAAAACCGTCCCAATCTTCGCAGCAACGGTCTCCAATTCGACGGTTGCCCCGTCCTGCGCCAGGATGTCCCGAATGCGCCGTATCCGCTCCAGTCCAGACATGCAAATCGCACTCCTTTACAATTGTCAAAGAATATAGCGCTTTAAATCTTTATACTGCAGAATCTTTTCCAGCCTTTGCCTGACGAAATCCTCGTCAATCTCTACGTCCCGGCCTTGATATTCCGGGGCGTTGAAAGATATCTCCTCCAGCACCTGTTCGAGTATGGTATAAAGGCGCCGGGCGCCGATATTCTCTTGCTCTTTGTTCAATTGAAAAGCGATTTCCGCCATGGCCTTGATCGCCTGCGGGGCAAAACGCAGATTCACCCCTTCAGTCTTTAACAAAGCCGTCTCCTGTTTTAAAAGGGCATTCTCCGGTTCCACCAGTATTCTTTCGAAATCATCCGCGGTTAACGCTTCAAGCTCCACCCGGATGGGAAACCTCCCTTGGAACTCGGGGATCAGTTCCGACGGTTTGCTGATATGAAAGGCTCCGGCCGCAATAAAAAGAATATGGTCCGTACTCACCGGCCCGTATTTGGTCCAGACCGTACAGCCCTCAACAATCGGCAGGAGATCCCTTTGCACTCCTTCTCTGGAGACATCAGGGCCCTTCCCCCCGGCCGTGCCGCAGATCTTATCGATTTCATCGAGGAAGACAACCCCCGACTCCTCCGCTTTGGCCAGGCCTTCGCGAGTACATTCTTCCCAATCCACCAGCTTCTCCGCTTCCTGCTGGATAAGGATTTTGCGCGCTTCCGTCACCGGTATCCGGCGCCGGCGTATCCGCTTTGGCATCATCGAGCTGAAAAAGTCCTGCAACCCCTGGCCGACTTCTTCCAAACCGCTCTGGCCAAGGAAGCCGATCATGGGCGGTGCCGATTCCGCCACCTCAATCTCGACCATCTCCGTTTCCAGTTCGCCCCGGCGGAGCCGCTCTCTGATCTCTTCAAGGTTAACCCCAGCCATTGGTTCGGGCTGTGGCGGCCGGCTCTTTTCAGAAGCAAACATCTCAAAGATCCCCATCGGGCCGCTGCTGCGCCCGGGTTTTTCGAGACCGGCCAAAATCCGGACCAAACGGTCTTCGGCATTGCGCATAGCCTTCTCCTGGACGGCGTCGGTCTTTTCTTCTTTTACCATTCGCACGGCCGTCTCCACCAAATCTTTGATCATCGACTCGACATCCCGGCCGACATAACCGACTTCCGTAAATTTGGTGACCTCCACCTTAATAAAAGGGGCGTTCACCAACCGCGCCAGTCTTCTGGCGATCTCAGTCTTCCCCACGCCCGTGGGACCGATCATCAAAATATTCTTCGGCCGGATCTCCGTCCGCAGTTCCGGTGGGAGCTGCCGGCGGCGCTGCCGGTTGCGAAGGGCGATCGCCACCGCCCTTTTTGCCCTTTTCTGGCCGATAATATGCTTGTCAAGCTCTTTAACAATCTGTTGCGGGGTGAGATTAAACTCAGTCACGCGCTTAAGCCTCCAATTCCTCAAGATGGATTTGGTCGTTGGTATAGATACAGATCCGGGCCGTTATCGCCATGGCGGCGGTCACAATTTCCCTGGGGGAAAGCTGGGTGTATTGGCGTAAAGCCCGCGCAGCGGCCAGGGCATAAGGCCCTCCTGAGCCGATGGCCGCCACTCCGTCATCGGGCTCAATCACCTCGCCGGAGCCGCTCAAAAGCAACAAGTGCTCCTTATCGGCGACCAACAACAGTGCTTCCAGCCGCCGGAGCATCCGGTCGGTACGCCATTCCTTCGCCATCTCCACCGCTGCTCTTACCAGCTGCCCGTTGTACTCCTCAAGCTTTCCCTCAAAGAGACTAAAAAGCGCAAAGGCATCAGCCACTGCGCCGGCGAACCCCGCCAAAACCCGGTCATGGTAAAGCCGGCGAATCTTATGGGCCCCATGTTTAACGATGGTATGCCCCATAGTAACCTGTCCGTCACCGGCCATTGCCACCTTCCCGTCTTTATGTACAGCCAAAATGGTTGTGGCAGAAATTGTTTCCATTTCTTTCCCTCCCGCCCGTCGCCTGCGGGCTTTGCTCTTCCCGGCAGTACGCGCCTTTTTCCCAGGATCCCGCTACCGCCTTCCGCAGCCGCCGCCGTTTCCGCCCGTCGCGCGCGGCTTAATCTCTACAACCGCTTCATCTGATGCAACCTCTTAATCCCTACCAACCTTCATCTTTGTAGTGTAAAACCCGGAGGATACCCGTAAGAAACCCCCGAAGGGAATCCAAGGGTACCCGGAGACCAAAAACCCTTCGGATACCCGGAAGGTATCAAAATGGTTCCCGAAGGGAACTAAGCCCGCGGATGAGCCCGGTCATAGACCTTCCGGATTTTTTCACGACTGAGGTGGGTATAGATCTGGGTAGTGGAAACACTGGCATGCCCCAGTAATTCCTGGACCACCCGGAGATCGGCGCCACCCTCCAGGAGATGTGTGGCAAAAGAATGGCGAAGGGTATGGGGGGTCACTTTTTTCTTGAGGGCCGCCTTTTTAACATACCCATCCAAGAGCCGTCGCACACTGCGGGCGGAAAGCCGTTCTCCCCACCTGTTTAAAAAGACCGCTTTTTCCCCGGCGCCCTTATTTTTTTCCCGGTTACGCAAAAGGTACGGCCTTCCTCGTACCAGGTATTCCCGGAGGGCGCGGCAGCCCTTCCTGCCCAAAGGCACCAGCCTTTCTTTACCCCCCTTGCCAAAAACCATAAGATATCCACGGTCCGGATCCAGGTCTTCCAAATCCAAACCGGTTAATTCACTCACCCGGATCCCGGCCCCGTACAGCAATTCCATAATCGCCCGGTCCCGCAGGCCAAAGGGGGTGAAGGACGGCAACGCCAGAAGCTCCTCGATCTCCTTTTGGTAAAGAAAACGGGGAAGCCGTTTCTCCTTTTTTGGGTTATGTATATCCAGCAACGGGTTCTTTTCCACAATCTCCAAGCGTGTCAGGTACTTAAAAAAAGACCGGAGAGAGGCAAGTTTACGGGCGACCGTCGCCCGGGAAGCGCCCTTTACCTTCAGCCTGCCCAGATATTGCCGGAGATGGTAATGATCCACCTCTTCCCAGCTCATAAGGGCTTTCTCCCGGACGAATTGCAAAAACTGTTCCAGATCAACAGCGTAGTTCTCCAGTGTATGCGGGGAGTAGTTTTTTTGTTTCAAGATCTGCAAAAAACTTTCTACATGTTCGTCGAGCACGCCAATCTCCTTCCGGTCCCGTGCACGTGGGTTCGGTCGCGCGCGGGTGCGTTAAAATGAAGCGGGATATTAATGCCATTGGCTTCAGTTTTTTAATCAGGTCACGCGCGAGCGCGTGAAGATAAAAGCGGGCCCCAGCGTACAGGCCGGCCGGTATCCCGGGTGCGGTCACGCGCGATATGTAATAATAAAGAGCAACGAACTTCCAATCCGTAGGTCAGAGGTTCGTTCGTTCACACGCGAACACGTAAAAATGAAGCCTCTAATCGGGTACCCATATGGACGCGCCTGTATCCGCCGCCCGCTGAAGTCCCGGACAAAAAAGGCCTCAACCGGTAGCCCGCCGATGCTCCACCCAGTTCCTTTTGTTAACTTCCATGGTATATTTATCATAACATAACATAATAAATTTGACAATCAAAAAATTCTGTAATTAATAAAAATTCCCTTTCCATATTCAATTCTGCTTGCAATGAATAGCAGGACTATACTATATATATTATATATATCATAATATTCAGAATTTTTTTAGGCTCTGATTTCCTCCAGAAAAACAGCGAGCGCCGCCAGGGCCCTCTCCGCCAACGCCTTCTTCCTCTCTTTTTTCCCGCGTTTTTCTCCGGCCAACGGCGGCAAGAGCCCGAAATTAAAATTCATCGGTTGAAAATGCGCAGGGTCCGCCGTGGTGATGTGGGTTAGAAGCGCCCCGACCGCCGTCTCCGCCGGGAAAACCACGGGCTCCCGTCCATACCAGTAGCGGGCCAGGTTGATCCCGGCAACGAGCCCGGCGGCGGTGGATTCTACATAGCCTTCAACCCCTGTCAGCTGTCCGGCAAAGAAGAGAGCCTCATTGCCGCGGAGTTGGAGGGTTGGCAGGAGCAGTTCCGGAGAGTTGATAAAGGTATTACGGTGCATCATCCCGTACCGGGCAAACTCCGCCTCCTCCAGCCCGGGGATGAGCCGGAAGACCCTTTTTTGTTCCGGACGGCGCAGATTGGTCTGGAAACCCACCATATTATAGAGGGTTTTTTCCCGGTTTTCCGGACGTAACTGGACAACCGCATAAGGGCGGCGGCCGGTACGGGGGTCGACCAGCCCCACCGGTTTCATCGTCCCAAAACGCAGAGTGTCCTTGCCCCTGGCGGCAAGGACCTCCACCGGCAGGCACCCCTCGAAGAAATGCCTTCTTTCCTCCGGCAAATGGGCCTGGCTTATCTCCGCCATCCGCAGGTTCTCCCAGAAAACCTCATACTCCTCCTCGGTCAAGGGACAGTTTAGATAGTCGGCTTCGCCTTTACCGTAGCGGGAAGCGGCAAAGATCTTCGATAAGTCGAGGGATTCGGCGGTCAGTACCGGCGCGGCGGCATCGTAAAAATATAAATAATCCCTGCCCAGTATCCCCCTGAGCCACTGGGAAAAGGCGGGTGAAGTCAACGGTCCGGTAGCGACCACCGCCGGCTGCCCCGGCGGGATGGAGACAGCCTCCCGGCGTACCACTTCAATCCGCGGGTGGCCGGTTATTGCCGCTGTCACGCCGGAAGCAAACTCTTCGCGGTCCACCGCCAGGGCCCCGCCCGCGGGTATCCTGGTCCGGTCGGCAGTCCTCATGATCAGCGACCCGAGGCGCCGCAGCTCCTCTTTTAAGAGCCCGGCCGCGCTCTCCAAATAATCTGCTTTCAGTGAATTACTACAGACCAACTCCGCCAGGTAAGCAGTGTGGTGCGCCGGAGTCCCGGTATGAGGCCGCATCTCCAGCAAGCGCACGGGCACCCCGGCCTCCGCCAATTGCCAGGCGGCTTCACTACCTGCCAGCCCGCCGCCGATGACCCAGACCGGGCTCTGCCCAACGGCATGCGTCATCTTTCAGCCCCCTTTTTTACCGGTTCCTTAAAGCCGCACCCTTCCGAACAAACGATCTCTTCTCCCCGGCTTTTGGAGGTTTTAAGAACGCAAAACGCCCCGCACTGCGGGCAGGATTTCTCTACCGGCCGGTACCAACTGATAAAGTTGCATTTTGGGTAGTTGCTGCAGCCGAAAAATTTCCGCCCTTTCTTCGTCCGTCTCTCCACCACCTTGTTCCCGCATTGGGGACAGGGAACGCCGACTTCGACCAAGATCGACTTAACATTCCGGCATTCGGGATAACCCGGGCAGGCCAAAAACCGTCCGTAACGGCCGGTCTTATAGACCATCCGGCGTCCGCACTGTTCGCATTTGACCTCACTGACCTCGTCTGCCAGTTTTACCCGTTCAATTTCCTCTTCAGCCTTGGCCAAATCCTTGGCAAATGGCTGGTAAAAATCGTGGATTACTTCCACCCAGTCGGCCCGGCCCGCGGCAATCAAATCCAATTTCTCCTCCATCCCGGCGGTAAAATCCGGGTCAATGATCTCTGGGAAATGCTCTTTTAGCAGATCCACCACTACCCGTCCCAGTTCGGTAGGGACAAAACGTTTCTTTTCCAGGAGAACGTAATGGCGGCGCAAGATCGTATCAATAATCGGCGCGTAGGTGCTCGGCCGGCCAATCCCTTTCTCCTCCAGAGCCCGTACGAGCATGGCTTCAGTGTAACGGGGAGGCGGTTGGGTAAAATGCTGTTCCCCCTTGACTTCCAGCAAAGGAAGAACGGCCTCCTTTTCAACTTCCGGAAGCGCCGGCTCTTCCTCGTTTTTCTCCTCATCAATCCCCTCCTGATAGAGGATGAGAAAGCCGGGAAACTCCACCCTGCTGCCGGAGGCCCGGAAAAGAAAACGGCCGCCGGTGATCTCTATGGTCAAAACCTCAAGGACGGCGGGGCGCATCTGACTGGCCAAAAACCGGTTCCAGATCAATTCGTAGAGGCGAAATTGGTCCCTCGTCAAATAGGGTTTTACCAGCTCCGGCCGGCGTGCGGCACTGGTCGGACGGATCGCTTCATGGGCCTCCTGAGCGCCGGCCACCTTTGTCTTGTATACCGGAGGTTTCGCCGGCATAAACTCCCGGCCAAAAAGGGAGAGGATTACTTCCCCGGCCTCTTTCTGTGCCTCGGTACTCACGCGCAGGGAATCGGTGCGCATATAAGTGATCAGACCAACGCTGCCCTCTTTGCCGATCTCCAACCCTTCATAGAGCTGTTGCGCCAGGGCCATGGTTTTTTTGGCGCTGAACCCCAGTTTGCGCGAGGCCTCCTGCTGCAGGGTGCTGGTGATAAAAGGAGGGGCGGGATGCCGCAGCCTTTTTCTCTTTGTCACCGCCGAAACCATATAGGACTTTTCGGCTTTGATCTCTTCTTCCAATTTCCGCGCGGTGGTTTCGTCGGGGATCACCGCCTTTTCCCCTTCAATCTGGACGAGTTTGGCCTGGATAACCGTTTCCTCTTCCGCACCGGTCTGCTGCCCGGCGCCGCCCCTGGCTTCGACCTCTTCCCCGCCGGCGCTAAAGATCCCGGTGATTGTCCAGTACTCTTCCTGTTTGAAATCTTCGATCTCCTTCTCCCGGTCACAGATGAGGCGCACGGCCACCGACTGGACCCGGCCGGCGGAAAGACCCCGCTTCACCTTGCTCCAGAGTAAGGGGCTGAGTTTGTAGCCGACCAAACGGTCTAAGATCCTCCTTGCCTGTTGTGCGTTGACCCGGTCGTAATCGATGGGGCGGGGATGCTTAATCGATTCCACCACTGCTTTTTTGGTAATCTCGTTAAATTCTATCCGGCAAGGCGCCGAGGGATCCAAACTCAGGGCTTGCGTCAGATGCCAGGAGATGGCCTCTCCTTCCCGGTCTGGGTCGGTGGCAAGGAAGACCCGCTCGACCTTTTTCACCGCATCTTTCAAGTCCTTTATGATCTTGCCTTTCCCACGGATCGTTATATATTTGGGGCGAAAATTGTCTTCCACATCAATCCCGAATTGGCTGCGGGGCAGATCAATCACATGACCCATCGAGGCCTTTACCTGATAAGACCGGCCGAGGAATTTCCCGATCGTTTTCGCCTTGGCCGGTGACTCGACAATTACTAAATTCCGGGGCATGAAAGCACCTCCTCGTTACTTGTGCCCGCCATCTCTTTTACAATTGCACCTGATTCGTGCAGGATCATTTATTGGAGAGCCGCTGGTAGGTTTTGGTCGCAACAGCGGAAACCAACCCTTTCATCTCCAACAGAGCCAAAGCCGCCCCCACCTCCGAGGCGGGCAGGCCGCTTTCCCGCACCAACTGGTCAATATGGCAGGGACCCTCCGCCAACAACTGCCATACCCTGGCTTCCGCCGGTGTCAGATCCATTGTTTGCGCTTTGACCTCAATCTCGGCGGTGGCGGCGGTCTCTTCCCCTGCCGGAAACGGAAGATTAAGGGCGGTGAGGATATCGACAACCCCCTCCACTAAAGCCGCGCCCTGTTTAATCAGACGGTTTGATCCCTGATTGGCTTTTCTGGCTACCGGACCGGGAACGGCGAAAACCTCCCGGCCCTGTTCCAAAGCGTGCCCGGCGGTGATTAACGAGCCGCTGTCCGCCGCGGCCTCTACCACGACAACCCCCAGACTCAAGCCGCTGATAATCCGGTTGCGTACCGGAAAATTGCCGGGCAACGGTTCCGTCCCCGGGGGGAATTCGGAACAGACCGCTCCCCGTCGGTTGATCTCCCGGGCCAACTCCGTATTTTCCCGGGGATAGAGCCGGTCAAGGCCGCTGCCCAACACGGCGATCGTCCGCCCGCCGCCGGCCGCCAGTGCGCCGCGGTGGGCGGCGGTATCAATCCCCCGCGCCAATCCGCTCACGACCGTGATCCCCTGGGCCGCCAGTCCTGCCGCCAGTTCCCGGGCGATCTCCACCCCCCCGGGGGTGGCGGACCGTGACCCGACCACAGCCACCGCCCACTGGTCCCGGCTTTGAAAGTCACCGGAATAATATAATACCGGCGGGGGATCCGGAATCTTCTTCAGTAGTCTCGGGTATTTCTCCTCCGGATACAATAAATATCTAATATTCTTTGCTTGTAGCTTCTCCCATTCCTCTTCCACATTAATTGTGCGCCGGTAAGCAAGTAATTCCCGGGCCAACTTCCAGCCGATGACACCGGCAAGCAGTGCGGGGGGCGCCGTCCAGGCTTCCCCGGCACTGCCAAAAGCCTCCAGCAACCGGAAGAACCGCCTGGGACCAATCCCCGGTGCACGGCTTAACGCCAGCCAGTATAAGGCTTCTTCCTGTAACATCCTTCTCCCTCCCGTAATCAAGAGCCGGACCGGCTTTTCTCGTCTTGTTTTACGGGGGTGATCTGCGCTGTATTGGCGCGGCTTGTCGCCGGCGTTTGCTTCTTACGGTATGTTATCGCAACAAGCCCGAATTCGTCTCGGTGCCTTTCATTGGTTTAATATGGGCGTGCGCTCCCCCCAAAAAGGGCAGGGCGGAGTCCGGTCTCTACTTTTTCCGGTACCAACAGGTGAAGGGCGGCGGGCTCCTTTTTCACGCCCAACCACCCCAAACCGGAGATATAAAACTCTTGCCCGGGCTCTATCTCTACCACCTGTTCCAGGCGTCTCCCGCTCCACCCGGGACACTCCGGACAGGCGGCCCGGAGCCAATCCGGCGCCTGTGCCAGTAAGGTTTCGGCTTTACCGCCGCTTGTACGGTGCAGGGTTAACCGGTCACCGGCAAAAAAAACCATGGTCCGCGAAGAGGAAGACAAATTCCTGCAAGCAGCCAGGTTGCCGAAAAGAACCGTTCCTCCGGGCGGTAAATCCCAGAGCTTAACATTGAGCCGCCGGCTGGGGAGCAACTTGCCGGCACAGGCGGGACATAAATGATCCGTCATCCTGGTCCCGGGGACCAGCCCTGGGGTATCCAAAAGTTTGACTCCGTATTTCTCCAAAACCCAGCCGGTCACGCCTTGTGTTGTCCCCGGGTAGGCGGAAACCACCGGGGCCACCGGCGCCTTCGCACGCGCGCGCCCCGCCGCCTTCGCTGTCCCTGCACCCAGTAACCGCCGGAGCAGCGAAGACTTTCCGGTGTTGGTTACGCCGGCGATGACCACCTTTCCGCCGGGTGGCACAGGAATAGACCGGAAGTTTATTCCCCCTTCGGGGCCAAACCCTCTCTCTACAGCGCTCACGGTCTTGACCGCCTCAAGACCGTGGGAAGGAAAACGCTTCCCCCACAAAGCCCCGGCCCATCCCGACACCTCTTCCCGGGAAGTCCGGGGCGGGATCAGATCGCCCTTATTCACCAATAGTATTATCCGCCGGCTCAATAATGACGGCCAATCCGGGGCGAGGGAACCCTCCAAATCAAAGAAATCCGCCACCAATAAAGCCAGGCCGGCCTTGCCGGCAACGGCTCGCACTAGCCCCGGGAGGTCGGCGCCGGTCTCCGTTCCCTCAAAGCTGCCGTAATGAACCAGCCGGTAACAGCGGCGGCAAAGGAGACCGGTACCGGCCTTCTCTGCCGGAATAAACCCGGGCGCTGCCGGATCCCGGCTCTGCAGGGCGACACCGCATCCGGAACAAACACGGTTCTTCACGGGAGGATCCCCTTTTTCTGGAACCTCTTTACCACCAGCCGTTCGAGCCTCCTCACCGCTTTGGTGCTAATCAATTCCCTGGTCGATAAGGGTGTGGTCCAGATGGTATAGAGCCGCATCCGGTTTCCGCCCCAAATATCGGTAAAGATCTGATCGCCGATGACCGCGGTTTCCCGGGGGGATGTTCCCAATATTTTTAAGGCTTGCCGGAAAGGGTATTTCCGGGGCTTAACTGCCCGTGAAACCCACGGGACCCCCAGACTCTCCCCCACCGCCCGCACCCTATGTTCCAAAGCATTGGAGAGAATGCAGATTTTTAGCCCTGCAGCCTTAATTTCCCGGACCCATTCCCGCATGCGGCTGCTGATTTTATCTTCTCCCCAAGCCACTAAAGTATTATCCAGATCAATAATCAACCCGCGAATACCCCGGCTCAAAAAAAAGTTGGGCGATAATTCGTAAAGCGTGGATACACTGGCATGGGGACAAAATTTCTTCAACAATTACCTTCCCCCACTATTCAGATATGCTTTTCCAGGAGATTCCGCCAAGGACGTTCCTATTATACCACAGGGCAAAGGAGATTAGTCAATCCTCCCCCATTTCCTGAGAAATAAAAGCCGCGCCTTTGCATGGTCCATGCAAAGATGCGGCTTTCCCTTCGTTGTTCCGGGACGCCCGGGTTCCGGGTGAGTCCGGCTGGACGAACCCGGCAACCGGGACGCCCGCCTTCACGCCCTCCTGTCGAGCCGTTCGTTTAGAACGTCCGGGTACCGAGCGAGCACGCCTAAGCATACTCCCCGTTGGCACGGCGCCGGCGGAACCTTGCGCCCAAAGCGTCAAAAACGGCATAGATCACCGGTGTGACCAGCAGGGTTAAGAAGGTCGAAGTGATCAGGCCGCCGATCACCGTCACCCCTATGGAAGCGCTCAATTCCGCCCCTTCACCAATGCCCAAGCTCATGGGGACAAGCGCCAGGATGGTGGTTAAAGAAGTCATCAGAATGGGGCGCAACCGGATAGTTCCGGCCTCGACAATGGCCTCATTGAGCTTCATCCCCCGGCGCCGGAGGTTATTGATATAATCAATCAAAACAATACCGTTGTTCACCGCAATACCGACCAGCATGATCAGGCCGATAATCGAGACCACCGAAAGGTTATGGCCGGTCAGAAAAAGGGCCCAGATGGTGCCGATCGCCGCCAGCGGCACCGTGGACATGATGGTGAACGGATGGACAAACGATTCAAACTGGGCGGCCATGGTCATATAGACAAAAAGTGCTGCCAGGAGCAGGGCAAGGGCCAAATCCCGGAAAGCCTCGAACATCTCCTGGGCCTCCCCGCCAATTTCTATGCTGTACCTGGAAGGCAGTGGATAAGAGCTGGCTATGCTCTGGAATTCCCGGGTCACGCTCCCCAAGTCGGAACCAATGGCGACGCCGGCGGTGACCGTCACCACCCGCTGCTGGTCTTCCCGGTTGATACTCACCGGACCCTGCATGGTGATGAAAGAGGTTACCTCCCGCAAGGGAACGGTGGTCCCATAAGGGGTGGAAACCATCAACGCGTACAGGTCGTCGATTTTCGGCAGGCCATCCCGGCCATCCCGTCCCAGGCGGACAAGGATATCATATTCTTGGCCCTCGATCCGCAGTTTGGTGGCGGTGGTGCCTTCGATGGCTGTCCGGACCTGCGAGGCAATGGTGTAGGCATTGAGCCCCCAGGCGGAAGCCTTTGCCCGGTCAACCGCCAGCCGGAGTTCGGGCCGGCCAATCTCCAGGCTGGAGCTGACTTCCCTGGCGCCTTCCACCTGTTTTAGCTGTTCCACCAGATCGTCGGCGATCGCGGACAAGGTGTCAAAGTCGTCGCCCTTGATTCGGAGGCTGAGGCGCTGGGCGCCGCCGAACCCGCCAAACATGGAGGAAAGGGCATATACGTTTATGGTCGCACCGGTAATCGACGCCACTCCTTTACGGACCTCTTCCACGACGGCTTCCACCGGGCGCTTCCTGTCAGCCCGCAGGCGTACATGATAACTGGCCTGGTCCGGCGATTGGCCGCCGAAACCCCGGCCGGTACCAACGCTTACCATAATAGTGTCAATCTCCGGAATTCCCGCCAGAACGGCATCGACCTGGTCCACGACGGCAGAAGTCTCCGCGAGCATACTGCCTCTGGGCATCTGGATGTTGATGGAAAATTCCCCCTGGTCCATTGCGGGCATAAATTCCATGCCAATCAAGGGAATGAGGCAAAGGGTCGCCACAAAAACGATGAATGTAACAAGAAGGACGATTCCTTTATGATCCAGCGTCCAGTGGAGGACTTGCCGGTACTTCTCCCGGAAGGTAAAGTAGAAGCGGCCTTTGGTCCCCGTCTCCCCACCTTGATCAAGGGCGGCGTTTTCTTTCCGCAGGCGCAGGAATTTGGAGCAGAGCATTGGGACAAGGGTCAAGGCAACAAAGAGTGATGCCATCAAGGAAAAAGTGACGGTCAAGGAGAGTTCACGGAAGATTTGCGCCGTCATGCCCCGGGTGAAAACCACCGGCAAAAAGGCCACGATCGTCGTCAGGGTGGAAGCGGTGATCGCCATCCCCACTTCGGAAGCGCCGTCGCGGGCGGCGTCAACCAGCGAGGCCCCCTCCTGCCGCAAGCGGTAGGCGTTTTCCAGGACGACAATGGAGTTGTCGACCATCATCCCTACGCCCAGGGCCAGCCCGCCCAAGGTCATCATATTAATGGTTAGCTTGCCAAAGTAGACCAGGACGAAGGTAACAATAATCGAGATGGGAATGGACAACACGATAATGATGGTGCTCCCGAAGTTTCTCAGGAAAAGGAGGAGGATCAAAACTGCCAGCGCACCACCGAGAACCGCATTATCCCGTAGTTCTTTAAGGGACGCTTGAATGAATTCGGCTTCATCCTGGACCACGGTGAGGGAAACCCCCTCTTCCAAACCGGCGCGGATCGCTTCCAGTTCCTTATGGACTCTCCGCGAGACATTAACCGTATTGGCGCCGGCCTCCTTGCGGATCATTAGGCTGACAGCCGGTTCACCGTTGAGCAAAACATAGTTGTTTTGCTCACGGAAAGAGTCAGTAATTTTTGCAATCTCACTCAATTTGACAGTGCCGCCGGATGTTGTAATCAGATTGATCCCCGCAATATCCTTGACATCGGTGAACTCCCCCAAGGTACGGACGACCAGTTCCAAGGTTCCGGTCTGCGCATAACCGCCGGGAAGATTCAGGTTCTCCGCCTGCAAGGTTTGGACCACGTTTTGCAGGGACAAACCGTAAGCATTAAGTTTCTCCTGGTCGATATCGATGGTAATCTGCCGGACCAGGCCGCCGCCCACACCAACCGAAGCCACGCCGGGAATCCTCTCCAGCCTGGGGCTGATCTCGTCCTCCGCGATCTGCTTTAGCTTGGCCAGGCCGGCCTTGCCGCTGAGAGCCAGGTTCATCATGGGCATCATGGACGGGTCAAATTTTAGTACCATCGGGTCCTCGGCCCCGTCCGGCAAGAACCCTTTAATCATATCAATTTTTTCTCTCACATCCAGCAGGGCAAAGTCCATATCCACGCCCCAGTCAAACTCCAAGACCACCAGCGATGTCCCGCTGGCGCTTGTCGAAGTGACCCCCGTGACATTGGAAACGGTGGTCAAGGTTTGCTCCAGCGGCCGGGTGATCATGCTCTCAACTTCATAGGGGCCCGCCCCCTCATAAGTGGTGATTACCGCGGCCACCGGGATAGTCATATTCGGCAGCAGGGCCATATCCAGGCGGCTGAAGGAAACCACGCCTAAAACGATAATCAAGAGAAAGACCATTACAATCGTGACCGGACGACGAATGGATAGATCTGGCAGGTTCATTTTTTCACCTCGACTAACGTTCCGTCTTTAACCTGGTGCTGGCCACGGGTGATCACTAGATCCCCTTCAGCCAAACCGGTTGCGACCGCAACTTGTTCCCGGCCTTCTAGGCTGACGGTGATTTCGCGCCGGACCGCCCGGTTGTTCTCCACCACATAGGCATAGGTTTGGGCGCCGTCATAGAGGACGGCGGCAGCAGGGATAAGTAAAGCATCTTTTTCCACCGCTGTCACCAGGGTGACACTGCCAAGCATCCCGGCGCTCAGCTCTCCACCGGCATTGTCGACAATAATCTCCACGGGGAATTGCCGGTTTTGCTGGCTGGCCAGGGGGCTCACCGTCAAAACCCGCCCGGAAAAGACCTTCCCCGGCCAGGCATTGGCCGTCAGGGTAACCGTATCCCCGGGTTTGATGAGCGTCACCTGGGTCTCCGGGACAAAAACCTTCGCCTTCATCCTGCTGTGGTCAATGACCGTCCCGGCCGGCGTCCCCGGTGCGCAGACACTGCCTTGTTCCACATTAAGCTCGGCGACGGTCCCGGCGATCTCCGCGGTCACCCGGGTATAGGTCAGTTGGAGTTCTGCCATTTCCAAGGCGATGGCCGCCTGTTTTTCCCCTTCCACCGCCGCCTGGTAGCCGGCTTTGGCCGACTCGTACTGCAACCCGGCGGCGTCCAGTTGTTGCTTGGAGATCATCTGCCGTTCATATAACTCCTTGGCCCGGGCAAGTTCCTCTTCCGCATTGGCCAGTGCCAGTTCGGCCTGGCCAACGGCGGCTTTTGCCGACCGGTTCGCCGCTTCCGCCTGTTTTACCCCCAGGCTGTACTGGCGATCCTCAATTTCGAACAGGACATCCCCTTTCCGGACCCGGTCGCCCACTTTGACATGGACCCGGGCCACGGTCCCGGAGACCTTCGGGATAACCGGCACGGTGCTTTGCGGGAGGAATGTCACATTCAGGGTGGCGGTACGGACCAGATCGCCCCGGAGAACCGCTGTGGTCTCTACCGGAACAGACCATTCCATCATCGCCCCCGGCCCCGGCATTACGGCGGGCTTATTTTCACCGGCACCGCGCCGGAGAAGAGCAACCGTTGCCCCGGCCAATAATAGTACCAGAATAACAAAGAATATGACCCAACCTTTACGCATCGGGCTTTACCTCCTCAAGGAATTGCTCCATTTTCCCCATGGCTTGGTAGAGTTCCATTACGGCCAGGAAGTAGTCGTAGCTGGCGGAGAGTTCTTCAAACCGGCACTGGTAAAGGGTGTTCTGCGCCATTAGAACCTCAAGGTTCTGCGCGGCGCCCAACTCATACCTGGCGCGGGTGAATTCATAGTTCTCCTCCGCCTGCTGAAGGGTGAGGACGGCCAGTTCCAGACCGTGCAGTTTTTCTGTAACCGCCAGGTGTTTCTGCTTGACCTCAAGTTTGATGCCTTCCACCGCCTGCCGGTAATTGTATTCTCCTTTTGCCAGCGCGGCTTCTTTCTCCTTAATCTCCGCCAGCTTGCCGCCGCCGCTGAAAAGCGAGGCCTCCAGTCCCAGGCTTACGGTGAGAGTAGAGTCGGAAAATCCCGGGGATTTGCCCTGATCTTCCGCGTACCTCCCCACCAGGGCCACCGTGGGTTTCCAAAACCCCTTGGCCATCTCTAAATTCTCCTCGGCGATCGCCAGGTAATACCGGAGGCCGACCAATTCCTTCCGGCACTCCAGGGCGGTCCCGGTCGCCTCTTCCAAAGCTGGAAGGGAGAAATCCTTTTCCACCCCGGGAAGTTCCGCCAGGATTAGCTCCTCGTCCCCTGTCAGACCCAACAGATTTTTAAGGTTCATCTCCGCCAAAGCCCGTCCGTGTTCCGTACGGGCCAACCCCTGTTCTGCCTGGGAGAGACGGACCCGGGTCTCCAGGAGATCCGTTTTCGTGGCTGCTCCCAATGCCATCTTCAGTTCCACCATCTCCAGGTGTTCTTTGACGATCTCCACCTGCCTGCGGCTGATCTCCAGGAGCCCCTCGGCTTTTAACAGATTCACGTAACCATTGACCGCTGCAGAGATTACCTCTTCCCGCCGCTTTTCATAGTCGGCCCGGGCGGCCTCCAGGCCAAGACGGGCCATCTTAATCCCCGAGCTTACCTTGCCGCCGGCATAAAGCGGCCAACTCAAGGTGAACCCGGTGGAATAGTACGGGTTGGGAATACCGGCCATACCCATTGTCGGCGGTTCCGGACTGATCTTGGTCCCGCTTGCACTCAAGGTCAGGCCCGGCCACCGGGCGGCCTCCGCCTTCTTCAGGTTCGCTTCGGCTTCAGTAACCGCCGCTGCGGCGGCGCCCAGGTTGATCCGGTTTTCCAAAGCCATGGTCACCGCCTCTTCCAGGCTGATCCGCAGCGGATTGCCGCTGCCGGCCGCCGGCGGTGAAAAAAACAAGACCAGGATAAGCAGTACAAGACCGAAACTTGCCGTCTCTTTCTTTCTCATCCCCATTCTCCTCACTCCCTGTCTTCCACTCTTACCTGGATTTACTGCACTTTTTCATCGACGCCTATTCCCTCAAAAAGGAGACTATAAATGAAGTCCGCCGACTCTTCCAGCGAATAACGGCTTTCTCCAAGCATATGCACTTTTCCAAACTCTATAACTATGCCGGCTAAAGCCGTTGCCATCTGCCGGATGTCCCAATCGGTCCGTACCAAACCCTCAGCCACACCCTTTTCAAAGAGCGCCCGGTTCAAGCGGTAAAACTCTTTGTTCCACTGCTGCAACTTGTAATGAAATTCCATGGTAAACTCGCGGATGTTATTAAGAATCACCTTCCCCAGGCGGGAACCGCCAAAAACCCGTAGATATTCCAGGATAATCCGGTGAAACTTCTCGCTTGTCGACAAATCCGGATCATCTTTAATCTTCATCACCCGTTGCAACAACGTGGAGAAGACCTCTTCCATCATGCCGATAAAAAGCCCTTCTTTTCCTGGAAAATACCAATATAAAGTGCCCTTGGCCACACCCGCCCTGTTGGTAATCTCGGAAATCGTGGCCGCATGAAAACTCTTCTCGGCGAAGACCTCCGCCGCAGCCTGCAAAATCCGCTCTTTTGTTTCTTCTCCCTGTACCGGCCGGCAATTTTCATTTTTCGGCAAGCAGGTACCCTCCTTTCCGACTCGACCGGGCGTTCAGTCAAAAAATATCATAACGGGAATATCTCACCGTGTCAATATAAATATGGTATTTGTCACAAATTTGTCAAGTTGTGATTACACTGTAGGTTTTCTCTCCCCCCCTGATTTTAAGTATTCCGGGAATTCTCCATGATTTTACTTCTCGCTGATAAGACGGGGCGGGGTAGGAAAAAGTTCATTTTTACTACTGAATCATAAATCATTATGCCGTCATAGTGCGTCATGGATATATTCTGGAACAGCCTGCTTGCTTAGGGTAATTTTGCAATAACGGTATTTGCCACAAATTTGCCAAGTTGCAAACCTTATAAAAAAATCCGCAGGCTGCGCCGGAAAACCGGCAACGGCTGCGGATGATAATCGCTGTCTTATATGGAAAATGGACTCGGAGTTTATTAGAATTTAATCGAAATCCATTCCCTTTCGTACCATGCGCTCTCTGGGAATTTCCTCTGGAGTTCGTTGCGGAGTTGCTCGGGGGTTTTAACTTGCCTGATCCGTTCTTCCTCTTTTTCAGCATCGGAATACCAGAGAAGGGCGCCGAGGTTTGTCACCCTCCCGGGTCTGACTGGTAGTGTCGCGGACGAGAACCCCCTCCGGATCCAATATTTATAATTATCACGCTCCAGCTCAAAATGTAAGGTTTTGAGGTAGTAGTTACCTGTGGGGATTTCATTACTCCAGAATAATCCGGCCTCTCCCGTTTTGACTTTGTATTCCTTACCGGTAATCACATCACAAAAGGTGATTGTGATATTTCTGCTATGCTCCCCGTCAATGCGCATGTCCGATTTTTCTCTGTATCCCCTTGCCTCCAAATTAATCACACCGATTAATAACGAGTCATCCGGGCCGTCCGGCTCGGGGATCTTTGCGCAACCGGCCAAGAACACCGCGGCAAGCAGCAGGGCAATTGCCGTCACGCGTCCGCCCAGCAATCCTCTCTTCAAATTAATCCCCCCATAAAATATCCTTTCTATTCCAAAGTTTACTATTATTATATCATTGGGATATTGTGGAATCAACATCCTGCGGTTGCGTCGTTTCCTTCTGCCCGTGAGTGCTTTGGTAATCAGGGGTGTAAGACGGTTTTTCGTCTACAGGAACCGGAACCCCTTCCGCCAGTGATTCCAGAATGGCAAAGATGGTTTTGGCGTCGCCAAAAGCCATTTCCGGAGTCACGGCGATAGGTTCCTTGCCGGTACAAGCATTGTAGAGATTAAGGAGTTCATTATAGAACCCCCGCTGCGGGTGGTAGGAGATCTCCCTGGACGAACCGTCGGCATAGGTCAGGTGGATTACCCCCGAGTATCTGTCCGCCTGATAAATCTGGCCTTTATCCCCAATGATCCGAAAGCCTGCCGGAGGATCGATCAGTTCCCGCCCGCCGGCATAGAATGTATACTGGCCGGTCAGGCCGCTCAGGAAACGCAAATTCACCTGTACTACCGCCAATTGGCCCAGGGTGGAATCCTGATGCCGGCCAAAGGCAAAAACCTCATCGATCCCGCCGAAAATGTGGCGGAGGGCCGCCATATCATGGACGCCGCTGTCATAAAAGATCCCGCCGGGGAACTCCGGATGTTGCCGCCACTCTTTGGCGGCAAAAGTATCCTGGCGCATCTCCGCAGGGAAGTCCTGCACCCGGTGGTAAAGGAAATAAGCGGTCTCCCCGGTGTGTCCCTCCCGCACCAGATCCCGGAGGATATTGACGTCCTCGTTATAACGGTAGTTCTCAGCTATTAGAATCGGGATCCCATATTTTTTTGCCAGCCCCATATGGGCTTTTGCCTGTTCCAAAGTGGGCGCCAACGGCTTTTCCCCGATAATCGCCGGCGGTTTGTGTTTCCTGGAAACAACCTCCGCCACCCCGGCGGTGACTTTATAATTAAGTTCAATCGGGACCATGATATCAATCACCTGCAGGTCGTCCCTGCCGGCCAGCTCCCGGTAATCGCTGTAGACGTCTTCCTCAGAAAGCCCAAGCCGTTCGGCCCAGGCCCTGGCTTTTTCTCGATCCAAGTCGCAAAGGGCTGTGATCCGGAATTTATCACCCAATTCCTGATAGGCCGGGAGGTGCAAGCGTTCAAAAGCCATCCCGGCCCCGATGATCCCTACGTTCAGTACGTTTGTTTGGTCCATTTTTCCTCTCCCCCTTACAAAAGAGGCCAAACCCGAAGGTTCAAAACGGGAGGTTTGGCCTCTTGCGTCATTCTGCGCCGCGTCGGTATATCCACGCGCATACTCGCGCGCCACCTGCGTACACCCTCAGCTCTGCATGCTCTGTATCAACTGGGAGATACTTCCCTCGATCTGGTTTAATTGCTGCTGGGCCATTTGCTCCGCCTGGACCAATTGCTGCAATAGTTGGGCGTTTCTCTGTTCCGCCTGCCGCAACTGGCTGCAAAGCTGGCTCATTTGTCCCAACGCCGACTGTAGTTGTTGGTTACTAAGCACTCTTTTCCCCCCTCGGTCTGTTTTCACCAACGATTTACAGTCTTCTCCGGGGAGAGCAGTTTTATGAAGAAAAGAGAAGATTTTTTAACGGTAATTTCCGGCAGGCTGTTAAGGTTATCCTTTCAGCACCACCAAGGGCTTCAGGGCGGCCACCGGGGTTACCAGGCCGGCTTTAACCATCGTTCTGATGACCTCGTCCGAATCTTTATAGGCGCCCGGCGCTTCGTCACGAAGGTCCGATCCGGTCCCGCTGGCAACCAGGATCCCCCTTTCTTTGGTGGAGGCGTAAAAATCCTCCCAAGTAATGAGGGCCGCATCACCCTTTTTCCCCCGCGCCTTTGTCCTGCTCATTACCCGGCCCGCCCCATGGTTAACCGAGTTTAAGGTCCGGTGGATCTCCGGTGTTGCCGTTATCACCCAGGACCTGGTCCCCATACTGCCGGGAATTAACGCC
>JAAYIC010000070.1 GCA_012735195.1 Bacillota bacterium
GGATTACACCCCTGAAGTGTTGAGGGAGTTGGATTTTGTCATCGGCTCGGTCCACTCCCATTTCAGCATGGACAGGGATGAGATGACCAAACGGATCCTCAAGGCCATGGAAAACCCGTACCTGACCATGCTTGGCCACCCCACCGGCCGGCTCCTTTTGGAAAGGCCCCCCTATGAGGTGGACCTGGAAGCGGTGCTGGCCAAGGCGGTGGAGAAGGGGGTTATTATTGAATTTAACGCCAACCCCTACCGTCTGGATCTGGACTGGACCTGGATCCGCCGGGCCAAGGAGATGGGGGTCTTGATCGCTGTCAACCCGGACGCCCACAGCCCGCACGAGCTGAACCTGGCCAGGAGCCACCTGCCGGTGGCCCGCAAGGGCTGGCTGGAACGGGAAGATGTCTTTAATACCAGAGCCACCGGGGAGGTGGAGGAGTATCTCTCCGGGCGGAAACAGCGTTTCTAACTTATCTTCGCCGCCCGCAGATAGACCATGTGACGGTTGGGCGGAACTTTTCTTTGCAAAAGAAAATTAATGAATTTTTTAACTTCGCCGCTTTCCCTTTTTCCCCGCCGGAGAACCCGGAGGATAACGGGGGCCATTGCCGGGGTGAGAAGTCTTATGAAGCCTGTAGGCTGGTAATTTTTAGAAATAAGCGTTGACGATCGAGTGTGGTTGGGGTATAATAAACTTAGAAAAAATGCGAGAGTGGCGGAACCGGCAGACGCGCCAGATTTAGGATCTGGTGGGCAACCGTAGGGGTTCAAGTCCCCTCTCTCGCACCATCAAAAAAATACCGGGAAGGTCCTTTATACATGAGGGGCCTGTTTTTTATCAGTGTGGTAAAATTTTGCGTCTCTTCTTGACACTGCAGATTATTAAGGGTAAAATTAAACGAGATTTTCTTTGGGGTAGTTTCGTAGTATCCTTTTTTGCAGGCCGATAAGACTCAAGGTTTTATCGGTCCCTCATTCACCGTCAACAACCTGCCGGCTGACGGGCAATAGCAGAAGAAGAAATTCATATATTGTAGCTACAGGGGGAGGAAGTATAGATGGAGTCCAACCTGACAAAACTAGAAAACAACCGGGTATCCTTGGAAGTTATTGCCAGCCCGCAGGAGGTGGAGGCCGCTGTGACAGCAGCCTGCAGGCAGATCGGGAATAAACTTTCAATCCCCGGCTTTCGTCCGGGGCGAATTCCACGGCATATTATAGAGCAACGGGTGGGGAGAGACTTTCTTTACCAGGAAGCGATGGAAGGGTTGGTCTCCCAGGGTTATCTTCAGGCTTTGCAAGAGCATAAACTTCACCCGGTCGCCGAACCCGAGTTGGAAATCGAGCAAAAGCTGGAGGAAGAGAAGGAGTTTGTTTTCAAGGCCGAAGTTGAAGTATTACCCGAAGTAAAATTGGGAGAGTATAAGGGGTTGCAGGTGAAAAAAGAGACCGTCCAGATTACTGATGAACGGGTGGAGGAAGAGATCCGGCGCCTGCAGCAGCAATACGCAGAACTGGTAACGGTTGAAAAAGAGAAACCGGAAAAAGGAGACTTTGTACTGATTGATTTTGACGGTTATATAGACGAGGAGCCTTTCCCCGGCGGGGCAGCCCAAGGATTTTTACTGGAGATCGGCGCCGGCAGGTTCTTTCCGGAGTTCGAGAAGGAGCTCCAGGAGATGCGGGTGGGTGAAGAGAAAGAGATCAAGGTGGATTTCCCGGAGGATCTTTCCCGGCCGGACTTGGCCGGCAAGAATGCCACCTTCAAGGTTACGCTCCATGAAATTAAGGTTAGGGAACTCCCGGCCATTGACGATGAGTTTGCCAAAAGCCTTAGGCTGGGGGAGAATGTTGCCGAGTTGCAGGAGGCCGTCCGGAAGGGGCTGCAAAGCCAGGCGGAGCATGAAGCAGAGAGAGCGTTTCAACGCGCCGTGGTTGAACAGGTGGTTGCCGGAAGCGAAGTCGCTGTGAGCGAAACCCTGCTCCAACGGGAAGTGGACCATCTGTTGCACGAATTTGAGCATGATCTGGCTCACCGGGGGATAAAATTAGAGCAGTATCTTGAAGGAGTAAAAAAGAGTAAAGAAGAGTTTATAAAAGAGCTGCGGCCAACGGCGGAGAAAAAAATCAAAACCGAGTTGGTGCTCTTTTCTATCGCCGATAAGGAAGGAATTACAGTTACGGAGGAAGAAATTAATGAGCGGAAAGAGGTTTTCCGTCTTCATTTGGAAAAAATGACAAAACGGGACCGTCAAAGGCAGGAAGAGCTTCTAACCGACGGGATCAGGACCAACCTTTTGAAAGAAAAGATAATCCACTTTCTTGTGGAGAAGGCAGAACCGGTTCTTGTTGAAGAAAATGGAAAGGCGGTGGAGAAATGAATCTCGTCCCAATTGTAGTGGAACAGACCAACCGTGGAGAACGGGCCTATGATATTTTTTCCCGGTTATTAAAGGATCGGATAATCTTTATCGGCGGCCCAATTACCGACGCTGTGGCCAACCTGGTCATCGCCCAGTTGCTTTTTTTGGAGAGCGAAGATCCGGAGAAAGTTTTTTCTATCTATATAAACAGCCCCGGCGGGTTAGTCTATTCCGGACTGGCCCTTTACGATACCATCCGGTATATTAAGCCAAAGGTGGCGACGATTTGCATGGGTATTGCCGCCAGTATGGCCGCCCTGCTGTTGGCGGCCGGGGACAAAGGGAAAAGGTACGCTCTGCCCAATTCCAGAGTGATGATCCACCAACCGTTGGGCGGAGCGGAAGGGCAGGCCGCGGATATTGAGATCCAGGCGCGCGAGATTATTAATTTGCGCGAGATTACCAATAATCTCCTTGCCAAGCATACCGGCCAGCCTTTGGAGAAAATAAGCAGGGACGTAGATAGAAACTTTTGGATGAGTGCGGAGGAAGCCAAGAAATACGGCCTTATTGATGAGATCTTTTACCAGCGGACGTAAAGGCGGCTTTGATTGCAGCCACTGTAAAAATTTCGGACGGCCGTGGGAAACGGCGGTAATATTGGGTACGGAAAGGGAAGACCTTGGAGTTCATTCCTTCGAGAAAGAGGTGGTAAGGGATGTTTAAGTTCGGCGATGAAAAAGGGCAATTGAAGTGCTCTTTTTGTGGGAAAGCCCAGGAACAGGTGAAAAAGTTAATCGCCGGTCCCGGTGTCTACATCTGCGACGAGTGTATTGAACTCTGCAACGAAATAATTGACGAGGAATTGAACGATGAGGTTTCCCTGGACATGGGGAATCTCCCCAAACCCAAAGAAATCAAAGCGATTTTGGACCAGTATGTCATCGGGCAGGAAGAGGCAAAAAAGACTCTGTCGGTGGCGGTATACAACCACTATAAGCGGATAAA
>JAAYIC010000081.1 GCA_012735195.1 Bacillota bacterium
CGGCAGAAAAGGAGCAGAAGAGTAATTTAGAAGAAACGGGGGAAACAATCCCCTGCTAAACCGTTGCCGTTATTACCGTCCATCGGAAGGATAAAGATTCAGTGGGCGCACGTTGGTGCGCCCACAGGTTTCTTTTTACTTCATTCCGTTTCAGCCGGGAGCCGTCCTTCCGTCAGTTCCGTATACGCCAAGAATAACAGGAGGTGCTTCATGATGATGAGGCGTAGAGTCTTTGGCCTGATTTTCGTAGCGATCATGGCAGTGGTCCTGGTTGCAGGGATGCCCGGATGCGGGAAACCGGTGAAAATTGATATTACCCCTCCGTACCTGCGGGATTTAGCGGAGCAGCTCAATTTTTATATCGGGACGGCGGTTGGTTACGGCTCCCAGACCTTTCCAAACAATTCGCAGTATATGAGGACACTGAAACGGGAGTTCAACGCCGTGGTGGCGGAGTACACCATGAAGTGGGGGACCATCCGTCCGGACCGGGAGACCTTTAATTACCGGCCTGGCGATGAGTTGCTTGATTTTGCGGAGAATAATAAGATGATGGTCCGCGGCCATACCCTGTCCTGGCACCAGAGTGTCCCCGCCTGGGTCGAAAACGGGAATTTCCCACGGGACGAGGCCATTTCCCTTTTACAAGATCATATTAATAAGGTTGTCGGCCGCTGGAAGGGCCGGATCCGGGAATGGGACGTGGTGAACGAGGTGATCCGGGACGACCTTACGGGGCAGACGGGCGAGAATCCCCGCCGCGGTAATTCGGTCTGGGAGCGGTCTATCGGCGCAGACTGGGTTGAGATCGCCTTCCGGGCGGCGGCCGAAGCCGACCCGGATGCCCTCCTCTTTTATAACGACTACGGGATCGAGCGGAAAAGCAGGAAACAAGATGCGGTCTATGCTTTAATCCAAGATTTGCAGGGTAAAGGGGTGAAGATCGACGGCGTCGGGTTCCAGGGGCACTTCGTCTGCGGGAACGTACCCTCTGAAGAAGAGCTGAAAGCAAGTCTTGACCGTTTTGCCGGGCTGGGGCTGAGGGTGCAATTCACCGAGGTGGATATCAGGATCAAAAAACCCGTCACTCCTGAGAAACTGACGTTGCAGGCCAAAGAGTACGAACGGATTATTAAAGTCGCCCTGGAACACCCGGCCTGTGATGCCGTGCTGTTTTGGGGCGTCGATGACGGTCATTCCTGGATTAACAGCTGGGATAAAAATTATGGCGCGCCTCTCCTCTTTGACTCCTGGTACGACCGGAAACCCGCCTATTACGCGGTCCGGGATTATCTTCTGGCAGAGATTGAACGGCGGCAGGGAGGAGAAGAAGGAGAAGAGAACGAAAAAAAAGAAGCACAGGACGGTTGAGAGGAGAATTGAGGCAGCCGGGGATTGCCGCCGGCTGGCGCCGTCGGGTACGGCGCCGTCTGGTACAGTGCGGTTGCCGGGGCCGGTGGCCTTAGTTCCTCAGGGCGGCAAGTATTGCCGGAGGATCTGATTTGGGGTGAAAAACGGTGGACCGGAATTTGGATGAAAAATTCATGGCCGCAGCTGTTGAAGAGGCGAAGAAAGCCTTGGTCCTGGATGAGGTACCCGTGGGGGCGGTGGTTGTTTATGAGGGAGAGATCTATGCCCGCGCCTACAATCTCCGGGAGACCTTGGAGGATCCGACGGCCCACGCGGAGATCCTGGCATTAAGGGCGGCGGCGGAAAAACGGGGCAGCTGGCGGCTGGACGGGATGACCCTTTATGTGACTCTGGAGCCATGTCCCATGTGCGCCGGGGCGCTGGTCAACGCCCGTCTGGACCGGCTGGTTTTCGGGGCTTTTGACCCCAAGACGGGGGCGGCTGCTTCCCTATTCAACCTGGTCCAGGATGAACGCCTTAACCACCGCCTGGCGGTCACCGGGGGCGTACTGGCTGCAGAAGCCCAGGCCTTATTGAGAGGTTTTTTCCAGGCCAGGAGGGTGGGTTCTTTACGATTGCGGAAAAACCCTTGACCTTTTGGATAACACCGTGTAAAATTTGAAGTAGCAGGGACCGCCCTTGCTGATTAAGGAGAGATGGCTGAGTGGTCGAAAGC
>JAAYIC010000079.1 GCA_012735195.1 Bacillota bacterium
ATGGTATACCTGGGACGGGACGTTCTTTTATGAGGGTTCGGCCTGGACCTATTCCTATTACGTCCCCCATGATGTCCACCGACTGAACCAACTGATGGGAGGCCCGGAGAAGTTTGTGGCCAGGACGAAATATGCCTTTGAGAATAACCTGATTGACCTGGGGAATGAACCCTCTTTCCTGGTGGCCAGGTTATTTAATTACGCCCTCCGGCCCGACCTCACCTCTTATTACGTGAGAAAATCCATGGCCCACTGGACGCTGGAGGGTTATCCCGGCAACGAGGACAGCGGCGCCATGTCCTCCTGGTATATCTTTTCCGCCCTGGGTTTTTTCCCCGTAGCCGGACAGGATCTCTACCTGATCAACGGGCCGCTCTTTAAGAAATGCACCATTCAGTTGGAAAACGGTAAGAAATTGGTGGTGGAGGGGATTAACGCCTCTGAAGAAAACATATACGTTGCCGCGCTTACCCTCAACGGCAAGGAGTATGATAAAAACTGGCTCCGACATAGCGAGATAAAAGATGGGGGCAAACTGGTTTTCCAGATGTCCGCCGAGCCGGTGGATTGGGGTAGAGGGGTGGCGGTCCCCGCCATGCCGGCAGGGTTTGAAGACTAACCGGGGTTCCGGTTCATCAACCAAGTTCCGGCCTGTTAGTCCGTAAACCGGGTCCCCGGTCGTTAATTATGTTCCGGCCTGTCAATCCTCCGCCGGGTTTTAATTATTTGCCCCGGCTCCGGTCCCGGTCCCCTCCCTCTCCCCGTCAATCCGGTAGAATTCAATATTGTTATCCCGGAAGTTGGAGACCGCAAGATAACGGCCGGAAGGATGCACAGCCAAGGCCGTCGGCTGGTTGCCGAGGACCCGGCGATCCACCACCCGGCGGGTTACTGTCTCAATGACATGGAGTTCCCCGGACCGCGGACTCCTGGCCAGGTAAGTCTCGGGCGCGTTCGGCCCCCGGCAGGAAACAAAAAGGTAGCGGCCGTCCGGAGAGAGCGCAATGGTATTGGGGTTCTTGTCCACCGGGATTTCGGCCTCAATCTTCCCGGCTTTCAGGTTGTATATGTAAACGCAAGCCCGCCTCATATCCGAGGCAAAAAGCAGGTTCGGGTCTTGGCCGGCCACTACGTGGCGGAGAGCCCCGCGGCCGGGGGCGGCGATACTCTCCACCAGTTGCCAACTGCCGGTATCGATCCGGTGCAGGGCGCCGGTGGAATAATTGGTCACAAAAAGCGACCCGCCGGTAAAGGCCAATCCCCGGGGGATGCCGGGGATTTTAACCTTGGCGACGAGCTCCTTTTCCGGATAAGAAAAGACGGAGACGTCTTCAGAGACCCAATTGGAAACGGCAAAAAGATCTCCGGCCGGCGAGAAGGCGATCACCTTTGACCAGGTGCCGCCGGTGGCCAAATGCTCAGTTATCTCCAGGCGGTTCGCACCAGACAAGGGAATAAAATGAACCGTGGCCGTCTCCATCTTGCTGGCTACCACCTGGTCACCGGCGGGCGAAACCCCGATCTCCACAAACCCTCCCTTGCGGAAGCGCGATTCCGCCGGTACGATCCGGCCGATCTTTTCCAGGGTCTCGCCGTCGATAACCTCCACCGCCGCCTCTCCCAAAAGGGCGATGAAAAGATAACGGCCGTCATTGGAAAAGGCCATCCCTTTTGGCTGGATCCCAACTTTCACTGTTTTTACCTGGGTAAGCAGGGAACCCGCGGGATCGGTCTTAAAATGCAGCTGGGTGTCTTCCTCCAAAAAGAAGGTTATGGTTTTGGGTTTGATTCCCGCCCCGCCCACTTTCAGCTCGTATTCCCCGTAAGGCAGCTCCAAGCGGCCGGGTGTAACCGGTTCGCCGTTCAGGACCAGTTCCACGCTATCCGCCTCCCCCGGGGCGTGCGGGTCAACCTCCAGCAACAGCTCATACCGGTAAAGTTCCCAATTGACAGGGATCTCCCTGGCCAACGGGGTGATTTTTTCGGTAACCGCCGCTTCCCGGCAACCCGGACGGGTGAAGACCAACCGGTAGCGACCCCAGACCCAGGAGACCGCCGCCAGTTCCTCCCCGGAAAATTCGTGGGGAAGAACGGTGATCCTGTTTTTCTTAATAAACCGCGCCGGGGCCTCCTCTACCCTTACCCCGGCAACAGGGAGGTCATTACTGACCGTAATAACCGGTGTGACCGGCCAATGAAAACCGGCAACCACCAGAATTATGAGGAAGAGGCCGGCCCCGGCCAAAAAGAAAGCGACCCTTCTCATCTTCCCGATTCACTCCTCATCTTCCGGATTCATTTGTACATTTGTTTTCTGTGGGCGGCACGCCGGCCCGGTGTCACTGCCGGCCATAACCGGCCGCTTGTCATAATTATTCGTCTTTTTCCGGAGTTTCCCTTTAAAGCCCACCTGTTCCTTTTCAACCCTATGGGTTAACCCGTTGGGTTAACCCGCAGGCTTCCTCTGGCGGCCGGTAAAAGTAAGGTAAGGAATTGCCAAACAATCAACCTGTCCCCCCTTTTTAACTTGCGAAAATCAAGGGCTTGTATTAAAATGGCGATAATAGTAATAGTAGCTTTGATATGGACTTGGTTAAGGAGGGTATAGCGGTGAAGGAGTATTATGCGGAGAGAGTCGGCACAATGGCTGGAGGCGAATTGGGCGATTTGATGCGCCTGGTGGGCAGGGATGATATCATCTCATTTGCCGGGGGGATCCCTTCTCCGGATATCTTCCCCCTGGAAGAACTTAAAGAGATCGTCCTTGAGCTTTTTGCGAAAGAACCCCGGCAGGTCTTTCAGTACAGCAGCACTGAAGGGCGCAATGACCTCAAGGATTATATCGTGGAATTCCTTTCCCGGCGGGGGATCAAAACCAGCCGGGAGGAGCTGATCATCACCAGCGGGTCCCAGCAGGCTTTGGATCTTATCGCCAAAGTTTTGGTGGACCCCGGCGACCCGGTACTGGTGGAAAAACCGGGCTATGTCGGAGGGATTGGCGCCCTCAAAAGCTATCAGGCCCGGGTTACCGGTATCAATATGGAAGAAGACGGGATCAGCATCGGCCACCTGGAAGAAACGCTCAAAAAAACCGTGGGTCAAGGCCGGCCGGTAAAATACATCTACCTGGTCCCCGATTATTCCAATCCTTCCGGGGCCCGCCTGTCGGCGGAGAAGAGAAAAAAAATCCTGGACCTGGCCGGAAAATATAATTTTTACATCCTGGAGGATACCCCCTACAGTGAGTTAAATTATTACAATGAACGACTGGACTTTATAAAAAAACACGATCAAGAAAACCGGGTGATCCTGCTCGGCACCTTTTCCAAGTTCTTTGTTCCCGGGTTACGCGTGGCCTGGGTCTGCGCTCCCCGCTCCTTCATTGACCTGCTAAGCCGAGCCAAGCAAGACGCGGACCTGGCGGCCAGTACCATCGGGCAATTGATCATTACCCGGGCCGGGGAAAAAGGGCTGGTTGAAACCCAGGCCCGCAGGGTGCAACCGTTTTACCATGAGCGGCTGGAGGCCATGGGCAAAGCGCTGGACAAGTACTTCCCGGCGGAGACCTCCTGGTTTACGCCGCGGGGAGGCTTTTTCTTCTGGGTAAAATTGCCGGACGGTTTGAACAGCAAGGAGTTGCTGGAGAAAACCATCGTCAAAGAGAAGGTGGCCTTTGTGCCGGGGACCGCGTTCTTTGCCGACCCTCAAGACGGCTACTCCTACATGCGGCTTTCCTTCTCCGACATTGAACCGGCAATGATTGAAGAAGGGATCAAAAGGCTGGGAAAGGCGATCGCGAAACACTCCGGATGAGGACAGAAAATCCCGTAATCACAACCGGGGGTATCGCACGCGCCCGTTTTTGGCACGGACAGGGCGATACCGGGCAGGAATAAGCCTGCCCCTGCATATTCTGTATGATCATCTCCGGCAAAGGAAAAAATAGATGAGGAAAAGGATGAGTGATCTTGAAGCAAATCTCACCGTTAAATCCCGACAAGACAACCGGTGACAAAAACGAAACCCGTAAAGAAATCTGGCTGGCCGGGGGGTGTTTTTGGGGTGTGGAGGCTTATTTTTCCCGGGTCCACGGCGTAGTGGCAACAACCGCCGGTTACGCCAACGGCAAGACAGAGAACCCCACCTATGAAGAGGTCTGTTCCGGCAATACCGGACATGCGGAAACCGTTCATGTCGTATATAATCCGCAAGACGTAAGTTTAGCCCAGCTATTGCATCATTTTTTCCAGATCATTGACCCCACTACTCATAACCGCCAGGGAAGCGACGTGGGCACCCAGTACCGTTCGGGTATTTACTACCGGGACCCTGAGGATCTTCCGGTCATCCGTTCCGTCCTCGCCAGGGTGCAAAAGGAATACCAAAAACCGGTGGCCACTGAGGTGCTGCCACTGACCAATTTCTACCCGGCTGAGGAGTACCACCAGAAATATTTGGAGAAAAACCCGGGCGCCCATTGCCACGTGGATCTCGGCCTGGCAACTTGCAGCGTATTCCCTTCTGCCGGCTACCGGAAACCTTCGCCGGAAGAGATCAAAAAGAAGCTCACCGCCCTGCAGTATGAGGTGACCCAGCGCAACGGGACCGAACCGCCCTTCGCCAACCCCTACTGGGATAATTATGAGCCCGGCCTTTATGTGGATGTGGTCACCGGCGAACCCCTCTTCAGTTCGAAGGATAAATTCGCTTCGGGTACGGGTTGGCCCAGTTTCACCCGGCCCATTGACCCCGGGGCAGTCACCTACCGGAAGGACTTCAGCGCCGGTATGGAACGGACCGAGGTACGCAGCAAGATCGGCGATTCCCACCTCGGGCATGTCTTTGACGACGGCCCACCGGAAAAGGGCGGCCGGCGTTTCTGCATCAACAGCGCGGCACTACGCTTTATCCCCCTGGCTGAAATGGAGAAGGAAGGGTACGGCGCTTTTATTCCGCTGGTCAAGTGATAGCGCGCGCGGTTTTAAAACCGTGCGCACAGTTATTTTCTTACCCGGACAACCTGCCCTTTATTAGCCTTTAATAGTTCAGCCGTGCTGATTTTCACCAATGAGTTCGGTGTTCCTCCCCCCGTATAGACATGGGCTGATTCTGTCACTTTTGTATCAATTAAAAAAATCGCCGGATACCCAAAAGAAGGGACCCCGCCTGCCGGATATCCAGTATACCTCAAAATCTCATCCGCATTTGCCAAACGCGGCCGTTCGGTGTTTAAGATTTTACCCACCCGCGAAGTGCTTACCCGGTCTTCCCCTTTGACAATGGCTACGATCAAACGGCCGTCTTCACTGATGAGACAGACATTTTTGACAAGCTCATCAATGGAAGCATTGACAGCTTTTGCCGCCTCTTCAACCGTATGGCAAGATGCTTCAAATTCAAAATGTTCAGCTTGCAAATTGTTAAGGTCTATGTACTCTCTGAGTTTTGCCTTGTAATCCAAGATTACTCCCTCCATTTTATTATTATTTATCATGAGATTCTGCCTTACGGCCCGCCCCTCCACGCCATGTTTTACATATGTTAATACATGGCTCTATAAAGGAGGGGTGATGTCTTTTGAATAATATCTTTTCTTCTCAGGTACCATGTCCCGGCGGAACCGTTTACACGATCCGGCCCGGGGACACCTTTTTTAGTCTTGCCGCCCGTTTTAACACTACTGTACAGGCGATCATGAATGCCAACCCGGGTGTCAACCCGAACAACCTTCAAATCGGTCAGCAAATCTGCATCCCGGTGGCGCCTACGCCCGGAGAGTGCCCGGGAGGCTTCCTATATACGATCAGAGCCGGTGACACCTTCTTCAGCATTGCCCGGCGTTTCGGGATCACCGTTAACGCCCTGATTGCCGCAAACCCCAATGTGGATCCGGACCGGCTGCAGATCGGGCAACAGATCTGTGTTCCCGCTCCAAGACCGGGACCGGGGTTTTGCCCGGGCGGTTTTATCTATACGATCCGGGCCGGCGATACCTTCTTCAGCCTCGCCAACCGCTTTAACACCACCGTACAGGCAATAATTGACGTCAACCCGGGAGTGGACCCGAACAGGCTGCAGATCGGGCAACAGATCTGTATCCCGGTACCGCCGCCTGTCGAATGTCCCAATGGCACCATCTACACGATCCGGGCCGGCGATACCCTCTTCGCCTTGGCCCAGCGCTTCGGTACCACGGTCAACGCGATTATCCTCGCCAACCCGGGTATTGATCCCAACAGCCTGCAGGTCGGGCGGAGGATCTGTATCCCGGTACCACAAGGTAATGGCTGAACAAACCCGTTTCCATGGTTATACGGGCGCCTTTGCGAGCGGCCTATGTGCCGCAACGCTTGGACGCGCAAAAAAGAGGCTCCTTTGGCAGCCTCTTTTATTTCTCCCCCCGGTTACTTCCCCCTTGGCGGTATTTTTTATCCCGCTTTTACACCGGCGACCGGCTTATGCCGTATATACGCGCTTATCCGCATCCGCCCTTGTGAACACAGGGCTTTTACCACGCGGAGAGTACCTGTTTCCTGTAAGCGTCCACCGCAGGTGTCAACCGGTAATCATTTTCTGCCAATACGCCCAAATAGGCTCTTATCTGCGCGGAAAACTCGCCATCCCCTGCCTGCGACAGGTATTCCTCATAGGCCCGCCGGGCTTTAGGGTTCATCTCCCTGGTCCAGTAGTCGAAGAGGGGGGTGTTATCACAGCCGTACAGAGCAAAACCAAGATAGCGTTTTAGCAACCCCCTGACACCCTGGACTATTAAGGTTCTGTACTCCCCGTACCCCTGCCCGTTGCCGGTCTGTTTGCCGCAGGCCTGAGCACCGTAGGTACGAAGGAACCGTTCCTGGTTGGCAGCCCGGCGAAGGATCTCATCCCACCCGATGAGCAGCGCGGCGTCCTTCACCGGGGGGTCCTCCGACTCGACCGCCATGATCTCAAGGTAGGCGGTGATCTCTGGGGGAACGGCTGCATGGTACCTCCGGTAGAAGGTATAATCGATGACCGGGAAATACTGACCTTCCGTGGTCTCCACCTTATACCCGTTTTCTATGGTCTCCTGTAATAACTCCCGTAACTTCCCATCCACACCGCGCGCCTGCGCGCGCTTGAGGATTTCCTGCGGCGACCAGCGGTCCCCGTAAATCTCCATCAGATCCATCTGTAGATCTTCATCTTCATACCGCTGTTGCCACCGGGCCAGGTTTCTCTGTTGCACCTGTTCCAGCCCAAGCACCATGGTTGCCGCCTTCTCCTTGGCGACGGTATTTATATATTCATCCAAATACGCTGACACCTGTGCCACAGTGAGTTCCTCAGCGGCCATAAGAACGGTAAATCCGGCCATGATCTTTTTCTCCCTGGCCGTCTGCAAATGATTATTAAGAACAAAGCCCGCCACAACAAGGGCCAGGACAAGGAAAACAAGGATGATTACACGCTGTCGCAAACCGGCGCCTCCTTTGTTCCGCGTGCCTCCGTCAAACAGAGGAACAGGTATAGCCGTTGGCATTAGTTCCCGGCGTATGCCCGCGATTCTCCTGTCCAATTATAACGTTGCCGCATGAAAAAGGTTCGGGCTTGGCCGGTGGCAATTGTTGCCGGTTGCGAGTCAATCCAATTTATGGTTGGCATTGAAGTTCCGCAAGAAATTCCTGGTCCGTTCGTTTTCGGGACCACCGAAGATCTGTTCTGCGGTGCCTTCCTCGACAACCTGTCCTTTATCCATAAAGATCACCCGGTCGGCCACATCACGGGCGAAAGCCATTTCGTGGGTGACCACCAGCATGGTCATGCGCTCGGCCGCCAACTGCCGGATGACCTTCAACACCTCACCGGTTAACTCGGGATCCAGGGCGGAGGTGGGCTCATCAAAAAAGAGGATATCCGGTTTCATCGCCAAAGCCCTGGCGATCGCCACCCGTTGGCTCTGACCGCCGGAGAGTTGATAGGGGTAAGCGTCGGCCTTATCAGTCAGGCCAATCTTTGCTAACAACTTCTCCGCTTCTTCTCTGGCTTCTGCCGGCGAAAGGCCCCGCACATAGATGGGGGCTTCGGTAATATTGCGCATTACGGAAAAATGGGGGAAGAGATTAAAGTTTTGAAAAACCATGCCCAGACGCAAACGGATCTTCCGCAACTGCTCTTCGGAGGCGTAGACCACACGGCCCTGCGGAGTAGTCTCGACCATGGTCTCCCCGGCCACCTTGATCGTCCCGTGGTTGATCCTCTCCAAAAGGGTCAGGCAGCGTAACAAGGTGCTTTTTCCGGAACCGGAGGGCCCGATAACGGCGATCACTTCTCCCTCGTTGATTTCAAAGGAAACATCGGTAACTACCTCTCCGCTCCCGGCAAAGCTTTTATAAAGGTTTTCCACCTTTAAAATTTGCATAACACACGCCTCCTACCTGTAATAACTCAACTTTTTCTCGGCTTTTTCAAAGACTTTTGTCACGATCCAATTGAGGAAGAGGTAAAACATTCCGGCAGCAAAAAGGGGCGTTGTCGAAAAAATCCGGGAAGATTCGTTCTTGGCGACACGGAAGAGTTCGGAGATCCCAAGGATCTGGACTAAAGCGGTATCCTTTACCAGGGTTATTACTTCATTGCTGATCGGCGGAAGAATCCTCTTGACCACCTGCGGCAGGATGATCTTGAAAAACGTCTGTGTTCGTGTAAAACCTAAAACGGCGGCGGCTTCATACTGCCCGACGGGGATCGATTCGATCCCCCCGCGGTAAATCTCGGCAAAATAAGCCGCATAATTCAAGGAAAATGCGATAATCGCCGCGGTAAAACGGGGCAGGCTAAACCGAAAACCCGGCGGCAACATATAGAAGGGGGCAAAGTAAAAAAAGATCAACTGCAGCAACAAAGGCGTGCCCCGCATGATCAGGATATATAGTCTTATGGGATAACTGATCCATTTATGCGACGACATTCTTCCGAGCGCGGTCAGCAGGCCCAACGGTAGGGAAAAAAGGAGCGTCAAAAAGAAAATCTGCAGTGAGACCAGTACTCCGTTAAAAAGAAGCGTCATCAATTTTATAGCATTTGTCGGCATTTGAAAAATGGACATGGCAAAATCTCCTTTAAGGGCCGGTCTTTCAGAGGAAAAGGGTTATGAGCCCAACCGTATCTACGGAAACTCACAACCCTTTTTCCGGTCGTATGCACACAAGAAAACAGGTTGTAATCGCTGGTTTATTTATTAATAACCGTAATATCTTCTCCAAACCACCGTTCGGAAATGGCGGCCATTGTCCCATCTTCAGCCATGGCGATGAGGGTCTCTTCAAATTTTTCCATCAGTTCCCGGTCTTCTTTGCGGAAACCAACACCGTACTCCTCACCGGCCAGCGCCTCATCAAGCACCCTATAGTTCTTACTGCGTTGCTGGATATAAAAGCGGGCGACAATCTCGTCCATCAGTACCACATCGACCCCGCCCTGCTCCAGATCCATCAGCGCGGTCATATTGTCATCAAAGGCAACGACCTGGCCCAGAGAGGCCTTGAACTCCTTCGCATTGTCCAGGGCATCATTGGCACTGGACCCGGCCTGAATCCCCAACTTCTTGCCGGCAAAATCAGCGAGCGTGGTATAGCCGGCATCAGCTCTAACCACTAGAACTTGGCGGTTTTTCATGTAAGGCTTGGTAAAGAGGATAACTTCCTCCCGTTCCGGGGTAATCGTGAGTCCGTTCCATATACAGTCGATATTTTTTGTGTTAAGTTCCTGTTCTTTAGCGCTCCAGTTAATCGGCTGCAGGATCAGTTCGATCCCCAGACGGGAGCAGACTTCTTTGGCAAGGTCAATATCGAAACCGACAATCTCCCCGTTTTCATCCCGGAAACCCATCGGCGGGAAACTGTCGTCGAGACCTAAAACGAATTCACCTCTCTCTTTTATTTCTTCCCAGGAATTATCCGAAACTTCGGCCTCCTTCTTACAGCCGGAGAGCGCCAAAACCATTACGAGCATAACAAAGGAAAGTATGGTTATGGTTCTCTTCAAAACAAACACCCTCTCTTTAATTCATTTTGTTCTAATTGTACTAAAAAAAGAAGAAATAGTAAAGAGAAGATGCTATAGAGAAGAATACGGCTCAAAATAACAACTGTTCCTGAAGATCACTACGGGTGAAGGCGCCGCTGTACAATACTAATCCTGGCCCAATTTTTGTGATACAATAAATAAAATAAGAAATGAACTTTTCATCCCCCCGCCCCGTCTTATTAGTGAGAGGTGAAATCATGGAGAAAGCGATTATCAGTATGGAGAAGGTGAACAAGGCCTTTCTTCCCGGAATACGGGTCATCGATAATCTCTCTTTTTCCGTGCAGAAAGGCGAGATTATTGGTATTTTGGGCCCCAACGGCGCAGGGAAAACCACTACTATTCGCCTGCTTAACGGCGTCCTCTATCCCGATGCGGGACGGATCAGCGTCGCCGGGTTCGACCCGGTTTCCGCCGGCGACGAGGTCCGGAAGAGATGCGGAGTGTTGACGGAATCCGCCGGTCTCTATGAGCATATGACCGCCCGTGACAATCTCCTCTTCTTTGCCGAGCTCTACGGGGTTGCAGAACCGGTGCGGCAGGCCGGGAGGTTGCTGTCGGAATTCGGCCTGGCGGAAGCGGCCCGGAAAAAAGTGGGGACTTTCAGCACTGGAATGAAAAAACGTCTGGGAATTGCCAAGGCCCTCCTGCATGATCCGGAGATCCTTTTCTTGGATGAACCCACCACCGGCCTGGACCCGGAAGGTTCACGGGCTTTACTCAATTACATTAAAGAACTAAACCGGGAGTACCGGGTTACCATCTTCCTCGCCACCCACCTCCTTAAACAGGTGCAAGATTTTGGCCACCGTTTTCTCTTTATCGAACAGGGACGCCTCCTCGAAAGCGGCAACTTCGCAGAGTTGGAAGGAAAATACCTGCGGGAAATAACGCTGCAGGTGGAGACGGGCCTTGCCGTCTCCGGGGATGAGTTCGCCGGATTCCCGGTGATTAAAAAAGAACCCGGTTATCTCTGGTTCCGGTTGGAGAGTAAGAACACCGTCCCGCTCCTGCTGGAGAAGATCCTGGCTGTCGCCCCCGTTTATTCCGCGGTCATCGCCGGGCGGGACCTGGAGACGATCTACTTCAAAATCAGGGAGGAGAAGAGATGAAAAAGAGACAAATCCGGGCGGTTATCAAAAAGGATATCATGGCTGTTGCCAGTAGTTTTCAGCTCTGGCTGCCGATGCTTCTGCTTCCGGTGGTTTTCTCACTGGTCATGCCTTCCTTGCTGATTCTCCCAGCCTACAAATATGATATCAGCGAACGGAGCATCCTCGAGGTTCTTGACGATTTGCCCCCGGGAGAACTGCGGGAGACCATCTTTTCCTTTGATTCCACCAACAAACAAATGGTCTATTTCGGTGTTCATTACCTTTTCGCCCCCTTCCTCCTGATCATTCCCCTGATGGCCGCCAGCGTCCTTGGGTCCGGGAGCTTTGCCCGGGAAAAAGAGCGAAAAACCATGGAAAGTCTTTTGTTGGCGCCGATCTCCGCCTTTGATCTGTTTTGGGCGAAGATCCTCGCCTCTTTTATCCCCGCCGTTCTCCTGGCTTTCATCTCCTTCTTGCTCTACGGAACAATAGTCAACCTCACCGCCTACCGGCTCTTCGGCGGGTTGATCTTCCCCAGACCGCACTGGCTAATCCTGTTGTTCTGGGTAAGCCCCGCCCTCAGCCTGGGCGCGGTCTTTCTGAATGTCTTTATCTCCGCGAAAGTAAAGGGGTTCCAGGAAGCATACCAACTCGGCGCCCTGACCGTCCTCCCGCTCATCGCCTTGATTGCCGGGCAGATCACCGGCGTTCTCTTGCTGAGCAACACCGTCCTTTGGCTCCTGGGCGCCGGCTTGTGGTTGCTGGATTTGCTTCTGATTAAAAGGTCCGGACGGTACCTGGATCGCAGTAAACTCTTTGCCACTCTGGCTTCATAGACCGGAAACAAACATTAAAGGCAGGTGCCCAGGTGAGAGAGAGGGAGTTAATTAAAGCGGCTTTTGCCGGCGGAAAACGCGGGGAAGAAGCCTTGGCCGCCCTGCTCCAAGCCAATTACCGGATAGTCCTGGGATATTTTCTCAAGCTGACCCAGGATCCGGAGTTGGCTAAAGACTTAACCCAGGAAACAATGGTCCGGGCCATAAAAAACCTCCGGAAATACAGGAGTGAAGCAAAATTCTCTTCCTGGTTAATTGCGGTCGGCTCCAACTTCTACCGGGACGAACTGCGAAAGAAGAAGGCAGAGCTGAAAATGAGCGACGGGTATCTTTCCGTCCTGGAAAAACAGGAAGAAACGGAGACCGTGGATATAAAACGGGCTTTACTGGAACTGCCCGTGGAAAAACGGATCCCCCTCATCCTGAAATACTACTATGATTATTCATACCGGGAGATTGCCGCAGCACTGAAAATTCCCCTGGGAACAGTCCGTTCCCGGTTGCACTCGGCCGTACGCCAACTCCGGGAGCGGTTGACAGAAGAGCCCGCCGGAACCCACAGGGAAACACAGGGCAAAAAGGAGGAAGCGTTGGAATGAAAAAGCAAAAACCCGGCTCAGGCCGGATAGCACGCGACGAAGAGGAACTTCTTTCCGCCCTCGCGCCGCTTAAAACCTCTCTTGATGCTTTTGGCGAAGAAACGGAGGAGATCTTGGCCGGCCTTGCCACCCCCGGCACGGCCTATTTTGCCGGGATCGTCCGCAAGGCCCTGGCCGGGAGGGCGCGCGCCCGTAAAAAATCAGCGTTCGCAGAGATGTTGGCTTTTATAGCGGTGGCAATAGCATTTCTCACCGGGGTCTTCTGGTTTTTACAGGCCGGCTACTTTCTGCCGGTAGCCGTTTGTTACGGCATCGTCGCCCTGTTGCTGCCAACCGTTATTCTTTTCGTCCCTGAAGCCCGGCAAGAGGAGGTGAATGAGTGATGAATCCGAACCCGATTCCCTGGCCCTTTTACCTCCTCCTTGCCGTACTGGCTTTCACTCAAGCCCTCTGGATTTTTCATGATGCCCGGAAACGGGGGGAAAACCACTGGCTTTGGGGGCTTTTGGGCTTGCTTAACGTCCCCTCTTCCCTCATCGTCTATCTCCTGGTCAGGAGCTATAAGAAAAAGAAAAACACCGGCTGATGAGTGACTCCGGTTCCTTTGCGCAGGCGTGACACCGCTGTAGTACCATTTGATAAATGGCACTTTCAAAATTTACACGTTACAGCAGAGTAATCTGCTAAAAAAACTGAGGTGGCCAGCACCTAGAAGAGTCTGGTGGATAGATTTCTTGTCAAAATTAGGCTATGGGCGATTCGCCAATAGCCCTTTCTTATGCTTGCCCACATCCACACCCTTTCTTCCTTCAGGCCTGCTCGTTTAAGGTTTTCAAAACGTGTCCCCATCTTTCCATTTTTTAGATTACCATTCATTCAAATTCTATCCACTTGTCCAACCCTTTTAGAAAGCTGCGAGGATTTAATCAAGTAGCTGTTGATATTATGATCGCCATTCGCTCCAATTTCTTTTACACAAGATCGGTCCCATGCGAGCTTTGGTTCCTAAACAAGGATAAACCGGAAGAACATAAAGACAAAGTGCTTATGATTGACGCCCGGAACATTTATAGAAGAGTGACAAGGAAAATCTATGATTTTAGTCCAGAGCAAGAGCAAAATATTTCGGCAATTGTGTGGCTTTATCGAGGGCAAATAAATAGATATTTGGATCTTGTCTCACGGTATTGCACGCGGAGTGTTGATGAGGCCAGAGCCTGTTTGAAAGATTCAGATGGGGATAAGCTTGGTCCGTTGTCATCCTTTATTACGGCAGTCGATAATCTGATTTCGCAAATAAGGCCCTTTTCAGAAATTTTGGGTGACAAGGATGACATAAGAACAGCACACACGGAATTGGAAGAATCCCTAGTCACATTTAAGAAGAACACTGAGAGCTTTGCCAAATCCATTCGTGAGGAAATGGAGGCTCGAAAAACAAAAGAAATTACAAATGAAGAGCTAAAAAAGGATATCGCTAGGCTGTCCACACTAGTTGAAAAAAGCCGATATTTAGCTAAACATGTTGATTCATTATATAGACTTGCACTTGAACTGGTAAAGATTTGTGAGAGCAATCGTGATGCAAAAGATAACGGCTTGTGGAACGGGAGAAAGAACACGAGGAATATGAAGAACATAGATGAGGAACGGCGGCTAGCCGTTGAGCAACTCAAACAGGTTCGCTATTTTTGGAAACAAGCTGAATGGTTGACTAAACGTTTTCCTGACGCAAAGTTATGCGATGTGAAAGGGTTAGTCAAATTGGTTTCACTCAGCGAAATCGAAGCGAATGATTGGAGTTTGACACCAGGACGTTACGTTGGTGTTGCTCCAGCTGAAGAGGATGAAGATTTTGATTTTGAAAGCTCTTTTCGTAGAATACACGCGGAACTAGAGGAGCTTAATGAGCAGGCTATCACTCTGGCTGACGTTATCAACCAAAATATTGAGGAGTTAGTTTTATGAAAGTACCCATTTCGTCCCTAGGGAAAGTAGTTACAGGGAAAACACCGAGTACAAAAAACCCAGACTTTTTCGGTGGGAAATATCCTTTTGTGACGCCGTCAGATCTGGATTGGAGGACTTACTATTGCCGATCGACAGAGAGAACCGTAACCGAATACGCAATAGAGCAACATAAAAACCAAGTTATCCCAGCGAATTCTGTTATGGTGACCTGTATTGGTACAATAGGAAAGTGTGCAATTTCATCAGAAGTGTGTCTCACGAATCAACAGATCAACACAATAGTACCGTATGAAGGCGTTGATAGTAAGTTTGTTTACTATTTGCTAGTTCACAACGCCCCTTTAGTACGTGGAATAGGTGTCGGGGGTGGTTCAGCGACACCCATCATTAATAAAGGCACATTCTCCAAACTGCAGTTACATGTACCACCAAAAGAAACATGGGGAAGGATAGCCTCGATTCTTTCGGCTTACGATGATCTAATAGAAAATAACAAGCGACGGATTCAACTACTGGAAGAAGCGGTCCATTCAATTTATAAAGAATGGTTTATTCGTTTTCGGTTCCCTGACCACGAAAACTCAAAGATAGTTGATGGTATTCCGGTAGGCTGGGTGCGGGGGACAATAGCAGATCTTGGCGAAATCATTACTGGAGGTACTCCTAGCAAGAGAAACAATGCCTACTACGGGCAAGATGTTCCTTTCATTAAAATCCCAGACATGCGAAACGCACCGATAGTGGTAACCACCGAGGAAAGCCTATCTATAGAGGGTGCTCATTCGCAATCAAATAAAACTTTGCCCGCGCGTTCAATATTGGTATCATGTATCGGCACTGTGGGCTTGGTGTCAATGAATGCATCGATTGCGCAGACCAATCAACAGATCAATGCAATTATTCCTTACGACAAAGATATTACTTATTGGGCATATTTTACGGCTAAAAACCTACAGCCAGTGCTTGATGCGATGGGTGGGGGGGTTACGATGACAAATGTTAATAAAACTAAATTCTCGGGGATTCCCATTCTGATTCCACCTCACAAGATTCTCCGGAAATTTAGTTCTTATGTACTCCCATATTTCGACCTAATTGAAAATCTTTTGATATCTAACATTCGGCTTGCAACAGCACGTGACCTACTCCTTCCACGCCTGATGAACGGGGAGGTGAAAGTTTGAATTCTTATACAGAAGACAGGTTGGTTCAGCAGACCACTGCGGACTACTTGGAACAGCAGCTTGGTTGGAAATCAGTCTATGCGTACAACACAGAGGACTTTGGGCCAAATAGCCTTCTAGGTAGAAATTCGGATCGAGAAGTTGTCTTGGTTAGGGAACTGAGGCGGAAGTTGGTTGAGCTTAATCCGGGCTTTCCCGAATCCGTATACGATGATGCAGTAAGACAAATAGCCGAAACAATGGCCTCCCAATCCTTGGTCGAAATAAATCGCGAAAAATATAATCTAATGCGCGACGGGGTGCAGGTTAGGTTTAGGAACGAAAATGGCGAGCTAGTGCGGGAACGCTTGCGTATCTTCGATTTTGAAGAACCGGAGAACAACGGCTTTCTCTGCGTACGCGAGTTATGGATAAGAGGTAACCTGTACCGCAGGCGAGCGGATATTGTAGGATTTGTAAACGGAATTCCACTCCTTTTCATAGAATGCAAGAACATCCACCGCAATCTCAGAGTGGCGTTTGAACGGAACTTCTCGGACTATTTAGACACTGTGCCACACCTTTTTTATCACAATGCCATTGTTATGTTTGGGAATGGTGAAAAGGCCAGAATAGGATCGATAACCAGTCGTTGGGATCACTTTCATGAGTGGAAACGTCTAGCGGAAGAAGAACCCGGTGTGGTTGATATGGAAACCGTCCTTAAGGGAATTTGTAGCAAGGCCAATTTTATGGACATTTTTGAGAACTTCATCCTTTTTGATGACTCTACAGGAGGATTACGAAAAATTATCGCCCGTAACCACCAGTTTCTTGGCGTTAACCGCGCTATTGAAGCCGTTAAGGAACGAAAATCCCGGCAGGGGAAGTTAGGGGTTTTTTGGCATACGCAAGGGGCTGGTAAGAGCTACTCAATGGTGATGTTTACACGTAAGATTCACCGTAAACTTGGTGGTAATTTCACTTTTGTAGTGCTTACAGATCGTGAGGACCTAGATGCCCAAATCTACAAGACTTTCGCCGGTTGTGGTGTAGTAGAGAATGACAGAGAACCCTGTCGTGCCGCCAGTGGTACTCACCTTCGGCAATTACTGAGGGAACACAAGCCCTATATCTTCTCGTTGATCCAGAAGTTTAATCAGTTTGTAGATGCCAAAGAAGGATATACCCAGCGTGACGACATTATCGTGATTAGCGATGAAGCCCATCGTACTCAATACGGCACATTAGCCCTAAATATGCGTAATGCACTCCCCAACGCGAGTTTCATAGGGTTCACCGGTACCCCGCTGTTTAAGGAAGACGAGATCACCCGACGGGTTTTCGGTGAATATGTCTCCACTTATGACTTCCAGCGCGCTGTGGAAGATGGCGCTACCGTACCTTGTATTGCCATCGTTTGTGCCATGTGGCTTACCGGTTTCGATGTTCCCAGCCTTTCCACATTGTATTTGGACAAACCACTTAAAGCTCATACACTAATGCAGGCCATTGCCCGGGCTAACCGTGTCCACGAGGGCAAAAATAACGGGCTTATTGTTGATTATTGCGGTATTCTAAAACACCTCAGAGCAGCATTAGCAACTTATGCAGGTACTACTTCGGATGACCCAGGTGAAAAAGAACCCGCAAGACCAAATAAAGAACTATTGGCGGATTTGGCTGAGGCGATAACGCTCGTACGGGCATTTTTGGACGAACGTCGCTCTTCGCTGGATGATGTAATTCATAAGACCGGCTTTGAACGTAATGCGGCAATTGTGGCTTGCAAAGAGGCGGTCAACGAAAACGATGAAACCCGTAAGCGTTTTGAGGTCATGAGCCGTGAAGTTTTTAAGAAATTCAAAGCCTGCATCAATGTTCAAGGTGTTGAGGAGTACAAGAAAGATAGGGATGCAATTAACATCATCTACAAGAGTCTCCAGGAAGATCGTGAAAAGGCGGATATTACTAACATTCTAAGGAGCTTGCATCAAGTAGTTGATGAGGCTATCGTGGTTGACAGTAACCAAGTCCGCGAGGAGCTAGCACCCTATGATATTAGCGGAATTGACTTCGAACGATTAAAAAGGGAATTTGTAATGAGCAAAGCGAAAAACACTACTGTCCAAAATCTACGTGAGGCGGTTGAACGCAAGCTGCAAAAGCTATTACAACAGAATCCACTCAGGACAAATTTCCAGCAGCATTATGAAAAGATTGTTGCCGATTACAACAAAGAAAAGGACCGTGCCACCATTGAGCAAACCTTCGAATCTTTGCTTGATTTTGTTAAGCAATTAAATGAAGAAGAAAACCGGGCACTAAGGGAAGGTCTTGACGAAGAATCCTTGGCTATTTTCGATTTATTAAAGAAACCGGATCTCACTGCGGGGGAGATTAAGCAAGTTAAAGAGGTTGCTATCTCCTTGTTAAATGAATTGAAGAAAGAAAAGCTTCGTGTAGACCAGTGGCGCGAAAAAGAGGCCACACGTGATGCCGTGCTGTTGGCTATTCACGATTATTTGTGGAGTGATGCGACAGGTCTCCCAGTTGAATCGTATAGCGAGCAGGATGTGCAAAACATAGCAGAGGAAGTCTATCGGCATATTTATTATGCCTATCCTACCGTTCCATCACCTTATTATGATAGTTCAGTGGCTTAGTAGTTCCAAATATTACAGCGATATAGCAGTAAAAAGTTGTAGGTGCGCATAGTCAGAAAAAATGCTACAAAAGCGATAAGAGAAGGCAGGCAAAGCAGGATTTGAACCAGCGACCCTTGCTTGCATGCAAGGCAGGACAGGCTCTGTTTAGCGGGGTTTGACATGACTTGAAATAGTGTTTTTAGCTGGGAGTATCATCTAAAAAGGGGATTTTTAAACCTCTTTTTTGCCCCGCATTGAACACGAATTAGGCATGCTGAAAAACCCGTAATACCAGTGTGATGACAATGTGATGACAATGTGATACCGCGGTACCGCGAAAAACGCAGATAATTTTAACTTTACTAATAGTAAATTTCAATATTCTTAAAGCATGCCGTAATTCGCTGTTTTTTCGTGTTTTTTTGTAAATCATTAGTCTATTTTATCTATAAACCGCTTACAATGGCCAGACACGGTTTGGACAACTCAATTTAAAACACTTATAATGAAAATAAATGAAAAAGGAGAGCAGGGAACGGTTGGCGGCCTGCCCCTACTCTCCAGAGCGATAATCCCCTATTAGGGGATCGTTCTACTGTTATTTTAAATTATATATTGTTTAAAGTCAATGAAAATTTTGTGATCAGTTTTGAATAGCCGCCAGTGCGGCTTTTATTTTTAAACAGCGAGAGGAGGAAGCGAAATGAAGTTTGTGCTGAGTAAAGAAGAACTGCATCGAGTCATGGGTCAAGCACAACAAAGCGCGTTGAGCTGCTGAACCGTCATGATTTCTCCAACCTCAAGGTCGAGTGAAAATGAATGGTTTCAAAAGTCAGGCTGGAACTCTAGTTTAAGGAAAATTTTACTACGAAAATTCAGATCTTAAATTCTTAGATTTTGAACGAGGTGAAAACATGAGAGTTTACCTTATTTATTGCCCACAATGCGGCAAAATGCTAGGCGCTACGGTGAACAACTTAAGGGCACAATGCGCGATTTACCAGAATTGGATTCTGGTCAAAAAAAGCGAAGATAGTTGGATAGACAGGAAAGAAAACCAATACGGAACGTGGGAGGCCGTGTACATGTGGAAAAAAACAGTCTTAATTAAATGCACAGAAGTCTTTTTAATAATACAAAAAGCTAGCTAATGAAACTATCTATTGAGATCGTAACATAGCACGGCAAAGTCTTCCACTAGCAAGCTTTATAAGGAGCAAAACCGGTAGCATGAATTGGGCTCTTAAATTGACCGGAAGGGACGCTACTCCTTGCCGGTCATTTTTTCTACACAAACCTGTTTTTTATCTATAGCAAATATAATTTTATGGTGGGCGAAGCTGGATTTGAACCAGCGACCCCTTGCTTGTAAGGCAAGTGCTCTCCCCCTGAGCTATTCGCCCATAGCCAGCTCTACCAAGCCAAAATTATTATACCCTAAAGGATGCAAAATGTAAACCCCCAACCCCACCCGACTGAGTCAAGTATTATCGGGTAATTTTTTTGCATATCCTTTTGTCCCGTGTTGAATAGCTGGGAACCTTCCACGAGGGGCAAGATAATTTGCCGGGATATTTTTGCCAATACGAC
>JAAYIC010000068.1 GCA_012735195.1 Bacillota bacterium
GCCGTTTTCAACGGGAAAGCGCCGGAGATTATGAAGTTGCCCGCCGGGCCATGGAGATAACGGGAGTCCGGCACCTGGCGAACCGGCCGGTTACCGAATTGAGTGGCGGTGAACTGCAGCGGGTTGAGATCGCCCAGGCCTTGGCGCAAACCCCCGAGATCCTTCTCCTTGACGAACCCACTTCTCACCTGGACCTCAATTTCCAGGTAGAAACCGGCGAACTGCTACAGGAGTTATGCCGCAACTCCGGCATGACTGTGGTGGCGGTCTTTCACGACCTGAACCTGGCGGCGCGGTACTGTGATGAATTGATCCTCCTGGCCCACGGGCGGGTCCTGGCCCAGGGCGCGGCAGCGGAGGTTTTAACCGCCGAAAACCTGCACCGGGCCTACGGGGTAAAGGCCCGGGTGAAAAAGGACCTCCTGACCGGGCGGGCTTATGTAATGTTATTGCCCCTCGGGAAAGAGGAGGAAAATATCCCTGCGCCTGCCGGCGGGGAAGTATTAAAGGTCCACCTGATCGGCGGCGGGGGGGCCCTCGCCGGCCTCTTTTGGGAGTTGTCCTCCCTGGGCTGCCGGCTTTCCACCGGTGTCTTGCATCGCCTGGACCGGGACTGGGAGGCCGCCCGGGAGTTGGGGGTTTCCGTAATCGAAGAAGCACCGTTCACCCCGGTTGGGGAGACTGCCCACCGGCGAAACCTGGACGCGCTCGCCGGTGCGGATCTGGTTCTGCTGGGCGATATCCCGGTGGGCCCGGTAAACCTCAAAAACCTGGAGGCGGCAGCGGCGGCACTGGAAACCGGGAAGGAGCTATTGGTCTGTGATTTTTCTCCCTTTTCCAGCCGGGATTTTACCAACGGTAAAGCAGCGGCGCTCTACGAAAGACTACAAACCGCCGGTGCAGTCTTTGTGGCCGGGCTGGAAGAACTGACCGTCGCCGTCCGGCACAGGATAAAGCAGAAGGTAGCAACGGTACCTGACAGCTGACACTGGGTTCGCGCGCGGATAAGCACCTGCAAGCAACTGCAGGCTTTTGCTATTGATATGCTACCAACAGGTCATCGACACGCTACCAACATGTTAATAACATGCTATTAACATATTATAATCATGTTTTAAGGAGGTGCAAAAACATGTACGATTTTCCCCCCGGTCTCTATACGGATGTTCGTTTGGAGAAGGTCTTTGAAACGAAGATTGATTTTGTCCGGGAAGACCTGGAAGAGTGCACGATCCGTGAACGCGAGGCAGCCTTCATCCGGGTTTTTGACGGCAAGCGGTGGTATTATGCTTCAACCACCGATCCCGGGCGTATTCAAGAAGAAATCGATACTTTGGCGGCTTTAGCCGGGACTGCAGGCGTACGGGGCACGGTAGACGGCCACCCGGTGGTGGAGAAGTTCTCCGTCTCCACCGGTGAATATCTCCAGTTTACCGCCGGAAAAAGCATCGTCTCTGTTCCCAAAGAGGAAAAGATCCGGCTCCTGACAAGTTATTTTCCTGTTTTCCGCAACGTTCCTTCGTTAAAACTTTGGAGGGCGTCGTATAGGGACAAACGGGAGGAGAAGGGGTTTTATTCCAGTAAAGGCAGTCGTCTTGTCTTTGATGTACAACGTACCGGCTTTGTTTTTTCTATAGAATTGGCCCGTGGGAAAAGGGGATTTTCGGATTTATTTGAGAAGGCCGGTAATTGCTTTTCCGAACTTCAGGGAGAAAAGGAAAATTTGGAACGCTTCCTTGCCGAGTGCACTGAGTTTCTTAACTACGCCCGGCCAGTGAAGCCAGGGAAACACACGGTGGTCCTGGCCCCCCAGCCTGCCGGGGTCTTTGCCCACGAGAGTTTTGGTCATAAAAGTGAAGCCGATTTTATGGTTGGCGATAAAAAAATGAAGGAAGAATGGGCAATCGGGAAAAAAGTGGGGGCCGCGATCCTCTCCATTGTTGATGACGGAAGCCGCCTGGGAACCGGGTATGTGCCTTTTGACGACGAAGGAACACCGGCCCAAGCCACCTATCTGGTGAGAAACGGTATCCTCACCGGGCGGTTGCACAGTGCTGCCACAGCCGCTACCTTGGGGGAGGAACCTACCGGCAACGCCCGGGCCGTTAATTTTGAGTACGAACCCATCGTCCGGATGACCACCACCTTTATCCTGCCGGGCAACAAGAGTAAGGAGGAGTTGCTTGGTGAGGTAAAGGAGGGTATTCTGGTAGAAAAAGTCTGTTACGGTACTGGACACTCCACCTTCACCTTGGTTCCTACGCTGGCTTACCGGATTAAGAAAGGCAAAAACACCGGGCCGGTAAATATCTCTGCCATCACCGGGGATCTCTTTACCACCCTGGGAGAGATCAACGGTCTCTCCGACCGGCTGGAACTTTCCCCCGGAGGTTGCGGGAAATGGGAGCAAACCCCGTTGCCAGTCGGGTTTGGCGGTCCTTACGTCCGGGTCCGGAATCTTCTTGTCCAGTAAGGAAGGGGGTGCACGCAGAATGGGTGCGCAGCAAATGGTGACAGAGAGATATTTCAAGAAAAAGCAAACCATCACCTTGCAAATCCAACAGACGGCCTTGGTGTCGGTACGAAGAAGGGAACTGTCCCAAACAGGGATCAGGGTTTATGCCAACGGCCGGATTGGCGTGGCCGGCGCACTCGGCGCTTGTGACGAGGGGGAACTCGCCGCCCGGGCCCGGGAGAATCTAAGCTTGAACATCCCGTATCCGTACGAACTCTCCTCCGGGTCTATGGAATTAGACAGCCGCCGCGGGGAGATGATCCCGGAAGAAGATCTTGTCGCCGAGATCGAGGAGTTCCTTTCCGACCTTCGCCGGGAGCAACCGGGTTTTCTCTTTTTCAACCAGATCAAAGAAGAATGGTCCGAGACAAGACTGGCAAATGATAAGGGACTGGATCTAAGGTCGCAAAACGAATATATCTCTCTTGCTTTGTTTTTCAAAGAAAAAGATTCCTTGAATATTTTTGACGGGATGGTCGGTTACTCCGGGAAAAGGTACGACCGCGCCGAAGTAATGAACCTGGTTAACCGGGTCTGTGCCGCCTACAAGAACCCGGTTGCTCTAAAGAAGCCCGGAATACGGCCGGTGGTTTTTTTGGAGAGCCACGCCCCGGTGAGTAATATTATCCACGAACTGAACGGCCTGAGTTTTGGCGCCAAAAGCTCGCTGCTGGCGAAGAAGCGGGGGAAAAAGGTTTTTAGCTCCAAGTTTTCATTGGCCCAGTCCTTGCACCCCGATGATACAGCCGGTCCTTTTTTTGACGCCGAGGGAGTGGTGAACGAAGGGTACCGCTACCCCTTGATTAAGGACGGGGTTGTCCTCTGCCCTTATACTGACAAAAAGACGGCGGCCAAATATAACCTCCCGCTCACCGGCAGCGCTGTTGCGGAATACGACGGAGTCCCCGGGCTGGGCCGTTATGGCTTTAAAATTGGAAGTTCCGGCCGGACTGTCAAGGAGCTGCTCGGGGGAGAAGAGGGGATTCTGATCGTGATGACTGGAGGAGCCGGTTCTACACCCACCGGGTATTTTAGCCTCCCGGTACAATTAGCCTTTGCTTTCGACGGGGAAGAGCTAACCGGCAGGTTACCGCAGCTTAAAGTCTCCGGTAATCTTTTCACCATGTTCGGCAAAGGCTACCGGGGGGTCAGTACAGATAAGCCCACACCCCTCGGCGGCGACCACTTCTTTGTCGTTGACCTTAAGGTCGAAAAACTCTAAAGCAAAAACAAATGAGGTGAAAAAATGGAAAAAAATGCAGCTGACCGGTTACTGGAATTAATTGCAGCGAAGAAGAATCCGACAGTAGTCGGGCTGGATCCGGTTTGGGAACGGATCCCGGAGGAGATAAAAAAGTCTGCAGCGGAAGCGGAGAAAGATCCCATCCGCACCGTGGCCAAGAGTTTTCTCATTTTTAACAAGATGATTATTGACGCGCTGAAGGATATTGTTCCTGCGGTCAAACCCCAGTTCGCCTTTTATGAGCAATACGGGAGCGCAGGGATAGAAGCCCTGGAAGAAACGATGGCTTATGCGCAGCAGCAGGGGTTGGTGGTAATCGGCGACGGTAAACGGAATGACATCGGCAATACCGCCCGGGCCTATGCCGCCGGATACTTGGGGAAAGTGCCCTTGGCGGACGGCAGTTCCCGCACGATTTTTAACGGGGATTTTTTAACGGTCAACCCCTATCTGGGGACCGACGGGATTGAGCCCTTTCTTGCCGTCTGCCGTGAAGAGGGAAAGGGGATCTTTGTCTTAGTAAAAACCTCCAACCCGTCCTCCGGGGAACTCCAGGATATTCTCGACCGGAACGGGGAAGCTCTTTATGAAAACGCCGGGAGGCTTGTCGCCCGTTGGGGTATAGACCTTATTGGCGAAAAGGGGTATTCGGCGGTGGGCGCCGTAGTGGCGGCAACTTATGCAAAAGAAGCCGCAAAGCTTAGGGAAATAATGCCGGGCGCCCTTTTCCTTGTCCCCGGTTACGGCGCCCAGGGCGGGACCGCCGCCGACGTGGTTCCCTGTTTTAATGAGGACGGTTACGGGGCGGTGGTTAATGCCTCCCGGAGCATCATCTATGCCTACCAGAGCGAGGCCCATAAACGCCGGCCTGCCGAGTTTCACCTGGCGGCTGCCGGGGCGGCCCTGGCGATGCGGGAAGAGCTGTATAAGGCCTTAAAACAGTCGGGCAAGTTGCCGGCCGGGTGGTAAGCGCAAAGATCGCTTCTTGTTCCCCGTCTGGAGCGGGCACAGACGCGTCTTTACCCACTGTGTCGCGCCTGGAGCGGGTGTGGACGCATCCCTGCTTTATTAACGCTGCAAGCACGCCTTTGCCGCAATTGTCTCCGCGAGGCCCGCGTGGCTATACCCGGTGGGAACGGGCGAAATATATAAGGGAGGAGCGATCCATGGGTGTGAAGCTTGAGATGGTCAAAGGCAATATTATTGAGCAACCGGGGATTGACGCCATTGTAAATGCCGCCAATGCCTGGTTACGCCCGGGCGGTGGTGTGGCGGGAGCCATTCACCGGGCCGCCGGGCCCGGCCTGGCTGAAGAATGCCGGCCCCTGGCTCCGATTAAGCCCGGAGAAGCCGTGCTTACCGGAGGCCACCGTCTGCCCAACCCCTATGTCATCCATGTTTTGGGACCGGTTTATGGCCGGGACAAACCGGAAGACCGGTTGCTGGCGGCCTGTTACCGTAATGCCTTGCGTTTGGCTGAGGACCACCGCCTGTCTTCCCTGGCTTTTCCCGCCATCTCCACCGGCGCTTTTGGCTATCCGCCCAGGGAGGCGGCGGTAGTAGCGCTGAAAACCATGGCAGAAACAGCCCCCGCCCTGAAACATGTAAAACTGATCCGTGTTGTTCTTTTTAGTGAAGGTGATCTTAAGCTTTATGAAGAAGTCTCTGTTGGATACTGGCCTTTTGACAAGAACATGCAGATTTGATAAATTATCCATACCCACGCGTACATAAAAGACGCTCCTTTACAGGTACCGGCGTATGTGTGGGAAATGGAAGGAGGAAAAAGGGATGTCACGCAGAAGGATTTTCGCCGCAGTTCTCATTGGCGTTGCCATACTCTCCGTTATCCTTTTAACGGTCATCTCCGATCGGGAAGGAGCACGCCTGCGCGCACTGGAACGCGTAGTCGTAATCCATTTGCAGGGAGTGATCGAAGAAGCCGGTGGAACCTGGGATTTTTCGGGGTTTATTACTCTCCGGCGAGTTGCCCGGCAACTGGAACGTGCGGCGGAGGATAACTCAATTAAGGCGGTGGTATTACGAATTAACAGCCCGGGCGGGGCGGTGGCCGCTTCGCAACAGATCGCCGCGGTGATCAGAGACTTCAAAAAACCGGTGGTGGTTTCCATGGGTGATATGGCCGCTTCCGGCGGTTATTATATCTCCGCCCCGGCCGACGGGATTGTCGCCCATCCCGGAACCATGACCGGTTCGATCGGGGTTATTTTTTCCATCTTAAATATGGACGGACTTTACGAAAAACTCGGCGTTGAGCTGGAAACGATCAAATCCGGACGGCATAAGGATATGTTCTCCAGAAAGTTCACTGATGAGGAACGCCGGTTGCTGCAGAGAATCTCCGATGAGGCTTACGATCAATTTATTACCGAGGTGGCGGAAGGGCGGAATTTGGAAAAGGAATACGTCCGGGAACTGGCCACCGGTCAGCTTTATCTGGGCAGCCAAGCGCTTGAGCTTGGTCTGGTGGACCGGCTCGGCGGGATCGAAGAAGCCATTGCATTGGCAGCGGAGATTGCTGGGTTGGAAAAACCCGTGAAGTATGAGTTTCCCCCGCCTTCCTTCTTTGAGCAGCTGACGAGGTTTAATGCGTATATCCCGGCATTGCTGGAGAAGATATCCCTCCCGGACGAGTTGTTTTTGTTGGAAAAAATAAAGCAGTATGGGCCGCAACTGCGGTATCAGGTTATACTTTAACAGTTCTTGCAGGACTCTTCCCGGCTTTCTGCGGATAAATACCGGGGAATAAACGGAGAAAGGTGCGTGCGTATTGGCGATGAATATCCTTGACCGGCTGTTCGGGGTGGTTGCCGACCCTGTCTCCACAATGCAGGAGATAAGTCGGGAAAAACCCATCGGTTGGAGCTTTGCCGTTTTTTCCGGAATAACCATAATCGCTTTATGGGTTTCCAGCCTTACCCCGGGTGAAACAGGTTCTTTATTCCAGACACGGACCGGTTTCATCCTGGGCGGCCTGATCTCTTCTATTCTTTTTCATCTCTTTATCAGCGGGTTGCTGAACCTGTTGGCCCATGGCCTTAAGGGCGCCGGCAGCTACTGGGGGGTATTCTCCGCTCTGGCCTTTGCCCGCTTCCCATTGATTTTTCTTCCCACCGGTCAACTCTTGGGGGTGGCGATCGGCCGTGGCGGTTCTGTTCTTAGTGGTTTTGTTTCTCTCGCCATTTTTTTCTGGTTTATTGTTTTAAACGTCATCGCCCTCAGGGAAAGCCAGGGTTTTTCGACGGGTAAAACCATTCTTACCTGGGGCTTGGCTTTATTCATCCTCGCACTTCCTATTATATTTCTAGTGAGCGTATCGGTTCTTAAAGGCCCCGGCATACTCATGCCATAACTGGCATGATGCCCTAACCGGGCATGACCCTGACCGGGCCGGCTTTTTGTTGTTCTAAAAATTATCCAGGATCAATTGTCATTAAATATATATTACAGGAGAGACGGAAGATGATTATTATTCCCGCCATTGATCTTCGACAAGGAAGATGTGTCCGGTTGGAACGCGGTGATTACAACCGGGAGACCATTTATGACCAGGACCCGGTGGCTGTTGCCCGCCGTTGGGTAGAAAAAGGGGCGAAAAGGCTGCATCTGGTGGACCTGGACGGGGCGAAAGACGGAATGCCGATTCAAAAGGATCTGGTCATCCGGATCGCCCGGAGTGTTCCCGTACCGGTTGAGGTTGGCGGAGGGATCCGCACGGAAGAAACCATCCGCTATTACCTGGAGAACGGGGTAAAATGGGTCATCCTGGGGTCGGCGGCCGTTAAAAACCAACAATTATTATTCCAAGCCGTGCAAAAATACCCCGGCCGGATAATTTTAGGCCTGGACGCCAGAAACGGGAAGGTGGCGGTTGAAGGCTGGCTGGAGACGACCAGTATGGACCCGCTGACACTGGCAGAAACAGCTGCTTCCCGGGGTGTTCATGAATTGATCTATACAGACATAAACCGGGACGGGACACTGAATGGACCAAACCTGGAAGCCCTCGCGGAGATGGCCGGGAGAAGCAGTATCCCGGTGATTGCCTCCGGTGGGATCGCCTCCCTTTCCGACCTTCTTGAACTGAAAAAACTGGCGCCTTTGGGCGTTTCCGGGGTGATCGTGGGCAAAGCTCTTTACAGCGGAGCAATCGATCTTGAAGAAGCCATAGCTTGCCTGGAAACTTAGGCCCTTGGATACGCCCACGCGAACCGCTGCTCCAGGGCGGGCTACTAGATAGTATTCAACCATTCGCAATGGATAAAATACCGCACGCGAATCGCGACGGACAGGTGGTGTGTATAACCTATGCGAGAGACAATCTATTCATTGGTTTTGTACGATGCTTTCCGGCAGGAGAGCGAATGCCCGCTCTGCCTTATTGAGGAAAAGCGGGAAGAAGAAGCCCTGGATTACCTTTTGCACCAGGCGCTGATGGATGTCCAGACCCGGGGTGAGACGAACCGGGAAGGTTTTTGCCGGCGCCATTTTGAAATGATGTACCGCAGGCGGGCCTACCGTTTGCAATTGGCGTTAATTTTAGATACCCATTTGGCTGCGGAGAATGCAAGACTGAAAAAGCTGGCAGCCGGGCTCACCGGCCGTGGGCGGGCACGCCCGAAACCCTTTTCCTTTTTGGGCGGGGCGGAACAAAAAACCGGTCCGGAAGAACGGCTGCTTCAAGAGTTGCGTTACCAGGAAAGATCCTGCTATATCTGCCGGAAAATCAATACGGTAATGGAAGAACACATAAAGGTCATGTTTTACCTTTGGGAGGAGGAAAGAGAGTTTGCCGCGGTTTTTGCGGAAAAGAAGGGTTTCTGTCAGAAACACTTCCGGCAACTCCTGGAAAGAGCTGCACAGCACCTCTCTTCCAGACAGCGGCAGGTTTTTATCACCCGCATAACCGAAAAACAACTGGCGAACCTTGAACGGATCCAGAATGAAGTTCATCGTTTTACCGAAAAAATGTCCCATCACAATAAGGACCTTCCCTGGGGCAATGCCCGGGACGCCTTGATCCGGGGGATAAAAAAGCTTGCCGGCATTTGCCGCCTGGAATAGCAGGGGTGCAAGTCATTGATCTTGCCTCTGCAATGCGGTAAAATAGGGAAAAGGATCTCGCGGTTTAAAGCGGAATCTATTTGTTGGGAGTGTGAAAGTTTTGTCAGAAAGCATGGATGAATTTGTTAACAGTCTGAAGTACGACAGTTCCGGGTTGATCCCTGCGGTGGTCCAGGATGTTAATACTAAAGAGGTGCTGACGGTCGCTTATATGAACCCGGAATCACTTAAAAAGACTATTACCAGCGGGAAAGCCACTTATTTCAGCCGCAGCCGGCAGAAATTATGGGTGAAAGGGGAGACTTCCGGTCATTTCCAATATGTCCGGAGGATCCTCTTTGATTGTGACCGGGATACGCTTCTCCTCGAGGTGGAACAGGAGGGCGTGGCCTGCCACAAAGGTTATCATTCCTGCTTTTTCCGGGAAGCCAAGATTGGGACGGACGGCAGGATTGAAGAGGTTTATTGTTTGGAGCGCGAAGACGCGCAAAAACCGGAGTAGAGGGGGGAATTTACTTGTTGAAGCTGGCGCTACCCACCGGTAGTCTGCAAAAACCGACACTGGAGATGTTTGCCGCGGCGGAGCTGACCGTTAGCACCCCAAATTCCCGTTGTTACGAGGCTTTTATCGAAGACCCCAGGGTCTCTTGTGTGCGCTGGTTGCGGCCGCAGGAGATCCCTGTTTACGTTGCAGACGGCCTTTTTGACCTGGGAATAGCAGGATATGACTGGGTCCTGGAACGCGGGTGCCGGGATACGGTGCAGATCGTAACAAAGCTGCCGTACAGCAGAGGAAGCAACCGGCCGGTCCGGCTTGTGGTCGCGGTTTCTGAAGATGCCGTAGAGATCAAGACCGCCGCTGATATTAAACCCGGCAGTAAAGTAACGACCGAGTATGTACAGATAGCAAAGGAGTACTTCGCGAAACTGGGGATTCCGGTGAAGATTGAGTTCTCCTTTGGGACAACCGAAGCGAAAGTACCGGAGATCGCCGATGTGGCTGTGGAATTGACGGAAAGCGGGTCAAGTCTCCGCGCCAACAGACTAAAGATCGTGGATACCATCGTCGAATCGAGTACGGTGTTGATAGCCAACCCGGATACCTGGGAAAACAAGGAAAAACGGCAATGTGTCAACGACTTGGTTACCCTGCTGCTCGGGGCGTTGGATGCCAGGGGCCGGGTATTGATGAAGATGAATGTCGCCAAGGCCAATCTAGAAAAGGTCTTGCAGGTCTTGCCGGCGATGAAAGCACCCACCGTTTCGCAATTGGTGGGGGGAGAAACCGAATACCTGGCAGTGGAGACTGTTGTTGATAAAAGCGGGATCAATCTGTTGATCCCCCGATTGAAAAAGGCGGGCGCCGAGGATATTATCGAGTTGCCAATCTCCAAGATCATTAAATAGCCAAATAGCCGTTGAACACAATAACCGGAAAGGAGAAGCATCATGTCGGGTCTGAACGGGCGGGCATGGGCAGAGTTAGCTGAAACCCTGGGAATTTCTCCGGAATTGGTCCGGCGGATGGAAGAAGAAGGGATCGATCTGCTCCGCACGGCAGAAATTCTTACCAAGTATAATCAAGGCGCTTATGACCATACGGAACCGGTTGTAGTGCGCGGCCTCCCGGAGGTGGATGGGGAGCAGGTTCTTGATCTGACCGGGGAAATCACCATCCGGTTGGGGCTGGCGGAGGCAAAACGGAATATCGGCCGCCTCGGTCTGGAGGTGGATATCACCGGTATCGGCCGGGTAGAAGGGGAAGAGATTGTTTTTGACCGTTCTGCTCTGACCCGTCTCGGTGTGGAGCTTTATCCCGTAACTGCCTACGGGGTTTTAAACGGCGGCTCTGCCAGCAGTTACGCGGATTATAAAAGAAATCGGGATTTCAATGCAGACCTCTTCGCCATTTATACGCCGGAATTTAAGGTGATGGCGGAGATCTGCAAAGGAAAGGCCAAAGGGATTACCCCGGCTTTTCTTAATCCCAACGGCCAACCGGGGCCGAGTTTTATGGAACTGAAGATGCGCGCGCTTCTGCTTGAAGCCCTCCGCTACCAATGGTTGACCGGACGGAAGACCACGGCTTTTCCTTTGCTCTTCCAGATGACCAGCGTCTATAATAACTCCGAGATTCAGCAGGCATTGGAGGGTTATAAAGAAAGCCCCGTACTAAAAGAGCTGATCACCGCCACCGGGGTCGATGTGACGGAAGCAAAAACAGGAATCCAGCCCATGCTGGCGGCCTTTTCACCGGGGGCGGAAAAGCCAAAAACCCTCTTTACCCGCGCTTTCGGCAGGGAGAACAGTTTTTTGCCGATGCCCGGAGGCCACGGGCAAAACTTCCTGGTCTTACGCGGTGTTTATCAGGAACTGCTTTCTCAAGGGATAAAATATGTCTCCCTGGGCAATGTGGATAACTTAGGGTACACACTGGATCCGGTCCCATTGGCGATTACCGCCCTTCTTAACCGCCCGGGCGGTTTTGAGTTCTGTTTCAAAACCGTGGTTGATGTCAAAGGCGGTATTCTTGTTATTGACCAACACAACCGTTTGAACTGTGCCGATATCGGACCCGCCATCTCCAGGGAGGAGGTATTGAAGGCGGAAAAGACCGGGAAGAAGATCCTCTTCAACTGTGCGATCGGCCTTTTCAGCCTCGATTATCTCGTAAGCAACCTGGACAGGATTATCGACCGGTTACCCATGCGTTTTTCCGAGCAAAACAAGGATGCCGGCTGTTACTCCCAGGCCGAACAGGTAACATGGGAGATTATTGCCCTGATGGAAAACCCCCTAATCTTCGGTGTGGATAAATACCACCGTTTTCTCGCCGCCAAATTACTGGTGGAGTCCTTGATGACCAGCGGTATTGCCTTGAATGACCCCCGTTTTCCGACGGATACCGATCCGGAAAAGGATCTAAAGGCGGTTGCCATCAACTTGCACAAAGGCTTGACTATGAAACTTGCGACGGTTTACGGGATGGAACTGGCAGGTGATGTCTGGCGCCCCAAAACCCTTGCCGAATTGGAGAAGACGCGGGGATAGAATCTTTTTTGGAGAAGGCGGGTGCAAAAGATGGCCGCAAAAATAATCGGGAACTTAATTGGCGCCGGTGTTTATGCCGGCCTTTGGTATCTGATTGTCCTGCGGGGCCAAAAGAAAACGAAAAAGGAGAAAATAGGAGAGCTTCTCCTTAATACCCTGCTCTTTTTGGTCCTTTACAACACCATACCTTATCTGGTTGCTTTTATTCATTAACAGCCCGCGGGGAGCCCGGGCTACTGCTGCGGCTGTTGTTACGGTTGTTGTGTAGCTAAGGTATTACCACGGCAATAGCGAGTATATTGCCGTGGCAATATAGGCAAATACCGGGGATGAACCAGAAATTGACTGCATAAAATGATGGTCCATGGGCAAGGTACAGGCAGAATATGAGGAAAATACCGTGGAAGAAGGCAACCGTTTACTTCACGAAAAAAGTCCCTATCTGCTTCAACATGCCTACAACCCGGTTGACTGGTATCCCTGGGGGGAAGAAGCCTTTCGGCGGGCAGCGGCGGAACAGAAATTAATCTTCCTTTCCAGCGGCTATTCCACCTGCCACTGGTGTCATGTTATGGCCAGAGAATCCTTTGTCGACCCTGAAATTGCCGCTTTTCTCAATGAACACTTTATCAGTGTCAAAGTAGACCGGGAGGAACGTCCTGATGTCGACGGGGTATATATGGAGTTCTGCCGGCTTTTTACCGGCACCGGTGGGTGGCCGTTGAGTGTCTTTCTTACCCCCGACAAGACCCCGGTATTTGCTGGCTCCTATTTTCCACCGCGCCGCCGCAATGGGTACCCCGGGTTCTTGGAAGTTCTTTCGACCCTGAACGAACTATGGCGTAAAGACCCGGAAAACCTGAAGACCAGAGGCAGGGAGGTGCTGGAGGCCTTACACGCTTACGAACACGGCCGGGAAGAAGGCGCAGGGGAGATCACCCTTGAACCCGGCCTGTTACGCCGGGGTGTGCGGCAACTGGCCGCTGATTATGATGAAACGTGGGGAGGGTTTGGTACAGCCCCCAAATTCCCCATGCCCCAGATCCTGCTCTTTTTATTCCGTTGGTACCGGCGGACCGGGGAAGAAGAGAGCCTGTACATGGCAGAGCATACCCTTGAAGAAATGGCCGCCGGCGGTATATTTGACCATGTCGGGGGTGGTTTTCACCGCTATGCGACCGATGCCCGCTGGCGGTGGCCGCATTTTGAAAAGATGCTGTACGATCAGGCCCTCCTTTGCCTGGCTTACACCGAAGCCTTTCAAATAACCGGTAAGACCCTCTACCGGCGGGTGGCGGAGAAGACCTTTGCCTATATAATCCGGGAACTGCGGGCGCCGGAAGGGGTCTTCTATACTGCCCAGGATGCGGAGAGTGAAGGGGAAGAGGGCAAGTATTATCTGTGGACCCGGGAGGAGATCCTGGATACCCTTGGCAAAGAGACGGGTGAAGAATTCTGTACCCGGTACAACATAACAAAAGAGGGGAATTATCCCCGTACGGAAGGGGAAGAAGACCGGGGAACGGCCGGGCTCAACATACTCTACCGTCCAAAAGAAACGGGGGAGATGGAAAAAGCCCTGGAAGCCCTTTTTGAGCGGAGAAAATCACGGACACCACCGGTGATCGACAGCAAGATCCTAACGGCCTGGAACGGGTTGACCATTGCCGCCCTGGCGCGGGCGGCCAGGGTTTTCCGGCGCAACGATTATCTGCAGGTTGCGGAAGAAGCCGCAGATTTTTTATTAAGAGAACTCTTTACCGGTAACCGTCTTTTCCGCCGGTACCGGCAAGGGGAAAAGGCAATCGAAGGTTTCCTCGATGATTATGCCTTTTTTGCCTGGGGACTGCTGGAGCTTCATCAGGCAACCCTCTTGCCGGTCTACGGGGAAAAAGCCGCAGATTTAACAAGGACCCTGTTGGAATTATTCTCCGGCAAGGACGGGGAGTTGTATTATACAGCCGGTGATGAAAATCTGCCCTTCAGGCAAAGAGGGATGGAGGAGGGGGCATTGCCTTCAGGGGCGGCGGTGGCCGCCGGGAACCTCCTGGCCCTGGGGTTAATGCGTGAAGACAGCAACTGGCTGGAACGGGGACTGGCGGTGATTAAATCCGCAAAATCCCTGCTCTTTTACCCTTCGGCCTATCCCTATTTGCTTTCGATGGTTAACCGGGCAATAGGACCGGAGATGACGCTGGTTTTGACCGGCCCCTACCGCGAGATCCTGTCCTTCCGCCGGGTGGTGGATGAGTTTTACCTTCCCGATATCTTCATGGTTCACCGTCCGCCGGGGGAAGAGGGGGAGGCGGTGGCCGTTTCCTGGCAGTTGGCAAAGGAGTACCCAGCCGGAAGTACACCCCGTGCCTATCTCTGCCTCAACCGCGCCTGCCGGCCGCCGTTGGAAAACAGCAGCCAACTCCGGGAGACCCTGCAGAAGTTTTAAGCAAAAAGGCGTTAAGAGCAAAGGAAGAGCCCGGGAGGTGAAGAAAGAACCCAAGGGATGAGCAAAACACCAAGAGATGGGCAAAGAATGCCAGGAGAGAACAAAACGCGTTCAGTTTTTGAACCACCCTCCTTCCCCGTGTAGCAAAGAAAGAAAGGGGTTTTTTTATCCCTATTGCCAAGGGCGACTATTTGAAGATACCGGGACGACGAAGGGCGGCGCCGCCTGCCCGTCGCTAAGATATATGGAAATTGGTTGCTTACCGGTAGGAACTTGACCCTGCAAAGAGAAATAGTCTATAACCAATATATAATAGAATAGCTATAACCAACATACCGGTTTACCCGCAGATGAAAAGGGGATGAAAGATGAAGTATTTAGTTCTTTTAGGGGACGGGATGGCGGATTATTCCCTCCGGGAACTGGGAGGAAAAACACCGCTTCAGGTTGCGAAGAAACCCAATATGGACCGCCTGGCCACAGAAGGCGTCTTGGGACTGGTGAGAACGGTTCCACCGGGATTGCCTCCCGGCAGTGACGTGGCAAACCTGGCCGTCTTTGGTTATGATCCTAAGCGCTACTATACAGGCCGTTCGCCACTGGAGGCGGCAGGTATGGGTATTAAACTTGGCGAAGAAGATGTAACCTTCCGTTGCAATTTGGTAACCCTCTCCGACGAAGCAAAGTATGAGGAGAAAAGGATGGTTGATTACAGTGCCGGCGAGATCGGCACTGACGAAGCCGCACTCCTAATTAAGGATTTGGCCGCGGAGTTTAACTCGGAAACAAAGGTTTTTTATCCAGGGGTAAGTTACCGGCATTTGTTGGTCTGGCGGAACGGGCCGCTCCATGCGGAACTGACCCCGCCCCATGACATCTCCGACCGGGTAATCGGTCCTTACCTTCCGCAGGGGGAAGGCGCCGGTGAGTTGCTTTCTTTGCTGAAGGAGAGCCAGAGGATCCTTTCCAAACACCCGGTCAATCAGCAGAGAATAGCCGGGAATCTCGCCCCGGCCAACTCCATCTGGTTGTGGGGACAGGGAACCAGACCGCAGTTGCCGGGGTTTTATGAGAAATACCGGCTGCGGGGGGCGGTGATTTCCGCCGTCGACCTGGCAAAAGGGCTGGGGGCCTGCGCCGGTCTGGAGGTTATCGAGGTTTCCGGGGCCACCGGCAACATCAATACCAATTTTGCGGGCAAGGCGGAAGCGGCTCTAGCGGCTTTTCGCACAGGCGCCGATTTCGTCTACCTTCATATTGAGGCTGCGGATGAAGCCGGACACCATGGGGATCTGGAAACAAAGATTAAGGCGATAGAAAGGATCGACCAGGTCTTGGCGAGAATTCTACAGGAATTACCGGCGATCTCTCCGGAGTACAAGATCCTGCTCCTGCCCGATCACCCCACGCCGCTTCCGGTTAAGACGCACGTGTCGGATCCGGTGCCGTTTGTGATTTACAGTTCAAAAAATAAACAACCCGGGAGCTCATTCCCGTTTGATGAAGAAAGCGCCGCCCGTACCGGTCTTTTTATCGAACCCGGCCACTCTTTGATGGACCGCTTTCTTCTCGGCTGAAAGCACGAAGGCCGGACCGGGTTCCACCACTGTGGCAGAGAGATCTTTAACCCGGCCGGGGGAAAGGGATTTTAACCGGCCGGGGGCTTTTCTTCCACTTTTTCTATGACAATGGTGAGCTTGGCGGCCAAGGCGGCGATGGCGCCAATGGCGGCCCAAACGGGCAACAGGAAGGCGCCGATAACGCCGAGCGTCAGGGGGATCTCAATCAAGGTCTTTTTTTCTTCGTTCTTTATGATAATCCGCCGGATATTGCCTTCATGGACTATTTTCTTTAGGAAAGCGACGACTTCCTCACCTTTGAGGGTAAACTCTTCGCGACGGATCTCTTTTTCTTCCATGTTTTCTACGGCTCCTTTCCGTTTTTCTATGCATACAGATATGCACACAGATGCGGGCGCGTGCGCCTATATCCGCACGCAGCCATCTATATTTTACCACAAGATCCTCCTTTTCAGTCGATAAAGGAGCTTATTTTTCTGCGGTCCTATCACTGCGGGGGCCTTATTGAAAAACCGGGCTCTTATATTTTCAGCGGCAGGAAAATAGCGGCAAATACAAGAAGTAGATCCGTGAACGGACCGGAGGGAGAAGAGGAATGTCAGAGGCTGTAGAGATTCTAAGAAAATACTACGGATACAACCGGTTTAAACCCGGACAAGAAGAAGTTATCAAGAGCATTATGGAGAAAAATGATACTCTGGCCATTATGCCGACCGGAGCCGGGAAATCCGTCTGTTATCAGATTCCGGCACTTTTGTTATCCGGTTTAACCGTGGTGATCTCACCGCTGATTTCATTAATGAAGGACCAGGTCGATGCCCTGACAACTCTGGGGATCCCGGCTTCGTTCCTCAACAGCTCGTTGCGGAGGAAGGAACAGCGGATAAGGGTTGAAGAGGCCGCCCGTGGCGCATATAAACTCCTTTATGTGGCGCCGGAAAGACTGGAAAACGAGGCTTTTTTCCGGTTGCTCCAGACCTTGCGGGTTTCCTTAATCGCTGTGGATGAGGCGCATTGCGTTTCCCAGTGGGGACATGATTTCCGCCCTAGTTACCGCCGGATTGGGCCGTATATTGACGCCCTTCCGGAACGGCCGGTGGTGACGGCTTTTACAGCCACCGCCACCCCTGCCGTAAAAGTGGATATCATAAACCTGCTGGGTCTAAGAAACCCGGAGATCTTCATTACCGGTTTTGACCGTCCCAATCTCTCTTTTACCGTGGTTCGCGGGGAAAACAAACGCGACTATCTTGCCGTTTACCTGGCAAACAACAGGGAAGAGCCGGGGATTATTTATGCGGCCACCAGAAAAGAAGTGGACAGCCTCTATGATTTTTGCCGGCAAAAAGGGTATGCCGTCGGCAGGTACCACGCGGGCCTCTCCGAAAAAGAAAGGAACGAAGTCCAAGAGAGTTTTCTCTTTGACGATATCCGGGTGTTGGTGGCCACCAACGCTTTTGGCCTGGGTATTGACAAGTCCAATGTCCGTTATGTTATCCACTACAATATGCCGAAGAATTTGGAATCTTACTATCAGGAGGCCGGACGGGCCGGTCGTGACGGCGAGCCCAGCGAGTGTATATTGCTTTTTTCACCCCAGGATATCATCCTCCAGAAATACCTGATTGAACAGACGGTCTATTCTCCTGCGCGAAAAGTGAAGGAACTTCAGAAATTACAGGCTATCATCGATTATGTGCATACCTCCAGGTGCCTGCGGGGTTATTTGCTGCGGTATTTTGGTGAAACCGGTTTTCCGGAAACCTGTGGGAACTGCAGTAACTGTAATGCCCATGGCGATTTGGTGGATATTACCATTGAGGCGCAGAAGATCTTCTCCGGTATTTTGCGGATGGGGGAACGGTTCGGCGTAACTTTGGTGGCGGAAGTATTGAAAGGCTCCGATACCCAGCGTATTCGCAAGTTGGGTTTCAAGCACCTGCCTACTTACGGGGTAATGAGCGAGCATTCGCTAAAAGAGATTAAGGACCTGATCAACCTGTTGATTGCCGATGACTATCTGGTGGCGGTTGGCGGCAGATACCCGGTGGTGAAGATCCGCCCACGGGCAAAAGCGGTCCTGAAAAATCGAGAGAAAGTAATGCGCAGGCAACTTCCGTTTAAAAAAGAAAAGACCCTGACCGACACCGGTCTTTTTGAAGAACTCCGCCGTTTGCGCCGGGAGATCGCCGGGCGGGAAAAGGTCCCGCCGTATATTGTTTTTGCCGACAGCACCCTGCGGGAGATGTGTGAACTCCTTCCCACCAGCAAAGAAGCGATGTTGGCGGTGAAAGGAGTGGGGGAGGTCAAGTTTGAAAGATACGGGCGGGAGTTTTTGGAGTTGATCAAAGAATTCTGTGAAAATAATAGGAAATAAGAAAGGAGATGAGAGAGTGAGTCTGGTGATCCTGGACGCGTTTGATACGGAGAATTTAATTGAAAAAGCCCTTAAGAACCTGTTGCAAAAAAGAGGGGAAACATTTTTTTACTTCAAATTAAAAGAGATGAAAATTTTGGCTTGCCGTTCCTGTGGCGCCTGTGAAATAAAATCGCCCGGAAAATGTGTATTTCATGATGATATGCCGGAAATAATGAGGGCGATTGCTCCCGGCAGCCTAATTCTCATGTTGACACCAGTCAGGTTCGGGGGTTATTCTTCGCAGTTAAAAAAGGTTCTCGACAAACTGATGATTCTTGTTCTCCCTTTATATACTGTGGAAGACGGCCACCTTCTGCACCCACCGCGTTATGGCAAAAAATCACTGCTAGTGATCGGCCTAACCGGACAAAACCTGCCGGGCGAAGAGGAGAACTTCCGGTTACTGGCGGCCAGAAATGCACTAAACATGCAGTTTACCCATAAGACCTTATTGTTTACGCCCACGGACCCCATGGTAAAAATAGAGCAGGAAATTGATAGAGTTCTTTGTGAGGTGAAACCGGGATGAACAGGAAACGGCTTCTTTTGTTGAATGGGAGCCCTCGTAAAGCCAAGACCTCTTATGTTTTTGCCCGGACGATAAAGCATCTTGCTGAAAAAAAAGGGCACAAGGCTGAAATCATCCACATTATCGAGTATTTCGATGAAGAGAAGCATTTTGATGCTTTAAAGGATATTATTCTGCCTCAGGATATTTTAGGTTTAATAACACCTTTGTATGTTGATACCCTTCCTTACCCCGTAATTTGGTTCCTGGAGAAATTATCCTGTGATCTTGCAGGTGAGCTGAAGGGGAAAGAATTTTTTGCCGTCGCCCAATGCGGTTTTCCGGATGCAGATCTTCTGCACCCGCTGCTGGAATCTTGCAGGTATTTTGCGAAAGCAGTAGAAATGAGGTGGCTGGGCGGTTTAGGATACGGGGGAGGTGCATTAATCGACGGTACCCCCCTGGAAAAGTTGGGACGCAAAGGAAAAAAGATCATTTCGGCCTTTACTTCTGCTCTGGACGATATTGTTGAAGGAAAGAATATTTCACCCAGCGCGCAAGGTTTGTTAACCGCAAAAATTCCCAAAATACTTTACAGGCCTTTGGCGGCGTTTTTGAATTATCGGAAAAAAAGAGAAGCCTATTTACAAGGGGTTTCTGATGCGGATCTTACAAGAAAAACATACCTGGAGAATTATAAATTATGAGGGAGTTGAGACGGATGAAGACATTAATTGTTTTTGCCGGTAAGTACGGGAGTACAAAAAAAGCCGCGCATTTATTGAAAGACGAGCTTTCCGGAGAAGTTTCCCTAGTCAACCTGACGGAGGAAAAACCCCCAAGCCTTGATGCTTTTGATCGGGTAGTAATTGGCGGTTCCATTTATGCCGGTTTCATCCGCCCGGAAGTAAGAAAATTTTGCCGGAAAAACCTGGAGGCCTTGACCGGGAAGAGATTGGGGCTTTTTGTCTGCTGCGGGCTGGAAAACAAGGCGGAGGAGCAGATTAAGGCGGTTTTTCCCCGGGAACTTCTCTCCCAGGCGGCGGCCACAGGGTATTTTGGCTATGAAGTAAATTATGATGTAATGAGTTTTTTTGACCGGATAGTCATGCGTTTGGTCAGCGGGCAAAAGGAGAATCAGTTTTGCCTAAGGGAGGAGAATATAAAGAAATTCGCAGCGGAACTTGAATGAGAAGTGGGGTAAAACAAAATCAATAAGAGATTTTGGCGGGTTGAACTAGAGGTGGATTTTGCATTTCAATTAGAGCAATAAAAAAGTATGCGTTTATAAAAACATGACATACAGCTGTCATGTTAAGCACTGTATTATAAAGATAACCGGAGGAGGAAAAAAATGAGAATTGTAATCTAAACGAAACCTGATAAAGGGGTTGGAAGAATGAATAATCTTTTTCAGAAGGCAAAAGAATTCATACATAGGAATGCCAGACCGTTGGATTTTGCACGGTGGCAATATCACTTTGAAAATGGGAGTAAAGAAGCGGTTTTAAATGCTTTGTCCTATTATCAGAACAAGGATGGCGGTTTTGGACATGCTCTTGAACCTGATGCATGGAATCCAAACTCTTCGCCTATTCAAACCTGGTTTGCCACTGAAATACTGCGAGAGATTGGCTTTACAGACAACTCACATCCGATAATCAAGGGAATTTTAAAATATCTCGAAAGCGGCAAAGATTTTAATGGACATTATTGGCATAACATCATAAAGAGCAATGACAATTACCCTCATGCACCATGGTGGAACACTGAAACAGGCAGCACTGCTCATGATGACTACAATCCTACGGCATGTCTGGCAGGCTTTATCATTAAATACGCGGATAAAAACAGCAAGCTTTATAGCCTTGGTTGTCGTTTAGCAAAAGAAGCTGTAAATACCTATATGAATCAGGGACTTCTCAGCAATATGGCCACAGTGCTGTCTTATATTCGTCTTATGCAATATGTGGAAGAAGCAGGCGCCATCGATATTTTGGATATTGATGCTTTGAAAGCTAAATTAATAAAGCAGGTTGAAAGTAGTATTACAAGAAATACTTCTGAATGGGAAAGGGCATACGTTTGTAAACCCTCACAATTTATCAATAGCAAAGAAAGCATATTTTATATCAATAACAAGGAGATTTCTGATTTTGAATGTGATTTTATAATCAAAACACAGCTTGACGATGGCTCATGGCATATTACATGGACTTGGACTGCCTATCCTGAAGAGTGGGCGATAAGTAAAAACTGGTGGAAATCCCATGAAGTAATCTCAAATCTCCTTTATTTAAGAGGTTTTAATAAAATCTAGTTTAAAAGAAAAAAATGTAATTCCTGCAATCAAAGATTAACTTCCACCGATGAGTTAAAAAAACTGATTTCCAGGCCAAGTCTTGAGGGGGTGGATTTTACTTTTTCTAAAGCTATTGACATTTTTTCGACACGGTGCTAGTATTAATTATTATTTCTATGTCCTGGAAAAGATTTTTAGGAGGTGCTTCATGGAAAGGAATGGCGAAATAACGGTGATCGAAAAAGAAACCGGTGTTACCCCGGAAAGCGTCGGTTACTTGAGCTCCACAATTCAGAAACTGGACGATCACCTAAAAAAGCTGGTGGCCGAAGATAAGCTGCAATGCGCCGGTTATCTGCTGGCGCGGCACGGTAAAACCTTCGCCCTCCGGTCAATGGGTCCGCTCCGCTATAGTGAAGACCGGCCTTTCTTACCAAATTCAATCCGGAGAATTGCCTCGATCACCAAGGTTTTTGTAGCCGTTGCCATTATGCAACTGGTAGAAGAGGGGTTGCTCCGCCTGGACCAACCGGTGGCGGAGATTATTCCGGAATTCAACAAACCCGGTCTCAATGCCATCACCATTTTTCACCTGCTGACCCATACCTCCGGTTTGCGGCCTGATCCCGGGGCCTTTTTCGAACCGTACCCGGAAGACTATTCCTGGTTCAGAAAGAAAAACTGGATCAAATCAGCCCTCAGCGGGCCGCAGGCTGTGGAGCCGGGGAAGGAATGGCGGTATTCTTCCACCTGTTTTACGATCCTCGGGGAGATTGTCACCCGGGTGTCAGGGATTCATTTTGAAACATATGTTATTGAAAATATTGCCCGCCCTTTACAGATGACCGAGACCTTTTTTGATGTCCCGGATGACCTGGAAGAGAGGGTTTGTTTTGCCAACAAATGGGAGCACCAATGGTACCAGAAGGGCAAGGAGAAACCCCGGCCAAAATGGGCGGCGCCGCGGGCTGGCGGCGGTCTCTTTTCGACCATGGAAAACCTGGCCCGCCTTGGGCAAATGCTGCTGAATAAAGGCACTCTGGACGGGAAAAGGGTGCTGGCCAGGAAGACGGTGGAGAGCATGACCAGAAATCATTTGCACGGGGTTAAGAATTATTGCTGGGGTGCGGGCGGTACGGAGATGGAATACGGGCTCGGTTTTAATGTCTACTCCAACAATACTTTTCTCTCCCCGGGCTCTTTCTCCCATGAAGGCGCCGGCCTCTGCGGCCTCTATGTGGATCCCGTGGAGGAACTGGTCTTTGTCTATATCTGCCCCTTGAACGAAAAGTATGGTTGGCTGCCGGAGGCTGTGATTAACCTGCGCAATATCGCCTGGTCCGGGCTGATTTGAGGATACTGAGTTTACGGATAAGATCCAAGGGTTAAAGATAAGGATTTAAGGATACAGATGGTAATGGGAAAAATGGTATCGAGGTTTTTCAACGGCCGCCTTCTTACTGCCGTTGCCGCAGCTACTTACAAGGAATGGGCCGCCTACAGAAGCCACATCCTGGTTTCGCTTTTTGTCGGGCCCGTCTATTTTCTGGTGCAGTATTTCATTTGGAGCGCACTATTCCAAAACACAACGACGCTCAAAGGTTTTACCCTCCAAGATATGCTGGTCTATTACGGGGTGACCACTCTTATTAACTACTGTATCATGGATTTCGCCGACTGGAACCTGCAGATGCTGATCCGGACAGGACGGTTTATCACATTCTTGCTACGCCCGGTCTCCCACCGGTTCTTTGCCCTCTCCCAAAAGGTGGGCCACCGTTTTCTCGGTTTTTGGCTGGAGTTCGTTCCGGTTTATCTCATCTTTTTCTTCGTTTTTCGCCTGCCCCTGGTCCCGGCGGACCTCTTTTGGAGCCTGCTCTCGTTGGTTCTTGGTTTTTTAATGATGTTTCTGGTTAATTATTCCATCGGGATTACCGGGTTTTGGCTGATCCGGACCGACGGGCTCCGGAGCTTTTTTTTGATCTTCAGGGATGTATTTGCCGGGGTCTTTGTCCCCTTGGTTTTTTTCCCCGGCTGGCTGCAGAAGGCTCTCTTTTTCCTTCCTTTTCAATACATCTCTTATGTTCCGGTCCGGGTCTTCTCCGGCAGTTATGAACTGGGCGGTATTACCCTGGCTATCCCGGTTATTGTTGCAATTCAAGCGGTCTATGTCGTCTTCATGGGTCTGGTCTCCGAGTTCTTATGGCGGCTGGGGATAAAAAGGTTCACGGGGGTGGGAGTATGAGACGCCTTCTTGATCTTTTGCGCCTCTACAGCACAGGGATGCGGATCGGGCTGGCGGAAGACCTGGCTTACCGTGGCAATTTTCTCATCCGTTTCTTCGTCATGTTCCTTTCCGACCTATTATTCCCCATGGTCGCTTTGTTGGTCTACCGGTCCGGGGCGGCTTTCCCCGGTTGGACCCTGGAGGAGGTTTTGCTGATCCAAGGGATCTTTATGATGGCGAAGGGCTTCGCCTACCTGTTCTTTTTCGGGCTGGTCTGGAATATCGGCGGAATGGTGCGGGAAGGCCTTTTCGACCTGTTGTTGATTAAGCCTTGCTCCGTAATCCATCTGGCGGCCGCCACCAGTTTCAGTCTGGAAAACAGCGGCAGCCTTTTGGGAGGGATCGGTATCTTTATTTATGCGGTGAGCAAAATCCCAACACCGGGACCCTGGGAATGGGCGGCCTTTTTCCTCCTTTTCCTGCTGGCGCTTTCGGTCCTTTTCTCTTTCAGCCTGTTTATGTCCGGCACACTCTTTAAATGGGTCGGTAACAGCAGGATTTATGAGATTTTCAATACCATAACCCAGTTCGGGCTTTTCCCGAAGACCATTTATTCGCGGGCTTTTCAAAACCTTCTTACCTACTTTATACCCGTTGCGATGATCGCTTTTTTCCCCGCCGCCGTACTGAAAGGGGAAAAACCGGAAGGCCTTTTCCTTTCGGCCGGGGTCTGCCTGGTTTTTCTCTTCGCCGCCAGGTTGTTCTGGCATGCCATGTTAAAGAGTTATTCCAGTGCCGGAGGTTGATTTATTCATGTTAATCGAGGTTGCAGGGTTAAGAAAGACCTATCTCCACTATGAGCGGGGCGGGTCCTTTTTTGAAGCGGTAAAGAGCATTTTTAGCCGGAAGGCTATGGCGGTCGAGGCCCTCAAAGGGATCTCCTTTACAATTAAACCCGGTGAGTTGGTAGGGTTTCTAGGTCCCAACGGCGCCGGTAAATCCACCACAATTAAAATCCTCACCGGCGTCCTTTATCCTACCTCTGGAAGGGTGCAGGTTGCCGGTTACGTACCCTGGCGCGACCGGGTAAAATATGTGGCGGGGATCGGGGCGGTTTTCGGGCAAAAATCGCAACTAATATGGGATATTCCCCCGGTAGATGCCTTTCTCATGAATAAAGCCATCTACCGGATTCCGGATAAGGAGTACCGCGCTACTCTGGATATGTTGGTCGCCCTTTTGGATGTGGAGCGAGATATCAAAACCCCCACCCGCCAGCTCTCTCTTGGGGAAAGAATGCGCTGTGAGTTCA
>JAAYIC010000092.1 GCA_012735195.1 Bacillota bacterium
AATTTTCTTATATTGGTTGTATCGGCCCAGTTTATATTCTCTCCGTTAAGAATTATGTCGCCGCGGTCTTGTTTGTAAACACGGGCAAGAATCTTAATCAAAGTAGACTTTCCTGCTCCGTTGGCTCCTACCAAAGCATGGATTTCCCCTTTATCAATGGATAAATCCACTTTTTTCAGGGCCTTAACGCCGGGGAAGCCTTTTTCGATTCCTTTTAGTTCCAATACGGCGCTACTCATCAACCTCTCCCCCATTTTACTTGTTGTTCCAATTTTTGGCTCTTTCAACTGCACGATTCCACTTATCCACCAAAATGCTTCGTTCACTGTCAGTGAGTCGAGGGATAAAGATCCGGTCAACTTGACGTAAAGAGGCCACTTCATCCAGATCCAACCAGATTCCTATTCCCAACCCTGCCATATAGGCTGCTCCCAGCGTGGTTAAATCCAAAGATACCGGGCGTTCAATCTTACACCCTGTAATATCGGCCAATATCTGCATTACGAAATCATCTTTGGCGACTCCCCCGTCAACCCGCAATGTCTCCGGCCATATTCCCATATCCCCTTCCATTGCCCTTAAGACATCATAGGTCTGAAAAGCAACTGCCTCCACCGCCGCGCGGGCTATATGACCCTTGTTGTGGGCAAAGCTCATACCCGCAATGGTGCCTCTGGCTGTCATATCCCAGTGTGGCGCCCCCAACCCGACAAATGCGGGAACGAAATAAACTCCTTCAGAGGATTTTACCTTCTTTGCTTCTTCAACCAGACCAGACACTGAGTCCGCCAACCCCAAATGTGTTACCAACCATTCAAACAAGGAGCCGGCAACATAGACCCCGCCTTCAACTTTGTATGTGAATTCACCATCAATATTCCAGGCGACAGTAGGGTTCAAACCATTGCGAGATTTGACAATTGTACTTCCGGTGTTAATTCCAAGGTTTAAACATGTTCCAAATGTGCATTTCGCCACTTCGCTGCTGAAACAGGCATGTCCGAACAGGGCGGCTTGTTGATCTCCCAAGCAAGCCCGAATGGGCACGGGTTTACCTGCAAAAACGCTTGCCGGGGAAACCGCCTCCCCAAACTGGCCGTTGGACGGCAAAACATTGGGAAGTATTTTTTTGGGAATACCCATTTTTTTAAGTAGCGAATCATCCCATTTCTTTTCAACAAAATTATAAAGAATGGTACGTACAGCATTGGAACTATCAGTAACGTGGGAGTTGCCCGCGGTTAAATTCCAAATCAGCCAAGTGTCAATCGTACCGCAAATTACCTCTCCTGATTCTGCTTTTTCCCGAAGTTCATTGTTCTCCCGGAACAACCAGGCAATTTTTGTGGCGGAAAAATAAGCGTCAAGTCCAGGTGCTCCGGTTTTTTCCCGCACCTCATCTTCAAAACCGGCTTTCCGCCATTCATAACAAATATCCTCAGAGCGGCGGCACTGCCAACTAATGGCATTAGTTACAGGCCGGCCGGTTTTTTTCTCCCAAAAAAGCACGGTTTCCCGCTGATTGGTGATACCGATAGCCGCCACCTTTGCCATGGGTACCTTCGCACTTATCTCCTGAAGGGACTCAACTACTGATTGCCAAATATCTTCCGGTTCATGTTCAACCCATCCCGCCTGCGGATACAGCACCTTAATTTTCCGGTAGCTTTCC
>JAAYIC010000001.1 GCA_012735195.1 Bacillota bacterium
AGAAAGATCAGTTATGAAGAATACATGGAACTGGTCAATTCGTCCGACCAAAGATATGAATTGATCGACGGTGTAGTTTATTTACTGGCTTCACCCAGTTTCCAGCACCAGCTTGTCGTCAACGCGATAGCCTGGCATTTCAATAACTACTTTCGTAGGAAATCCTGCCACCCGTTAACAGCGCCCCTGGATATAAGGCTTCATGGTTTTGCCACCAAATTCGAAGAAGATCCCAACGTCGTGCAGCCGGATGTGGTTGTAATCTGCGATTGGGAAAAAAAGGTGAGCGAAGACGGGAAATACGAAGGAATTCCCACCCTCGTCGTGGAAGTACTCTCCCCTACGACGAAAGGCAAAGACATGTCGACCAAGTTAAATCTCTATATGAAAAGCGGGGTTTCAGAGTACTGGATTGTCGATTTGGACGGCCGCCAGATCCTTCAATACACCTTTTCCCAGGACAGGGATGTTGAAAGCCTGAAAACGATGAAAACCGGGGAAACAATTCGATCCTTTGTTTTTAAAGATCTGGAGATCCATCTGGATGATATTTTCCGGGATCTCGCCGGAAAACAAGTCTGAACCAAAGAGGGGATCTCTTCTCCTCTTTGGTTATCCCCCCTCTTTCAAATCTTTTCTTATTTTAGATCTCTCTTCCTTTAGTTTTTTCTTCCTTTTGAACTCCCCCTTCTCCGGATCCCTCCTTCTCCAGATCTCTCCTTCTCTGATCTCCCCCTCTTTAATCTCCCTCTTTGTGTAGATCAGCAGGCGCCGGGGAATCTTATAAGCATGGAAAAACGGTTGTCAGTCCTCTGTACTGATGATGAGTTTAACCCTGCCATCCATTTCCTTGATGATCTGGCGCTCTTTCAAGAAGAGGTCGCAAATAACGCCTGGGACACCTGGCAGGCCTTTGCCCTTCGCCTCCGCGCCGAGGAACTGGCGCAAAGGGAGGCCGGGGAGGAGCTTCTGGTCCTCACGGAGTTAAAGGAACGCTGGGAACAGGTGGGGTTAATCCCTTATGAGCACCAAATTGCCACGGTCAAGCGGGTGATCAATGAGATGCACGGCCGGGCTATCCTCGCCGACGAGGTGGGACTGGGGAAGACCATTGAGGCAGGGATGATTATTAAGGAATACATCCTCCGCGGGGTGGTGAAAAAGGTCTTGATCCTCACCCCGGCTTCCCTCTGCCGGCAGTGGGCCGCGGAATTGTCCCAAAAATTCGCCCTCTATCCGGTGATTGCCCGGGGGCCGATGGACTGGAAACGTTATGACCTGATCATCTGCTCCCTAGATACCGCAAAACAGGCGGGGAACCGCCGGGAGTTGCAGGCGATCCCCTTTGACCTGGTGGTGGTGGGCGAAGCCCATAAACTAAAGAATCCGGCCACTCTAAACCACCGCCTGGTCTCCGGGTTGAAAAAACGCTTTTTTCTCCTTTTGACCGCCACCCCGTTCCAGAACGATCTGAAGGAGCTCTTCAACCTCATCTCCCTGCTCCGTCCCGGCCAGTTGGGGAGTTACCGCGCTTTCCGCCGGCGCTTTATGAAAGATAAACGGGAGACCCAAAACACCGCCGAACTCCGTTCCCTCTTGCAGGAGGTGATGATCCGGAATCGGCGCGGTCCCCGGATCCAGTTGCCGCCCAGGCGGGTGGCCACCCTGCCGCTGCTGCCCTCGCCGGCGGAGAAAGAGTTTTACCATGCGGTCACCGATTTTGTGCGCCGGGAGTACCGCCGCCAGCAACAAGCCGCGGTCAACCCGTTGACCCTCCTCACGCTCCAGCGGGAGGTCTGCTCCAGTTCCTTCGCGGCCGCCGGGACCCTTTATAAATTATGTACGAAAAGCGGGGATGCGGACGGGGCGCGGATCGTGACCTTACTGGAGAAAGCGGCGGCATTAAAGGAAAACGCCAAGATGAACCTGGTCGAGGCGATCCTCTCGCAACTGGACAAAGAGAAGGTCTTGATCTTCACCGAGTTCCGGGCAACGCAGCAGTATATCGGTTCCCGCCTGCAAAAGAAAGGGATCCCTGCCCTCAATTTTGACGGGACAATGTCCGCCAGTAAAAAAGATTTTACCATCCACCGTTTCCGCACCGATCCCCGGTACCCGGTGCTGGTCTGCACCGAAGCCGGGGGAGAAGGGATAAACCTGCAATTTTGCCGGACGATGATCAATTACGACCTGCCCTGGAACCCGATGCGCCTGGAACAAAGGATCGGCCGCCTCCACCGCTTGGGCCAGACCCGGGAGGTCTATGTCTATAACCTGGTGACCGCCGGTACCATTGAGGAGTACCTGTTGCAACTGCTGATTGAGAAGGTCCGCCTCTTTGACCGGGTAATCGGCAGTTCGCACCAGATTATCGACTACTTCACCAAGAGTTCCTTTGAGGCCCGGGTGATGGAGGCGCTGGTCAACGCAGAGAACGATACAGAGCTCCGGGAACGGTTTACCGCCCTGGGCGCGGCGATCGAAGAGGAACTCCGGCGGGCGCAGGCGGACCGGGCTGCCGGTTTTGCCCTTCTTGAAGAATTGGATTGAGCGCCAAGAGATATGAACTGCATTAAGCACCGGGAAAGATGAAGTGAATTGAGTTGAACTGCATTGAACACCGGAGAAGATAAAGCGAGTTGGTTTGAGTTGAAGACCGGAGGAGACGAACCCTTGGCAGGGGAAAACGCCATGGATATTCGTGGATTTGTCCTGGAGGCACTGGAGATCTCGGGGGCGGCCTTCCGTGAAGTCAAGGAAGACCTGATCATGGCTGAAGTGACCGTGGAGATCCCACCGCTTTTTTTCGACCCCCCCCGGCTGAAAAAACAAACCCTCAACCTGGTCTTTGACCCGGAAGCGGCCGGCCGCTACCCCGGAGCGGAATTGGTGACCAGAAACAGCCCGCGCCTGCAGTGGTTTGTTGCCGGGTTAAAAAAAAGGGGCCGGCTCACGCTGCAAACCCTCGTTTACGACCCGGCCGTCGCCGGGGAGAAGTTCCGCACCTGCCGTCCCGATCTCTCCACCGGCGGGTCGCACCTCGAGTACAGCGAGATCTTCCGCCCCTGGCTTTTGGTGAACTATGTGGTCGCCCGCTATGCCGACCGGTTATGGGAGGAACCGATCAGCCTCGGGATTGATATGAGCAGCGGCCGGATCCATGAGGGTTTCTTTGCCCTTTTAAAAAAAGCCGGGATGCGGCCGGGGGTTCCTTCCGGCCAAATCGCCCGGCAGGTTATTCCATTGGAAAAAGCCTTCGCCTTGCTCAGGGGCTTTTTGGCGAAAAAAATTGCCGCCGCCGACCGGTCCTGGTATGAAAATGCCCGCCGTTGTTATGAAGAGGAGTTGTTCTGCCTCTACCGGTATTACCATGAAAAGACCGGGGTTTCCAGCTTAAACCCGGAGTTCATCCGGAAGGCGAAGGAACTTCATGAACAGTTCCGCCCCCGCGTTGAGGTGCGTCCGGTCAACTTTGGCCTGATCTATCTGCCGGAGTTTCTTTATACCACTAAAAAGGGGGCTTTCTGTTTTTGCCCCCTCCTGGAGCAGGTTCGCGCATGCACGCGCGAAGAAATTCCCAGTGAAGAGTCTACTAAAGAAATCCCCGGTAAAGCGTATGCAGAAAAAAATCCCGGTGAAAAGTCTTCCGAAGAGATCCACAGTGGAAAGCCGGCCGGAGAAATCCCCAGCAAAGAGTTTATATCTCCCCATAGTGATAAAGGATAAGCGCTGCAGTTACCGGCCCGGCGGTTTCCGCCCGCAGGATCCGGGGGCCCAGCGAGACGGGGAGGGCGCCGCAGTCCGTGAAAAACGCCACCTCTTCCCGGGCAAACCCGCCCTCCGGCCCGATGATCAGGATTAGCTCTGCGGGCTTGGGAATAGCCGCTAAAACCTGCCGGAGGCTCTTTTCCTCCTCCCCCTCCCAGGCCACCAGGGCCGGAACCCCGGCCGGCCACGGCAGAGCATCGATTGTCGTCAGGGGATGGACGGCAGGGATGATCCCCCGCCGGCTTTGTTTCGCTGCCTCCAGGGCAATCCTGGACCAGCGGTTTTGCTTCTTGCCGGTCTGGGCCGGTTCCGGCCGCACCACCGAGCGGGAGGAAAGGAAGGGTTGAAAAGCAAAGATTCCGACCTCGGTCCCTTTTTGCAGGACCCAGTCCATCTTCTCTCCTTTCAACAGGCTCTGGTAGAGATGGATCTTTAGCGCCGGTTCGCTCTCTTCTTCCTCTTTGGCCAGGATCTCACCGGTCACCAGTTGCGGGGTGACGGTATGGAGCAGGACCCGGTAGGCATAACCCCGGCCGTCTCCTGCCCGCACCTCCGTCCCTGGTGTCAACCGGAGAACACGGGCGATATGCCGGGCGTCTTCCGGGGTAAAATGGACCGTTTCCCCGATGGCGCCGGTGGTGGAGGGCAGGAAGAACTTAGGCACGGCCGCCAGGCCTCCCGGCGAGGCAGGCCACCCAGCCCTCTTCGGCAATTTCCTTTTGGTATTCCAAGCCGGCGGCCAGCACCGCTTCTTTCACCTCATGGGCCCGGGAGCAGATGATCCCGGAAGCAATGACCCGGCCTCCGGGGTTCAGGAAGCGGGGCAACCCGGGCAGAACGTCAATGATCGTATCGGCAATAATATTAATCACCACCAGGTCTACGCCGGGCTCCAGCTTTTCCAGGAGGTCTCCCTGGACCACCCGCACTCGCCCGGTCATGTTGTTGCGCCTGATGTTTCTCCGGGCCGCCGCCACCGCCACCGGATCAATATCCACCCCGGTGACCCGCGCCGCCCCCAGCGCGGCGGCGGCCAAAGCCAAAATGCCGCTGCCGGTACCGATATCATAAACGGTTTCTCCACCCCGGATCACCTCTTGCAAAAACCGGAGGGAAAGAGTTGTGCTAGGGTGTTGCCCGGTCCCAAAAGCCATCCCGGGATCGATCTTCACCACCACTTGTCCGGGGGCGGCCGTCACTTCGCGCCAGGGGGGAGTGATGATCACTGCGCCGATAAACTGTGGCTGGAAATATTTCTTCCAATTCTCCCCCCAGTTTTCCTCTTTGACCCGGCGCAAAAGGACCCGGGCCCGGGGGTGCGGTTCGTCGGGCCCCGGTGGAAAATACCGGTCTAAACCGGCCAGACGCTCTTTTATTCTCTCAATTTTCCGGTCACAACTGTCCTGAAGGGGAAGAAACCCGGTCACCCGGTACGAACGGGCGGACGGCTGGGCTTTACCCGGCGGCGGTTCATGACAGATCACCCCGCCGCAACCGGCCTCAAGAAGGATCTCCCCGCTCATCTCGGCCAGGACCGGCACGGTCTCGATGGTAATCTCCAACCAGTAACGTCCCATGATTCCTCTTCCCACTGCCACTGTTCCTCTCCTGCCCGGCCACGGGCTCAGCGCCGCAGCGGGTTTATTTCTCTCACCATCTTTCCGGTACGGATAACCTCGGCGATTTTATAAACGCCCAGGGTACGGCCGTACAAAAATCCATTCCAGGCCATCAAGGTGAAACGGCCTTCTTCCAAAAGCTCAAAGATCCAGTCGCCGCAGTGTTTCGGGTTTTGCTGCGGAAAGCCGGCGCCGATCTCCATCAGCCACTGCTGGTTATAGACCTCATGGGGGCCAATCGGAGGGGCAATAATGATCGGGATCCCTAAACCGCAGTAAAAAGAGAGTTCCGAGGGTTTGGTCCATAAAAGATCGGTCCGGGCCATCAACCGGTTGAATTTGACGAAATAATCGGGGAAATTATCGGCATACAGGATCTCCACCGCATCCGCACCCGGCTGCCCGGTGGCGAGCTTGTCCATCCTCTCTTCCCGCAGTACCCGCCAGAAATAATCCCGGACTTCCGGACGCAACCCGGCCACCAGGTTGAGCCGGATTCTTCCCTCCTCCAGGTGGGACTTTAACCCGCGGATAATCGCCGCGCCGATCTCCACCTGCGCCCCAGCGCCGCCCACGGCAAAGGTCAGGGAGAGTTGCCCCTTGGGAAGGACTTCCCACTCCTCCCCCAGGTAATTGCGGGCTTGCGCCCCGTGGACCACCGCAAAACGGCCGGTCACATCCAGGCGATGGAGCCTCTGGGCCAGATCCCGCCGGAGGATATTCATGGTAGAATCTCCGATATTCTCCAGGGGAAGCGGGAAACCGGTCACGAAAATCCGCTCGTCAGGGACACCGTATTGGCGCAGGCGCCGCCAGGCATGACTGCAAGGGGCAAAATACTTGATCCTGCTGCTCTGCGGGTCCTCCGCCACCCAAACCCGGTTAAAGTCCGCATCGCAGATGACGCAGTAAATCGGGAGGTCCGTATATTCTTCCAGGGCGACGGCCAACGCGTAAAAGGTGGTGACCACCGGGCGCCTTTCCTGCTGTACCCTGCGGGCCATCTGCCGGCCCATCCCTTTTTTTACCAAATATTTTACAAATTTCACTTGAAAGGAGGGTTGGGAGAGATCCCGGAAAGGATAATACGGCGAGATATTTTGGGCCTTTTCCAGCAGGCCGTAGAGGAAAAGGCCGATCCCCGGAATCCGGCGGACCCGGGAAAGGCTCTCGTAAGTCTGGCGGAAAAGTCGCCATTGCCGGCGTTCGGTAGTGCTTGCCGTTTCTTTCTCCCCGGCAATCAGCAGTTCACCCCCGGCCAGGTCCAGCAGGGGGTAGGCCGCCCGCAGGTGCCCCAGGCCCATTTCGGCGCTGGTCAACCAAACCTTGGGGGTTTTTTCTTTGACAAATTCACCGGTTTCCGGGTGTACCATTCTCTCACCCTCCCTCTGAATATTTCTGTCGCGCGCGCGTACGCTCCTGGCATACCTTCCCGTACTCCCGACCGGTAACGCCGCCGGACAGTAACTTACAGTTACTATCAGCCGTCACCTGCTCACCTTCAAGTACTACTGACCGGTAACGCCGCCGGAGCGCAACTTGACAGCTGGTAAAGGTCGGTCCGCCGATGAGTGAGTAAAGGCAATTCGCTCCGGATTTGCCGTAAACGCGCGGGATCCACCGTGCCCACCAGGACTCCCTCTTCCTCTCCCAAGGCGCCTTTGATTTCTCCCCAAGGGTCAACAAGCATGGAATGGCCGTAGGCCAGATAGGAGAGGGACGGGTTGGGTACGGAGGAGACCCCGGCCGTATAGAACTGGTTATCAACGGCCCTGGTTCGCAAGAGGATCTCCCAGTGAGCCGGACCGGTTACCCGGCTGAAGGCTGCAGGAACCACCATCAGATCCGCGCCCTGTAAACTCAAAATCCGGGCATATTCCGGGAACCGCAGGTCGTAACAGATGGCCACCCCCACCCGGATGGTTCCGGCCGTAAAAAGGGTAAATTCTTCGCCTGCGGTCAAGGTGGCGGATTCGGCCATTGTTACCTTTCCCGGGAGGTCAATATCGAAAAGATGGAGTTTTCTGTGGCGGGCCACCCGGTTCCCGCCAGGGTCATAGATAAAACAGGTGTTATAGACTTTCTCCCTGTCCCGTTCCGGGATGGAGCCGCCCACCACCCACAGCCTCTCTTCCCTGGCGATCCGCGAGAGCAGGCCGGTGGTCCGGCCTCCTTCTTCTTCGGCATAAACCGGGAAATGGTCTTGATGATAGGGGCAGTTGAACATCTCAGGCAAGACCGCCATCTCCGCCCCGGCTTCTGCGGCGGCTTTCAACAGTTGGGCGGCTTTTTCCAGGTTTTTTTCTTTCTCAGGTTCCACGCGGAATTGGCATAATCCTATTTTCACGGCAGGCAATTCCTCACTTTTTTTGATTCTTTTCCCTTGATTCTCTTCGCTTTTGCACTCTTTCTTTTTCTTCTCTTTTTCACCGGTTCTCTACGGTTCCGGCCGCTTTTGCACAGCGCAAACGGTTCCGGGTTTCTACTCTTCTCCCGCTTTATCTGCTTTCCCCGCCGCTTGGGCCGCTTTTTCCCCTATTCTGCCTTGCTTTCTTCCGCTTTTGCCGTTTCTTCTGCTTTGTCCTCTTTCTTTCCGGCATGGGCCGGTTCTTCCGCAGCCCTATCCTCTTTTTCACCAGCTCTGGCCGGTTTTTCCCCGCCAAAACCGGGCAGCTCCAACCCGGCGGCGTCGGCGATTGTCTCCTGGACCTCGAGAAGGAGTTGGGAAAACCCCATCTCTGCCAGTAGATATTCGCGGATGTAAGGGTTATAGCCCAAAATCTCCGAGAGTTTCTTTAACTGCTCAACCTCTGCGGAAGAGGGTTCCTCCCCGCGCAGGGCCTTCTGCTCCAAGGCCAGTTGTTTCCTGCGGAAATCCTCCAGCATTATTTTGGCGGCTTCATGCTCCTCCACTTGCTGTTTGGCTTTTTGGTAAGCCCTGTACTCTTCACTCTCCGCCAAAGTCCTCCCCAATTCTCTGGCCAATGCTACCGGATCCATGGTTCCGCCTCCTTTTTACCTTTAGTACAATTCCCTCAACGTTTTGCGGCGTTTTTTTGGCCGCTGCCGGCAAGTTCCGCCGAAAGCCCGGCCAAAAGGTTGATGATCTCCCGGCCGGTATCCCCTGTAGCCACCTGTGGCTGACACCGCCGGATCAGGGTTGGTTTGAAAGCCAGTTGCCGCAGACCGCCCCGGTCAAAAACGGCCTCCAGGATCAAACCTTGCCGCCGGTTATAGGTCTCCTGGTCAAAAACGAAATTGCCCAGGCTGTAGGCGATGACCCCGCGGCCGCGAAACTCTATACCCTGGATGACATGGGGGTGGTGGCCGATGACCAGATCGGCGCCGGCATCCATGGCGATCCGGCCCAGGGCCTTTTGGAAATCCGTGGGCCGGTGGTCGTATTCCTTCCCCCAGTGCATGGAGACGATAACCAGATCCGCTTCCCTCCGCGCGGTCTTTACATCCTGGCGGAGGAAGTCGGCCCGCGCCGGCGCCGTTCCCGGCAGTTCCGGGGTGGCCGCCCACTGGTGGGGGACGCGGGTGTAGGTAAATCCTTCCCCCACTTCCGTATAGGCCAAAAAAGCCACTTTTACCCCTTTACACTCCAGAATCCGCGGCCGGCGGGCTTCAAAAATATTCTCTCCCACCCCGGCGTGGACAATACCGGCGGCGTTAAGGTGCGCCATGGTGTCCAGCATTGCAACGACCCCGTAATCCAGGATGTGGTTGTTGGCCAGGGAGATCAGGTTAAAACCGCCGTAAGTCAAGGCCGCAACATATTCGGGCCGCCCCCGGAACATATTGATCTGGCTACCCCTGTCGCTTAAAGGGCATTCCAGGTTGGCAAAGGCCAGGTCGGCACGGCGAAAAATCGCCGCTGTCCGGAGCAGGGGATAACGGTTGTCTCCCGCCTGTTTCATGGTCCGGGCGACCGCACGGTCCAGTAAAATATCGCCGGCCGCCGCCAGGGTTACCGTCTCCATCAGCAACTCGCCGGGGGTAAAGGCCTTTTTGATCCCCAGGCGCAGTCTGTAGTCACGGAGAAATCCACCGCCGGCCCAGTAGGAAAAGGGAGACTCTGCCGGCGGGACCAGCGTAACCGCGGCGGTCAGGGGATAGTTCTCCACCGGGTCCCAGAAAGGGTTGACCCCTTCCAAGGCCAGGGCTTTCACTGCGGGGCGGACCGCCTGGGGCGTAATCAGGCCGATCCCCGAAGGATCCGCGGCCACCCGTGCGGTCACTTCCGTTTGGGAGGAGAGGAGAACGGCGCCCGGGGTTACCGAGGGAAAAAACTCCGGTAAATACGGGTTTTTTTCTTTGGAGCAATAATAAACGGTAACCTCCCGGTCTTCCCCGCCCACCTGCCGCCAGTTGGTGATCTCCCCGCTGATGATGGCCGCCAGTTGGTTGCGAGTAAGCCCGTTGATGGAGTTCCAGAAATTGACCGCCGCCACCAGCGGGACCTTTCCCAATGTGTAGCGGTGGTCTTCTCCCCACGGACGGTAGGTTAAATGAAAAGCCTCTTTGTCCCCTTCCCCGGTCACCCAAATCCAGCCCTTCTTGCCGGTCCGCTCCTGGAAGACCCGCCAAAAAACCGCCTCCGCCGGTTCGCCGGTTACCACCGGGATGCTGTTGCGACCGAGAAAAAAGCCGTAGAAAAAAAGTATAATCAGGAAAAAAAGACCAATGATATTATATGTACTATTATATATACCCTTTTTCCTGACGCCGGGTTGAGCGCGGTAACGCGCAAACGGCACGGTCATGGTTTTCTCCTTGTTCTTCTTTACTATTCAATATTTTCTCTACCCGCCGTAATATTCCTTTTCCCCGCCGGTAAAAAAGCCTTTGTCACCCCGCCGGCGTTAAATACCGGCGGGCTGCCATTTCGTCCCGGCAGGAACTTTCTCCCTGGACCGCGAATTTATAATATCACCCGGTATAACATGAAAGGTTATTTTTCACCCTATTGGAGGTGAAATTTTGTCATCCAATCATCCTCCTTTTTTCACTGTCATCACTGCCGATGTCATCGCCTCCCGCCGCCAGGCGATTTCTGTAGAGGAGAAGAAAGAGGCCCTCTCCGCCATTGCCTACCCGGGCCTTTTGACCCCTTTTGCCATCTCCCGCGGTGACGAGATCCAGGCTGTGCTCGAAGGGGCTGCTCTCCCCATGGATCTGATCCGGCAATTGCGTTATCTCTGCCGTCCGCTGGCTTTACGGATCGGTATCGGTATCGGCCGGGTCACCTCCGGGCTGGGGAACAAAACCTCCTGGGCAATGAACGGCCCGGCCTTTTTCCGCTCCCGCCGGGCTTTGGAGGGGTTAAAAAAAGAGCGCCGGGCTTTTACCGGCCTGCAAACGGGCGATGAGGAGTTTGACCGGCTAGCCGGCGCACTCTTGCTCTTAATTGATGTCATTGCCTCCCGCTGGACGGACGCCCAGTGGGAAGCGATTATGACCTATGAGGAAAAAGGTGTTTACCGGAAGGCCGCGGAAGTCCTGGGGATCGCCTACCAAAACGTGGAGAAAAGGTGCCGGACCGCCCGTTGGTGGGCAGTGCAAAAAGCCGAAGCCGCCTTGGCGGCGGCGGTCCGGGAGTTACCCCGTCATCATCTTATTATGGGTGATAATTGATTTTCACCCCTAAAAAAGTGAAAGGGTGGTCTGGATGAAAGGCTTTTTTCTCCTAGCCTTACTTGCGCACCTGGTTGCTGATTTCGTGCTCCAGCCGGCGGCGGTAAACAACAGAAAGGAACAGGGGAAAGTCAGCGGTTTTCTCCTCCACGGCCTGGTCATTTTCCTCCTTACCTTCCTTGCCGTCCATTGGTACGGGTTGAAAACCGCGTTCCTCTACGGGGTGCTGGTCACCGCCATGCACCTTCTAATTGACCTCGGGAAATTCCTTGCCGGCCGCCGGGCAAAACCCGGTACCGAGCTTTTCCTGTTTCTCACGGACCAACTGTTACACCTGGCAGTCGTTTTTTTCTGCATATACCTCTTCGCACCGGTAACTCCGGATCCGGATATCCTCGGTTTCTACTCCCGAATCTTCCCCGGTGATACAATCCCGGCTTTGGCGGCCGGTCGTCCCTGGGCCGACTGGGCGGAAAAGAGGATAACCAAAGGTTTACAGGTGGCGGTGATCTATACCGCCGCCCTCTTCGGCGGCGCCATCTTGATCCAAAAGGTCCTGCAATGGCTGACGGGAAAAAGATCCCCCGCCGACGGCCGGATGGGCAGGGCTGTGGGCATTCTCGAGCGCCTGATCCTCCTCACCCTGGTGGCAGCAGAATCCCTGCCGGCCCTGGGTTTTATCCTGGCCGCCAAGTCTATCGCCCGCTACCAGGAGTTGAATGACCGCGATTTTGCCGAGTATTATCTCGTTGGGACCCTGGCCAGCTTCAGCCTGGCCTTTTTTGCCGGCCTCTGGCTCAAAACCATCCTGAAGATGTAGATTATGCTAAGCTTCTTCCGGGGGGAGCCCCAAGGCTTTTACCAGGTCTAAATATCCGGCGCCCTGGGCCGAGGGGTGGTAACCCCTGTCCTCCGCGGTCTCCAGCAAAAGCCTTTTTACTTGCGGCGGACGGAATCCGGGGTGTTTCTGCAGAATCAGGGCGGCGGCTCCAGCCACCATCGGGGTGGCCATTGAGGTTCCCGTCAGGGTGGCATAACCCCCGCCGGGCTTCAGCGAGGTGATCCGAGCGCCCGGTGCAACCAGGTCGGGTTTGAGCAGTTCGTCGAGGGTCGGGCCTCTACTGGAATGGTCGGACATCACATCGTCCAGGCGGGGGATGGTACGCTGGTCGTCGATACTGCCCACGGTGATCACCGAAGGGTTGATCCCCGGGGTGGTGATGGTCCCCTCGCCGGGGCCCTGGTTACCGGCGGCCACGCAAACTACAAGCCCCCGGCGCCAGGCCTCTTCCACCGCCCGGCTTAACGGGTCCTTTTGGTACCCCTTTTCCGCCGGCGCGCCCAGGGAAAGGTTGATTATTTGGATCCCCAGGTTTTTTCTGTTCTCCACCACCCACTGGATCCCGGCAATTACCCGGGAGATCGGGCCGCCGCCGTCTTGGTCCAGGACTTTTACGCCGACCAGGCGGGCGGCGGGCGCCACCCCCACATATTTCCCGCCGGAGGCAAACCCGTTGCCGCCAATGATCCCGGCGACATGGGTCCCGTGACCGTTATCATCATAAGGTTCCCCTCTGCCGGCCACCAGGTCGTGCCAACCGTTTAGGCGCGACTGTGGTTGAACCAAGTCGGGGTGGGGATCAACCCCGGTGTCGATTACCGCCACGGTGATCCCTTTTCCGGTCAACCCGTAGCGGTGGGCAAGGGCGGCCCCTGCCGCCGGAACCGCTACGTCCAGACAACAACGGGCGGTTATGTCCGGCCAAACCACCGCCGGCTCGGCCTCGGGGATCAACTCCAGCAAACCGACGGCCGGGAGCTCCACCGCGATACTGTTGATCAGCGATAATTCATAGAGGATTTTTCCCCCCTGTTTGCGCACGGCTTCTCTGGTTTTGGCCCGGCAATACTGGTGGTAGGAGGAGAACTCCATAATCACCTGAACCCGGGCCCGGCGGGCGCCGAATATTTCCCTGCTTAACCCGGTGGTAAGCCTGTTGCTGTAGAGCCGCCATCTTTCATCGCTAAACATAAAAACCCCCTCCCGCAGGCTTTCCTATAATCTATGGGAGAGGGTTTCCTTTGGGAACAGGGTCTCCGGCAGTTTTTTACGGTGGAAAACTACCGGTACGGTAAACCTCCAGCATCTCCCGGGAAAAATTCTCCCCTGTCTCCGGGGAGGCGGAGTGCAGGAAAAACGGTTTGAGCACCTTCAGGCCGCTGCGGGCGCCTTTTCTCCCCTCAAGCAAGACCCGGTGCGGCGGCATCCCGGCACGGGGATAAACCAAACATAAGCGCTTGGGTTCAAGCCGGTATTTCCGGAAGAGATAGAAAAGGTCGGTCAGGCGCTCCGGCAGGTGGACGAGTGCCACCTGGCCGTTCTCCCGGAGCAGGCGGGCGGCGGCGGCGACCACCTCCTCCAGAGTACAGGTGATTTCAAACCGGGCGCCGGCCAGAATAGGATTCTCCGAGACCGGGCCGCCTGTCGGTTTGAGATACGGCGGGTTACTCACCACCCAATCAAAGCGTTCACCGGTGATCTCAGGAGGGGGATCCCGCAGATCGCCCTGGACAATCCGGATCTGGTCCTCCAGTTTATTCAGGCTGACATTCGCCGCGGCCAGGTTCGCCACTTCTTCCTGTAATTCCAGGCCTGTCACCCGGCGGACCCCCCGGTAACCCGTCAGCCACAAGGGGATAACCCCCACTCCCGTCCCCAGGTCCAACACATGGTGGCGGGGGTAAACCCGGATGAAAGCCGCCAACAGCACGGGGTCAACCGTATATTTAAAGAACTCCGGACGCTGGTATAACCGGAGTTCGCCCAGGCCAAGCCGGTCGGTACCTTCTTTTTTCTGTCTCACAGCCGTCCCCCCTCTCTGCTTTCCCGGTCTTGAGGCACGGCTGTACCCCCATCTCCGGTTTCCACCGGTTGCGGGGTCTCCTGCGGGGTCCCTTGTGATGTTCCCGGCGGGATCCCCGGGGGGGTCTCTTCTGTTATCCCCGGTGAGAACCCCGGCAAGACTTCCGCCCGGGCTCCCGGCCACCGCCGCCAGAAGGGTTTCCCCTGCGCCGGCAGGTGAACCAGGAGAAGGACCTCCTCCTCCGCCATGGTTTCGGGGTCGACCGCCAGTTGAATTATGCGGGTGCGGCGGCGCAGTTCATTGCGGGAGAACCCGGAGAAGGGCTCCGGCAGGATTCGCCGGTATTCGTCGCCGGGTGCGGCCAGGAGTTCCCGGAATTCCCCGGACAAAGCAGCAGGCGGCGGCTGTAACCAGGAGGGTTCCGGTCCCTCCGCCCCGGCCAGGTAGTAGTCGAAGGATAAAAGGCCCGGCAATACCGGGGCCAGCGGTGCAAACTCCGGTACCGACAGCAGATACTCATGGAAGATCTCGAAAAGGACGGAGGATCTCATTTTTTTCCCGGAGAAGCCCCGGCGGTCCCAAAAAGCAGCCAGCCTGCTATAAAACTCCCACGGTGTACAAAGCTCTTTCGCCAGCAAAAAATCGAGGGTATAACGGAAGCGCCGGGAATTGAAGAAGATGCCCAGCACTTCTTCGATCAACTTTAGACGGTGGAGATCCCCATAGGTGAGCCAGTGGTTGCCAAGGATCTCGTAGGGAGGGGTCCGGGAAAAAAGGTACCCGTATTCCCCGGCCTTTTCCCGTAAAGGCGAGCCCTTGAGGAGTTTCAAGAAACCCAACTGGAATTCGTCGGGGCGTAACCGGTAGGTCCAGTTAAAGGATTCGGCAAAGGTTTCCAGGTCCTCCCCGGGCAACCCGGCCAGAAGATCCAAGTGGATCTGGGCCTTCCCCCCGGCTTGCAAACCCTGGAGGTTCGCTGCCAATTTGCGCGGGTGGTAAAACCGGTTGACCGCCCGTACCGCCCGCCTGCAGGTGGACTGTACCCCGATCTCCAGATGAAAACGGCCGGCGGGCGCCTGCTGGAAGAACTCCACCATCTCCCGGTCCATCAGTTCCCCGACCAATTCCAGGTGGAAAAGGGTGTTCTCCCCCTGTTTGGCCATAAATTCCAGCAGTTCCATCGCCCGCTCCCGGTCCAGGTTGAAGGTGCGGTCCACCAGTTTGACGATGGTATTTCCAGCCTCAATAAACCGGGCCAAATCGGCCTTGACCCTCTCCACCGGCAGGTGCCGGACGGGGATCTTCTCCCACCCGGTAAGACAATAGGCGCAGTTGAAGACACACCCCCGGGAAGGATTGGCCACCAGCGCTTCGTTGAGCGCGCTCTG
>JAAYIC010000064.1 GCA_012735195.1 Bacillota bacterium
ATCTTTTGGGCGGCGGGGTCCTCCTCCAGCGCCTGGGGGATCTGCAGGCCGGGCGGAGGTCGACTCCGGAAAGAATTAAAAAGGGACTGGTCAGGACCACCCTGAAGGAGGCCACTCCCGGCGATCTCAGTTTGGTCTTGCCCTACCGCCACCTCCGGGCGGTCCTGGAGATGCTGGAAGCCCTGGACAACATCGCCCCGGGCGTGAACTCCCGGAATACCCTGCTTTACGGGGTAGAGGTAAAATTCTACTCCTCCCGCCTGGAACTCAGCAACAGCCTGGAGACGGAGATCGAGAACCTTTTTGCCGCCGGCGACGGGGCTGGTGTGACCCGGGGTTTGATGCAGGCTTCGGTCTCGGGCGTGGTCGCGGGGAAGGAGATCATGAAGCGGCTTTGAGTCTTTACTAGCCTTTCGTTGTGAGCTTTACAAAAAAGGTGTAAATGACATCTGTGGGCCGGGGGACGGGAACGTTGTTTAAGACAAGAGAGCCGTAAACAGTTGCCAGCAACCATAAGATGGCAAATACCAGCAGTGTACGGCGTTGTTGCTCCCGGAGCAACCGGGGAACCTGGTAGAGAGCGATTAGAATCATAACCAGCCACAGTCCGACCAAGATTCTTTCTCCTTTTCGTGCGCGGGCGAGTCCAATGCGGGCATGCCCGCGTGCTTATTTCTACGCGCTTGTTTTTACGCAGGACCCCGCGCCCGGGTTAATTGGTGTGATAGGGTTTCTGGTGTTACCTCTTGGAAGGAGAGGTGAGGATCAGCCCCCAACGCTTGATGGGGGCTTCGACCAGAAACTCCACAGATAACCGGGAAAAAGCCTCTTCCCACCGGCCCGCCAGATGTTCCTCCCACAGGCGGGGGTATTTACAGTAGATAGCATTGCCAAAGCCGAAGATATCGGCTTTCAGTTCTTTGGCGCGGGTCAGCGAGCGTTCACATTCGCGGCGGATTGCTTCGGCAAAGCGGTTTTCCAGGTCTTGGTCAAGACTCTTGTCCGGACGGGGTGCTTCCGCAGGGGATACCACGAGGTCTTGGAGACGACCCTCGGCTGTAATATCAACGGTTATCGTCACCTCCCCGCCGTTTATTCTTGGTTTGATTTTTGACCATATCTTGATAATTTCAATGGCGGCCAAGCCATTTTTTCCGGGCAGTTCTATTACGATCACACCTCTTTGCAAGGTGTTTCTGACCCAGTTTTGTCCCCTGGTTTCATGACCGTCCATCCAGCCGACCATTTTATCTCCGCGGAAAACGGCCGCCCCGATGGCCTCAGCCGGAGGCCCCGGCGGAGTTTGCCCCTGTTGGTTTCTTCTGACTTGCTGGTTTCCGCCTCGTTGCTCTTTCCCTTGTTGCCCTTTACCCTGTTGGCCTTGTTGATCTTCGCCTTGCGGTTCGCCGCCGGCTTTCTGGGGAAGGGCTTTGATCCGGGCCAGGATCATCTCCTCGCCGGGCCTGGTGAATTCGATGAGCTTCTTCAACAACTGGGAATCGGGGATGATGGACCGTTCGATGCCAGTAATGCGGAGCAGGCGATCGACGGCGGTCGAGGGTAAGAACTCCAAAGGGAATTCGGTGCGCAGGAGCTCTTCCAAATCCCCGTCTACCACCGCCGTTTGTACAGTAGGGCGTAGTTCCCGGTGTCTTTGGAATAATTCCAGTACCGGCCAGATACCCTCGCGGGCCAGTTTTTCCGAGAAAAGCAGAGCCTGCGTGTGGGAGAACCGGATCTGCCGGGTCGTCCCTTGACTGAGGTTTAAGATGGCCTCAAAAGGTGTGCGCCCACGGGCGGAATGAACCCAAGAGGGCATTTTCTCCCCGCCACCGCCACCGGTGCTTCCACTTTCCCCGCCGCTTTGGAAGAGGGGATTGGCCAGCACGACAAAGGCTTTGTACATCTTTTCCCCCTTTTCCTCGTCCAAATCAAAGGCGAGCAGCAAGGAACTGGCCAGCCATTCCGGTTCCCGGTTATCCCAGCAGCCGGTGGTAAAAAGGGAAAGCAGGCAAAAAACGGCAGTAAGCTTTAGAAAATGACCGCCTGGTCTGAGCATCTGGCCCCCCTAAGGTCCCCTTTGGTTTTATTGTTTCGCTTTTTACCCGGGTTTCATTCGGGTTTTATCCGGCGTTTTCTGATATATTTTTTCCCTCCCCGGCCGGCATGGCGGATCAGGTAAGCGGCCCAAAGCAGCAGGTAGGGAAGGACAGTAGTAATCATGGAGTGGGGAAAGAAGACCCGGGGCTGGAAAAACTTCACCAAGTCAAGAAAATCGTCGTAGGTATGGACGGACAAAATGACCCAGAGGACCGCCATGGGGCCAATTAACGGCCGGTAGTCGCGGATTTTTGCGAGTTGTGAGACCCCCCGGGCGCCGCAATATAAAAAAACAGCAAAATTAATAAATATCCCCAAGCCCCAGGCGATTACCACCAAGGCCTCGATCCGTTCGACAAAGCGGCTGATCTCGATGGCCTTGGTCATAAGGAAGAAGGGGAAAAGCGAGCTGGAACCTATCTTTGGTCCGAGGACACCGACGACGGTGATTGTGGAGAGGATCAGGACGATTCCGGAGAGAAGAGCAGCCAGGGCTGCGGAGGGGATGGCTTTCCGCGGTGTGGTTAGAGTGGGAACCAGGACACCGAGGACGAGATTTTGGTTGCCTAACGCAGCCGGAGTAAGCGCGCTGGAGAAGACCGGGCCAAAGCCACGGCTCAGGACCGGTTGGAGATTGATAAAATCAAAGCCTTTAAGGGCCCCGAGCAGGCTGGCGGCGATGAAGAATATATAAGAAAAGAATAAAGCATCGGCGGTGCGGGCGATGACTTCAACGCCCAGGCCGACGGCGACAGCAGCCAGCAAAACCATGGAGGAGATGAGGAAGATCAGGGGGGTATGGGGGAGGAACCCGATTTTCAAGAGTTCGGCGTAGATCCGGACCTCCGTGGCGGCGGTATTAAGAAAGATCCAGAGAAAAAAGAAGCAAATTATGGTGCCGCCGGTCTTGCCCAACAGTTTCCGGCTGTATTCGAAGACGGTTTCTTCGGGAAATTTAACCGCCAAGCCGCCGATGAGCAGGATCATGAGGAGGGTCGCGGCCAGGCTGACAATCGCCGAGAGCCAGGCATCCTGTTCGGCGGTGCCGGTGGTGAGCACCGGGAGGGTGGCGATGGTGACGGTGGAACGGATCATGAATAGCATAAAAACCAGTTGGCGGTTGTGGATCTTCTCAGTGGTCATTTTTCCTCCCTTTCCCGGTTTTCTCTTTTTCCTCTTCCTCAATATCAGGCCGCGGCTGTTGCCCCCTGGGCTGGCGCACCGGTTCCCTGGCGCCCAGCAGCAGGGGGCGGGTGTTCATCCGCCACCACCAGGCGCGGAAGGCAAGATCTTTGAAGCTCTGTAAGATGCGAGGGGCCACGGGGGCAAGGTAGGGATAACCGAACGACCGGACACTGGACATGTAGATCAGCACCAGCAGCCCGCCGAATTGTATGCCAAAAAGGCCAAAGGCCCCGCCGAGGAAGATAAAGATGAACCGGAGGAGGCGGGCGGCGATACCGAAGGAAAAAGTGGGTACAGTAAAAGAGGCAATGGCCGTCAAGGAGACGATGATTACGACCGGGGGTGAGACCAGCCCGGCCCGGATGGCCGCGTCCCCCAGGACCAGGGCGCCGACAATACTGATGGCCGGCCCAATGGCCCGCGGCAGGCGGATCCCGGCTTCACGCAAAAGTTCAAAGAGGATTTCCATGAGGAAAACCTCGGCCACGACGGGGAAGGGCACGCCCTCTTTGGCCGCGGCGATCCGCAAGAGCAATTGGGCTTGGAGCAGTTCATTATGGAAGATGATGACCGCCACATAGATTCCGGGCAGGAAGACGGAGATCCCAAAGGCGAAATAACGAAGGAGCCGGAGGAAAGACCCGATAAATATTTTTTCGTAATAATCATCCGGGGCCTGCAGCAGCATGGGGAAGTCCATCGGCGCCACCAGGACAAAGGGGGTGTTGTCCGTAATAACCGCCACCCTCCCCTCGAGCAAGCAGCCGGTCACCCGGTCCGGCCGCTCGGTCTGGAAGAGGAGGGGAAAGATGCTGAAGGGATTGTCTTCAATAAAATCTTCGATGTAGCCGCTTTCCAGGATGGCAGCGGTTTTAATCCGGCTTACCCGTTGCCGCACCTCCTGGACCAGTTCTTCGCTTGCCAGGCCCTTGATATAGAGGATACCCACTTTGGTCCGGCTCAAGCTGCCGAGGGTGAACTCTTCCAGCCAGAGGTTGGGGGTTTTAATCCTCTTCCGTAAGAGGGCGACATTTGTATAAAAGCTTTCAATAAAACCGTCCCGCGGGCCGCGGATGGTGGATTCGGTGGAAGGCTCCTCGATATTCCGGTATTTGAAGCCCCAGGTGTCGCAGGCCAGGCCGGTGGCGCTGCCGTGGCAGAGAATGACGGAGTAGCCGTTGGTCAGGGCGTTCCAGAGGTCGTCCACAGTTGCGACTTCTTTGGTCTCCGCCGACTGCAACAGGCGCCGGCGGAACTCCTGCAGCAGGTTGGGGCCGGCGCCTCTCCCCACCGGCGCCTGGAAGGAACCCAGGCCAAGCATGCGCAGGATATTCTCGACCAGTTTATTATCGACAAACCCTTCCAGATGAAGGAGGACGGTTTCCACCTGTCCCCGGCCGCTTTTAAATTCCCGGATGGTCAAATCCCCGGGGGCGCCGGTTATCTCCCGGATCATTTTTAAGTTTTCGCGCAGGGATTTTGTTAGCGAAAGAGATTTTGCCACCGCCTCCCGTTCACTGATGTCCAAGCGGTGGTCCGTGAAGTTCTCCCCGTCTTCTTCAAGCTCTTTTTTTGCCGCGCGGTCTTTTGCCGTACGGGTCCTCTTACCAAGCAGGGCATTGAGCCATTTCACCCTATCACCCCCGGAGGCTTCAGGCTTCGTTAATATTCCCCGGGTTAACCGGGAATATGCTTTTGGTCCCTTCGTACCGGGCGAACCCGGTACGACGCGAACCCGCTACCGGTAGGCTTGGACAAGGCGACCTTGTACGGAACAAGCCCGTTACCGGCATACCTGTACCAGACGACCCGGCATCGGCGACAACTTGACGGCGGGAGTTGGTTATTACCGGATGACCTCGTTTTTCCGTTCGTAATTTGTAATAATAGTCGTAATAATAACAAAGAGTTAATGTTAATAATAGGGGAACAATTGGAGGATTTTATCAATAGGTAGAGTATTCTAAGAAGGTAATTGGCGTATTTTGGGGTGAAAAAAATGGTTTCCGAAGAGAAGGTTACTCTCGACTATTCGCCGGCCCTTGGTTTTATTAACCGGGATGAACTGGCCAATTTGGCGCCGCGGGTGCGCCGCGTTCACCAGGTATTGCATGACAGGTCCGGTCCGGGCCGGGAGTATCTGGGGTGGTTGGAATGGCCGCTGCTTTATGAGAGGGATGAGTTCGCCCGGATCAAGGAAGCGGCGGAGCGGATCCAAAAACAATCCGAGGTCCTAGTGGTGGTAGGGATCGGCGGTTCTTACCTGGGGGCCAGGGCGGGGCTGGAGATGCTCTTGTCGGCGACGGCCGGGGAGGTTCCCAACGGGGAGGGGGTCCGGTTGCTTTTTGCCGGTCACCAGTTAAGCCCGGCCTACCTGGATGGGCTCTTAAATTACCTGCGCGGAAATGTGTTCTCTCTGAATGGCGTCTCCATATCAGGAACCACCACCGAACCGGCGGTGGCTTTCCGGTTTTTGCGCCGGCTGGCAGAGGAGAAATACGGGAGAAGCGGGGCAGCGGAAAGGATCTATGTGACCACAGACCGGGAAAAAGGAGCGTTGCGGAGGATTGCAGAGGATGAAGGGTACGAGCGGTTCGTAATCCCTGCCGATGTGGGGGGCAGGTATTCCGTGTTAACCCCGGTCGGGTTGTTGCCTTTCGCCGCCGCCGGGATTGATATTGAAGCGGTGATGGCCGGAGCCGCCGCCGCCTACCAGGCCTGTTCCTCTCCGGAACTGGAGGTTAACGAATGTTACCAGTATGCCGCCCTGCGGCAGATCTTCTATAACCGCGGGAAGACTGTGGAACTGCTGGTCAGTTATGAGCCGGCCTTGCATTACCTGGCGGAATGGTGGAAACAATTATTCGGTGAGAGCGAGGGGAAGGACGGGAAGGGGCTTTTCCCCGCTGCCTGCGATTTTACCACGGACCTGCATTCCTTGGGCCAATATATCCAGGAGGGGAGGAGGCTTTTTTTCGAGACTGTCCTACGGGTGGAAGACCCCGGGGTTTCTTTGGCGATCCCCCGGATGGAGGATGATTTGGACGGCCTCAATTACCTGGCCGGACGGAGTCTGGGTTTCCTTAATGAACAGGTCTTGCGCGGGACAGTCCTGGCCCATGTGGACGGGGGGATCCCCAACCTGATCCTCAATATCCCCGCGCTTACCCCCTATTATTTCGGGTACCTGGTCTATTTTCTCCAGAAGGCCTGCGCCGCCAGTGCCTACCTTTTGGGTGTCAACCCTTTCAACCAGCCGGGAGTGGAGGCTTACAAACAAAATGTCTTTGCCTTGTTGGGTAAAGCCGGATATGAAGAGCAGGGTGCAGCTTTGCGGAAAAGATTGGAGAAAATGACGGAGGTGGCAGAAGAATGAACGAAAAGACACTAGTGATTTTGAAACCCGATGCCCTGCGCCGTAAATTGGTGGGGGAGATTCTCTCCCGCTTTGAACGGCTTGGTCTGGACCTGTTGGCGGTGAAGATGATCACCTTCACCGAAGAACTTTGCCGGGAGCATTATGCGCATTTGGCAGGGGAGGAGTTTTTCCCGAAAATTGTCGAGTATATGACTTCCGGTCCCAGTCTGGTATTGGTTTTAAGCGGCCCGCGGGCGGTGGCTTTTGTCCGGCGGATGGTGGGGGCAACAGACCCGCTGGAGGCCGATCCAGGTACCATCCGGGGTGATCTGGCGGTTTCTTCCCGGAAAAATCTGATCCACGCTTCCAGTTCACTAGAGGAGGCGGTGACGGAAATCGCCCGTTTCTTTGGGGACGGGCTGGGCCGGCGGACGGAGCTGCATTGCGACAACCGTTGTTGCCAGCCCGGCGAGGGGAGTCTTTTGTCAACTTGTCCCTGAAGAAGCAGGAATTTTTTGACCCGATCCCGAATTAATGACAAGGGTGTTGCCAGTGGGAAAAAAGCAAACTTTGGCCCACGCGTACCGCCAGTGGCTGCAGTGGCTGCCGGCTGTCGCCTGTTGGGCCGGGGTATTTTTTTATCTATATTTTACCGGGGTGGTCCCGGTGATTTTTGGCCTCTTTTTTGCCGGCCTGATCGTTTCTTTCGTTTTCTACCGCCGGAGCAGCGGGCGGCGTTGGCTGGTGGCTTTCGCCTACAATCTGGTTTTTACCGTGTATTACCCGGTGGCCGGTTGTTTTCTGCCCCCCGGCCTTTACCGGAGCATCTGCTTTTTGCTGCTGGTGGCCGTTGCCTCCCTCCTCCTTTACCTCTTTGTTCTCCGGAAGACGGGCCTCCTTTATCTTGCGCTTTTCTCCGGGGGATTGGCCTTTTTTGGCCTAGCCTTTGCCGGTGGGGAATACACGAAGCTCTTCCCGGTTTTTCTGATCGGCGTCGGTTTATGGCTGGTGGGTAAAGGGGTGGCGGGTTATTCTGTCCCTACCCGGGCCCCCGGTGAAAAGGGCCGGTTTTTTGGGAAATAGGCCGGCTTTATTTTACCAGGTCTGCTTTTGGAAAGACAAGTACCGGGCGGAGCAGGGGCTTGCCGGGGAAACAGGCAGATAGAGAACGAAACAGACAGATAGGAAATGAAACAGGCAGGATAGAGAATTAAAGATAGGCGGCAGGACGGTGACGGGTCTCTCTATTCTTACGGAAAAGCCTCAGCAGGGTTGGGAAGAGCACAGAAGGTGAGTCAATGGATGTTAAAGGTTTTCTTAAGGAGATAACTTCCAGCCCGGACTACCGGGGACAGATCTGCGGCGAGCATATTATTCCCGCCCGCCCGCCGCGTTACGGGGAGTTGGCCGCACCGTTACCGGAGGTGCTGGCCGCCGGTTTAAAAGAAGCGGGGATCGAGGGGTTATATTCCCATCAGGCCGCCGCTGTTGATCTGGTCCGCCGGGGTAAAAACATCGTGGTGGTAACCGGAACCGCCAGTGGAAAAACACTCTGTTACAACCTGCCGGTGCTGGAAGAATGGTTGCACGACCCGGACAGCAGGGCCCTGTATCTCTTCCCCACCAAGGCGCTGGCCCAAGCCCAGCTCAAAGGGTTGGGCCGGCTGACGGAAGGGTGGCCACAGGCACCGGTTATGGGGACCTATGACGGGGATACACCGCCGGCCGCCCGGAAAAAGCTGCGGGATGAGGGGCGGATTATCCTTACCAACCCGGATATGCTGCACCAGGGGATCCTTCCGAAACATACGGCGTGGGGGGATTTCTTTGCCCGCCTACGCTTTGTCGTCATCGATGAAATCCATGTTTACCGGGGGGTCTTTGGTTCGCAGGTCGCCGGGGTCCTCCGGCGTTTGCAGCGGCTTTGCCGGCATTACGGCGCGCAGCCGGTTTTTATCTGCACATCGGCGACGATTGCCAATCCCCGGGAACATGCCGAATGCCTGCTGGGGCGGGAGGTGGTCCCGGTTACGGAGGACGGGGCGCCCGCCAGTGAAAAGCATATCATCCTCTGGAACCCAGCCTTGCTGGAGGCAACGGGCGGTGTCCGGCGGAGCGCCAATATTGAAGCATCCGAACTCATGGCCGCTCTGGTTGCCCGGAGGATTCCCACGATTACTTTTACCCGTGCGCGGGTGGTGGCGGAGTTAATCCGCCGTTACACGGTGGAACGGCTGCAGCAGATGAGCCCTTCCGCCGCACGGATGGTCCGTTCGTACCGCGGCGGGTACCTTCCGGAGGAACGCCGGGAGATCGAGGAACAGCTTTTTACCGGCCGCCTGTTGGGGGTGGCTACCACCAACGCCCTGGAACTGGGGATTGATATCGGCAGCCTTGAAGCATGTATTATTGTGGGGTATCCCGGGACCATCGCCTCTTTTTGGCAGCAAGCCGGGCGGGCCGGCCGCGGTGATCTGCCTTCCCTGGTGATTTTTATCGGGTTGAACGCCCCCATCGACCAGTACCTTTTAAAACACAGGGATTATCTGTTCGGCAAGAATCCGGAAGCGGCGGTGATCGACTCCGGCAACCCCCATGTCGTCTTGGGTCAGCTGCGTGCCGCGGCCTACGAAGCCCCCTTGACCGGCAAGGACCTGTCCGCTTTCGGAAAATTTGCCCCGGCGGTCAAATCCTTGCTGGAGGAGGCCGGGGAGGTCTATCCGGTCCGGGGGAAGGCCTATTGGCGGGGGAAGGGATTCCCCGCCGGGCAGGTTAATTTGCGGAATATTTCCGAGAACACCTTCACGATCCTGGATGAAGAGAGCGAAAAGGCCATCGGTCTTATGGACGAGGACAGCGCGTACCTGCAACTCTATACACAAGCCGTTTATATGCATGAAGGGGAGACCTACTTTGTCCGTCAGTTAGATTTAGATAAAAAGGTGGCCTATACCCATAAGGCGGAGTTGGATTATTACACCCAGTCGGTGACCGAGACCCAAATCCGCCTGGCCGGGGAGGAGATGCGGAAAAAATGGCGGGTGGCGGAGGTTTTCTTCGGCCCGGTGGAAGTGATGACCAAACCGTATCTTTTCCGGAAGATCAAATTTACCACCAGGGAAAGCCTGGGTTTTGGCCCGATCGACCTGCCGGTCCGGACCATGGAGACCTGCGCTTTCTGGCTCCAGCCCGGGCTGGAACTGCTTAACCGGTTGAAAGAATTGGGACGGGACCCGATGGAAGGCTTGTTGGGGGTGGCCAATGTTCTAATCGAGGTTTTGCCTTTACGGGTGATGACCGACCCCGGTG
>JAAYIC010000016.1 GCA_012735195.1 Bacillota bacterium
CCTTTATCATCCAAAGTCAGCATCCAGGGAGAAGCCGTGGACCGGGCCAGCAGGTCGCCTTCTTTACTCAGCAGCAAGACACGGGAACCCATCAAGCCGGCGTAGGCATTGATCATCCTTTCCCTGGCCGGGCCTTCCTCATCCATGATTCCCTCCGCTTCCAAAACCCCGGCAAGCTGGACGGCTTGGGATAATTGATAATTTGTATAGAAGTTGGTAAAAAATCTGTTGTAAAAAAGAGAGGTCAGGCCGGTCAAAATCAACAAAAAAAGCAGGATGACAATCAGGTAGGTTACAAGGAGTTTCCCAAAAAGACTGACGCGGATCACTTCGCACCCCCCGGTTGAAACTTGTAGCCAACCCCCCAGACAGTAGCGATCATATGGTCTTTCCCTCCCGGTTTCAGCTTCTTGCGGAGGCGCTTGACCAACGTATCTACTGTCCGGCCGTCGCCCAAATATGAATACCCCCAGACCTGTTCCAAAAGTTGTTCCCTGGTAAAAACCCGCTCGGGGTTTTCCGCCAAGAACCACAGGAGATCAAATTCTTTCGGTGTGAGCGAAAGCTCGGTTCCGTGCAGGGTGACCCGGCGCAAATCCCCCTCAATCTTCAACCCGTCAAAGCTTAAGCGGTTTTGGTTCACTTTCTCCCGCTGCATTTCGTTAAGGATTTCGATCCGGCGGAACATCGCCTTGATCCTCGCCACCAGTTCCCTGGGGCTGAACGGTTTTGTGACATAATCGTCGGCGCCCAGTTCCAAGCCGAGGATCCGGTCGACTTCCCCTCCTTTGGCTGTCACCATGATAACCGGGACGTAACTGGTCTGGCGGATTTTTTTACATACCTCCAAACCGTCGGTCCCGGGAAGCATGATGTCAAGGAGAACCAAATCCGGATTTTCCTTGGCCGCCATCTCCAATCCGGTTTCTCCATCGAAAGCCGCCAGCACCTCATAACCTTCCCGGCAAAGATATAACTTCAAGAGCTCTTGCATGGCCGGGTCGTCCTCGATTACCAGCACTTTGCGCATGCGCCTGGCCCCTTTCTATTTTCTCGCCCGTACGCGACGGGCTGTCACAAGATGTACCAATTGTACCGCGCGTGAATAATGGCAATCAATTTTAATTATAACAAAAAAACCCCCCGCTTTTGTGGTATTTTTATGGCAAATCCCCTAAGCAAAGTGGTATTTTTGTGACAAATTCCCCGCACAAAGTTGTTTTTGCCTGCCATGGAATTGCTTCCGCTTATTCCCTGTAATTCTTTCTTTCATATAGTGTAATAACCGTCAAGGGAAGGAGTGATATTTTTGCCGGTTTTATCTGTAAAACTCCTTGATAGGAACCGGAATATTCAGCAGATGCCCCAAACCGAAGACACCTGCAGGTATCCTTTAGTTTCCAGCAGCTGTACCCGGGAGATCCAAGGCCCGTCGCTCATCAAGCGCTGGGTTGGGGTAATCAAGAAGCTCGCCGGGGAAGAATAAACCAATGCCTAAAAAGACTGCCCAGACGGCAGTCTTTTTTTGGTCAGGATTTACCCGGTTTTCAGGAACTGACGGCTATACTTTTCATGATCCTGTCCCATAATAACCGGGGGGAGGTGAAACAATGTCTTATCAACAAAACCAAAACCAACAAAATATGGACCAAACGGAAGTTGCCAAGTCCCCGGGAAGAATCAGCCAGATTCTGGCCACCCAGGATCTAATCGGCCTGGAAATCGGGACCATCAGCGGTCAGCAACAGCAAATCAACCAGCAACAACAGGTTAATCAACAACAGCAAATCAGTCAGCAACAACAGATAAGCGGTCAACAGAGCGAACTTGAGCAGTCGCAGGGTCAAATGAGCCGGATCCTGGCCGACCAGGCCCGGCAATGAGTAACATCCACCGTTTCCAAACGCCGCAAGTGAATGGGAGTGCCGGAAGCGCTGGCTCCGGCCCCGCCTAAGAAAGAAAGCGACCTGCCGGGCGGGTCGCTTATTTCCGCCCCCGGTTAATACCTCCTGCACCTACCTGCGCATTCACGCGTATACCCCATGGACGTTTACGTTTTAGTATTTCTGAAGAAGCTCCAGCATGGACCGGTCCAACCGGTCTCCATGGAAGGAGGTGTATTTAACATCCGCACGGTTACTGTTAATAATGCCGAAGGTGCCCTCGAAATTCCAAAGCGCCCAGCCCAGGCCGGCCTCTTTAAACAGGTGCAGTGAGTCTTCCATCCAACGCAGTGTGACATCGTGAGGGGTTTTATTGTACACCCCCCATTCTCCCACCATGACGCCGACTCCCTGCTTTTTCAGGTCAAGCCATGGGTCGATTGTTTCTCTGAGCCACTCTTTATCCAGATAGACATTGTCACTCCCATGGGCGCGGGTTATCCGGTAAGAGCCGTCCAAACCAATTTGAAAGGCCGCGGGTTGCAAACCCCAGTCCGAAACGGTAGGGGCAATGACCGTCTTTTCCCTGTCTTTAGAGGCAATCGTGACCCGGCTGAAGGAAAGCCAGTCGCCATCGGTCACCATAACCTCGACTCTTCTCGCGCCGGGCGGGATTCTCACCGTATAGTCCCGGTCAAAAATATTCTGATAGATGCCCCATTCACTGCGGTAAACTGCGGTCTTCCATTCTCCCTTGCCCGGACCGCTGCGTAGCATCCGGTTATAGATTCTGTGTCCATCAGCCTTGACCACCAACCGCGCGTAATTGGAAACAACCTGCACCCTTATGCTCAGCTCTGTTTCCACATCAAAATCGCCCTCAAAAACCATGGGGCTCTGCAGTTCCCGTTTTATGGCGCCATAAAGCTTGTCGGGAATGAGCGGCAGCGGCCACCGGGGTTCAGCCCACCCGGACGAATTAACCCACTCGGCCTTGTAATGGGTCAATCGAAAAGGCTCGTAATTATGAAGACTCTGGGCGGCCTTAACCCCGACAAGCTCCCAAACCGGCTGGCGGGCATAATTCAGCCCGTCGACAATGACCAGCCTCTCCGGGTCGATCCGGTGAATCGCCTCAATTGTTCTCTTCATAAGATCTGCATAAACACGGGCCTCAACTCCGGCAGGCTCATTGAGCAGGTTAAAGCTGAGGTTTTTACCGGGAATCCCTTGATAGCGGCGGGCAAAAACCTCCCAGTGCCTGATAAAGGCTTCCTGGGCTTTGGCATCCGTCCACAGGTTTAAGTCTTCCCGGGGCGCATTAACACAGTACCCGGGAGCCCGGTGAAAATTTAACTGTACATGTATGTTGTATTTCTCTCCCCACGCCACAGCCTGATCGATCTCTTTTAACGTCTTTTCATTAAACCGGCGCAGGTCGCCGCCGACAATCCACACCCGGTAATCCATGGGCAGGCGGACAAAGTTAAATCCAAGCTCGGCAATACGGGCGAAATCCCTCTCCCGGAAAGGCTTGTTGCTCCAATCCTTAGAAAACTTGTTGAGCAGGTTAAACCCCCGCCAGTAGGGGAGCGCTTGATGGGAAGCCTCGGGAAGACCGGCCGTCGTGGAACCGGAGACCAAAACCTGCTCAAAAAAGGTGGAAACAAGGCAAACCAGGACCAGCAAAAGCAGGATATATGCGCGCCGTACACGCTGAAAATGTGTACGCAGAGGGCGTGCATGCCAAAGGCGCACACGCCGAAGGCTTGCACTCCGAAGGAGCGAACGTCCACTATACACCGGGCTTTTCATAGAAGTTTCTCCTCTCCGCCTATGGACTTATTCGAGTCCCACCATTATCTCCAAAAATCTATCGGCAACGGTTGACAGAGCGCGGCATGGAAAAGACGTATGCCAATATCTTAAAGCCATAGAGTCTTCAGGCCCAGGCGGAAAAAATCCACTGCGAGGTAGATAAGGAAAAGGCCGCAAAAGATAATTATACTCCGGTAAATCTTGGGGGTAAGCCACTTTTTCCCGCTGGAAACTACGAAAGAAACAGCGCTATACCACAGAAAATCCGCCAGGATATGGCCGAAGAAGAAGAGTAAAACCCCGATTATGCCCAGTTTTTCCGCTTGCACCAAAACCCCCCGGCCCAAAGTGGCCCACCAGAGGGTCCAATAGGGGTTGGAAAGAGAGACCACCGCTCCGGCTACCACCGGCGGCAGACCGGATTTCCCGCCGTGTGTACCTTCGGGTATCTCCTCCTTCCCGCCACTCAATTCTCCCGAACCTTCATAACGCAACATTCCCCAGGCCATCCAGAAAAGGAAGACGCCCCCAAAAACGCTGATGATTCCCTGACTAAGTTCCGCCTTAAGCAGGCCTCCTAAACCCAAAACCAGTCCGGTAATAAGTACCCCCTCCAGGAGGGCATGTCCCAATATTAGCTGGGGACCGGCCCAAAAGCCCCTTTTCAGCGATTCCTTGATGTTAACCGTCAGCAGCGGCCCGGGCATCAGCGCACCGGAAAAAGCCACCCCAAAGGCACTAAAGAAAATCTTCATTCCACTCAAAAAAATCACCTGCCCTATTACTCCGCCTTATGGCCGGCTAAGCCGCGGCCATAGGAATAATCCTGCCAACCTACCCCGTACCAAACCATCCACACCCGCCACAGGCCACGGTTCTTCCACCCGGGCAACCGTTCTTCCACACCGGTCCGCCATCCGAAGGCGACTGCGTGCCGGTAAGCCGCAGCCTGCCTCAGAACAAATACCAAACTCCCGCTACCACCACCACCACTGCCACTTGAATCCAAAAACCCGCCGGCCAGGCCAGGGGAGTATGGGGGGTCAGCCTGCTGTGGCTCGGGAAAATGGGGGGAATATCCTTTCCTGATAAATGACGGAAGACTACCTCCAAATCGGGCAGCGCGCCTCCCAGCCCGCCCCAGATAAAGGTAGGCGGAAAAAGCTCCGGCCGCCACCGGGCAAGAAGAAGAATACCCAAAGCCAAAATAAGATCAATAACCCCCCAAACCGTCTTCTTATAATCATGGTGGGGGATGGCGTCCAGGATCAGATGGGAGATTACCCCCCCAAAAAAAGCGGTTACGGGATTGCTTAGCCTTCCGGCGGTCATTCCGCCACAAGCAATATGTGTCAGACAATACAACCTGTCCAACCTCCTTACAACGCAGACGCCCAATCCACCTACACATAACTATCCCCGGTCGTGTGTGCACGGTTTTACCCACTACCTGCCCTTCTCCTCCTGCCCAAACCATAGCGGAACCCCACGAGTTGAGAATGACGGGCACGCACAAAAATGGCGTCACTTGGAAAGTCCGCCGGTCTCTTCAGGCTTTTCTCCTCAACACGAGCTTCCACAGGATCTCCAATTCCTCCATCCGGAATATCTTACTGAAAATAAGGTAAACAAGGATACCGGCGCCGATCATCCCGGTGGTTTGGAAAAAGACCAGCCAAAAACCGCTGATGTTAAGGAAGAGGAGGAGACGCCCCCACGGTTCCCGCAAAAAGGTGATTGCTATACCCATGCCAACCGCAGAAAGCAGGGAAAAGACCAAGGTATGCAGAAGCGAGCGGCCCCGGATGCTCCCGATTTTCCTCCGGAGAAGCAGCAAGGAAGCAATCATATTAACGATCCCCATCAAAGAAAAGGAGAGAGCCAAGCCGCCGTGTTTCAACCCGGTATACTTTAGAAACAAAAAGTTTAATACAATCCCCAACCCCATGGTGGCGCCTGTTATCTTTACCGGTGTAACCGTATCCTTCAAGGCATAAAATCCCCGCGGGAGAATCTGAATCGCCCCGTGGGCAAAAAGCCCGAGGCTATAGAAGAGCAGGGCGTAGGCGGTCATCTCTGTGTCCCGGGGAGTAAATTTGTTATATTCAAAAAGCAGGCGAATGATGTCATAGCGGAGAACAACAAAACCCACGGCCGAGGGGACGGTGATGTAGAAGATCGCCCTGACTGCCAAAGCCAAACTATCTTGGAAATCCTTCCACCTTTTCCGTGCGGCAAACCGGGCGAGGGTGGGGAAGAAGACTGTGGAGATTGCCATGGCAAAAATTCCCAGCGGAAGGAGGATCAGCCGTTGCCCGAAACGGAGCGCTGTTATACTCCCTTCCGCCAGCCCCGAGGCCATATTAATCGTAATCCAATTGTTTAACTGGGTGGCGGAAAGGCCAATCAGAGCAGGTACCATCAAGACCAAAATCTTCCGGAATCCCGGATGCCGGATATTCAGATAAGACGGATCGTAGCCGCCACCGGTGTTTTTGGCCACATAAAAAACTTGCGTAAAAAAGTTGGCCATGGCGCCGACGACCACGCCAACGGCCATCCCTTTTATCCCAAAGCGCCGCCCAAGATAAAAAGCGCCCAAGATAATACCGGTATTATAGATGACCGGTCCCAGGGCGGGAATGAAAAAATGTCTGTACGAATGGAGGATGCCACCCATTAAGCCTGCCAGAGCCGTAAAAAAGACCGCCGGAAACATCATCCGGATCAGTTGCACCAACAGATTCAGTTGTTCATCACGGAAATCATAGGCCACCAAGGGCGCCAGCTGGCGGGCGAAGATCATCCCCAGCAAGGTAAAGACAGATAAAAAAATAACGGTTATATTCAGGAAAGTACTGGTCATCCGCCATCCTTCTTCTTCTTCGCCTCTTGCCAGGTAGCCGGAGAACAAGGGGATAAAGGCCGCCGAGAGCGCGCCTCCCACCAACAAATAGTACATGAAATCAGGGATAACAAAGGCGGCAAAAAAGGCGTCGGTTTCCGCCCGGTCAAAAAACCGGCCGACAATCATCTCCCTCACCAGTCCCAGCAGACGGCTGAGGAAGATCATCCCCGATACCATGCCCGCAGTTTTTGCCAGTCCTCCGGGAGTATGGTTTTCTGCCTCGTGCATCGAGATGTTCCTTTCCAAAATAAGATCGATATAAAAAGTATAAATATAAAATTATTCACCATGGGGCCGGAAAATCCTTCCCGGACAGATGACGCCGGCGCGCCGTGACCAAACCACCGCGTTATGCCCTTGTTCAGCCGGTATACATTTTACAGGCGCGTAGAATTTTACTTCTGGACGCCGCCGGAAATTTTGGACACGGGGGGCGTGCATCCCGGGGGCCAAAATTCACTTGGCGGTTCCGCGACGAAACCGCAATAAGGGCAGGCCCTGTTCCAACAGGTTTTTCGCGGTAACGGAGGAGATTTCCCAGAAACCGGAGACCTCCTCACCGGTTGCCGTTGCCGCCGGTACCACCCGCGGTTCATGAAAATACTTCCATCCGAGAAGGGTAAAGAAAAAAACCAGGATGAGCAGAAGATTCAAGCCGAAAAAATTCCATGCCACCGCCGGAGGAATCCCCGGCGCCCGGTTTTTTCCTTTCATGCCGCGGCCTCCAATCCCTATAAAATATTAATTGCAGGCCGGATTTATGAACGGTCTCTTGATTCAACTCTTGACCCGGGTTTTCTGATTCAGGTCTTTAACCTCATGTCGGAGACCTCAAATCGCAGACTTCATCTCGTAGAACTCAGCTCGTCAGTTCCCCATGTCGTAGACCTCAAGTCTACTAATCCAGGTACCGAAAGACTTCTTCCGGAGTCACCCCGGGGTGGAGAGCGATGTTGATCGCTCCAGCCACCACCCGGGAGAGATCCTGGATTAAGATGTCAATCTCCTTTGGGGTAACAATCAGTTGCCGGAAAAAAGGGCTTAATCTTTCCTGGATATTAAGGAATTCTCTCTGGATGCCCATTCCGGCTCCGGTCAACTCCAAAGCATCATGGATTATGGTCCGGGCATCGACCACCGTGGGCACTCCCAGGGCAATCACTGGTACCCCCAGCATGGCGGGGGTAATCCCCAACCGACGGTTGCCAATTCCCGAACCGGGGTTAATACCGGTATTCGCCAGTTGGACCACAGCTCCCAGCCTTTCGACATTACGCGAAGCCAGAGCATCGATGACCAGTAAAAAATCGGGATGGATCTTTTGAACGATTCCGGCCACGATTTCGCCGGTCTCCAGGCCGGTAATACCCAACACCCCCGGGGAGATGGCACATACCGGCCGCAGGCCGCCTCTTTTTTCCGGAGGGGAGAACGACCAGAGGTGCCTGGTGACCAAGACCAGTTCCACCACTTTCGGGCCCAAGGCGTCCGGGGTGGCATTCCAATTCCCCAGTCCCACCACTAATGCAGAAGCGGCCTCATTGATCTGCATCTCCCGCAGGAAGTTCCGGATTTCTTCCGCAAGGATCTTGCCGACTTCTTCGAGGTCATCCTTATCCCGTCTGCGCAGGGCGGGGGCTTCCACCGTCACATAATAGCCGGGCTGTTTTCCCAGAGCCCGGCCGGCTTCTTCGGTTTGTATAGTAACCCTGCTGATCCGCGCGGGGCCCTTCTCTTCACTCTGACTGATTACCCCCGGGATCATCCCTCCTCTTCTTTGGGTGGCCAGTTCATGGGCTTCCATGGCCAAGTCGGTCCTAATCGCTCCCCAGTCCGCTTCCATCCTGTAAACTCCGTCCTTTCCTGCTGTTCTCTTTAGGCCCGCCCGGATCACCGGAATGAACAGGCGCCTGACAGATTACCTGAGTTCAGTAGGGACGAAAGCATCAACAATACCAATCACCAACGCCGCCAGCAATGCGCCCAGGACCGAGACCTCCAATGCCGGCACAATAAACTGGGCCAGGTAAATTACGGCCGCGGCAGTGAGAAAGCCCACCACGCCCCGGGACTGGGGTGAGACATTTTTACCGAAAAGACTCTCCACTATATACCCGAGGACGGCAATGACCACTGCCGATAAAAGCGCGCCAAGAAAGCCGCCGACCTTAAACCCGGGGACTAAAAAGCTGACAAAGAGCAAAACCAAGGCGGAAACCACGAACCTTATTATGGCTCCCAGCATCGACCCGACCTCCTTTGCTTGCAGATTACAGATTTATGATCCCCCGGCGCGAAGATTTTATGCCGCAAAAAAAGAAAAGTTCTTAACTAGAGCTTGCATTAACCGGCCAAAAAGAGTAAACTAGATATGGTCGCGCGTAACCGGCGAAATAATTGGATTATAATCTGCATCCATCCCGCAAGGAGGTGAAGCAATGCCCAATATTAAATCTGCGGAAAAGTGGATGAAAACCTCGGCCATTCGGCGTCTGCGGAACAGAGGCCGCCGTTCGGCCCTGAAAACAGCAGTCAAGAAGCTTGAAAGGGCCATGGAAACCGGAGTGGAGAAAACCGAAGATCTATTGGCCGTCACCATGAAAAAACTGGACCAGGCCGCGGCCGCGGGTGTCATTCATAAAAACACCGCCGCCCGGAAAAAAAGCAGGTTGATGCGGAAAATAAACGCCCTAAAACAGGCAGAGGCGGGAGAATGAATAAGGAGGTTGGCGCACGCGTGTGCTCCACCTCCTTATTTTTTTACCCGGTCCTTCTCACAGTGGACCTGTAAATAGCCGGGCTAGCCCGTGAAGAACCGGGCCAGATCATAGAGAAGCATCTCCAATTCCAGCCGCGGCCAGCTTTGCCCGGTTTTGATCCGGAGATCCGCCTCGACCAAACGGCGGTGGGCGGCCCGCAGGCGGGTGAAGGAGAGCTTTTGCACCTGAGCGACGAGTTTTTCCGCTGTATAAAGGTGACAGTGCAACTCTTTTGCCAATTCCCCGCTACCCAGCGGTGAACCTTTCCTCTGTCGCAGGATGACGGTGAGTAAAAGGAGACGGATCTGCCGGCTTAACATATAAAAGAGCTTCATCTCGGCTTCGCCCCCGGCCAGCAATTGATCGAGGAGACGCAAGGCCTCCTCTGTTTTTCCCTCGGTCACCCGGTCCAACATGGCAAAAAGATTGGTCTCTGTTGGCTCTCCTAATAAAACCAGCCACTCATCCCTGGTCAGCCCGGATTTCTCTTCTCCCGCATAAAGGGCGGCTTTTTCCAGTTCATTCCTGAGCGCTGTCAGGGAGGTCCCGCGGTACTCCACCAACAGGCCGGCGATCTCGAAAGAAACCCGGAGTCCCAGCCGCCTTCCTTCTTCCATAACCCACCTTTTTGCCTCATAGGCCTTTAAGGGCCGGGCTTCTACCACTGCCGCTTTTTTCGTCAGTTCCTGGAATATTTTCCGCCGCCTGTCCGGTTTTTCAGCAGTCACCGCCAGGTAAACACCGGGAACCGGAGAAGCCAGGGCTGTAAGGAAAAGGGGGTCACAGGCAGCGTCCAGTTCCTCGATGCTCCTGAGGATTACCAGGCGGGCGGAGCCAAAAAATGGAGGCGTCCGCAGGAGGTTCGCGAGGCTGTCTACGGAGACCTCTCCGGCATTCAGATCTTCTTGATCAAAACCGGCTTCCGCGCCGGGAAACAACCGCCTGCGCAGGGCGGAAAGGCAGGTTCTTATCCAGTACTCCTCTTCCCCGTAAAAAAAACTGGCCGGAGGCGGGTCCTCTTTTTGCAGCCGTTTTATATACTCGGTTCCCTTCAATTCCCTGCCCCCCTTTTCATCGCCACCCGTCCTTTCCTGATCTGTAATTCCAACCGCCCGTGGGTATCGGTACGCCGGATCACCGCCCCTGCCCGCTGCAGGTTTTCCAGAACAACAGGGGCCGGGTGGCCAAAACGGTTATTTTTCCCCACCGAAATTACCGCCAGATCCGGGCGGGTTGCCGACACCAGTTCCCAACTGGTGGAAGTAGCGCCGCCATGGTGGGCGACTTTAAGGATATTCGCCCGTAAGAGGTTGGCATAGGCGGCCAGTAATTCCTCCTCCGCCTCTTTCTCAAGATCGCCGGCGAGCAGAATCCGGATATTTTCGTAATCCAGCAAGAGAACGATGGAGTTGTTATTCACGTCCGACCGGGTACCGCGCAGATGGGAAAGAGGCGGGTGCAGGACGATCCCCCGCATCTTCCCCAAGCGGAAGGAAGTTCCCCGGATGGCGCGGGTATACGGTAACTCCCGTTCGTTAATAATCTCCAAAAACCGGCTGTAATTCCTGGTGGTGTGGGGATAACCGCTGTCTAAGACATGGGCCACCCGGACCTGGTCCTCCGTTAACATCCTTACCAGTCCGCCCAGATGATCATCATGGGGGTGAGTTAAAACCAACAGGTCCAAGCGGTTAATCCCGTGTTCCTGCAAGTAGGGACGGACACCCCGCCCATACCCTTCTGCGGTTCCCCCGTCCACCATCATGAAATACCCCCCGGGGACGGCGAAGAGGATGGCATCACCCTGGCCCACGTCAAAAACGATCATCTCGAGGGCGGGGGCGAATTGTTGCGCCAAAGCCCAACCCAGACCCGCCAGGAGCACTGAGAGGAGGATCAGCAGGAGGAAAAAGAGTGGGATCCGCCGCCGCCGGTTTATGGGGTTCCTAATCAGACCCCAGGTAAAAACCGCCGTCAAGGTATAAAAGCCGCCTACCGCCGGCCACGGCAATGAAACCCGGATATAGCCCCCGAACTCAGAAAAAAAACTCAAAATCCGGTAAAAACAGCCTAAAAGGACCTCGTTACCGGCGTTCAAAACCCGGGCGGCCGGGAAAAAGACCAAACCGCTCATGGCCGCCAACAACCCCAGTTGGATACAGGCGGAACCCAACGGAACCAGGATCAAGTTGGCGAAAGGGGCCAATAATGTCACACCTCCAAAAAACCTGGCGCATAAAGGGGCTGTTCCGGCTTGAGCCGCCAGGGAAACCAGGGGCGGCCGGATCCACCTTTGATATTTTCCCTTGAACCGGTAGGCAAAAGCCTCTTCCCAGGCGGGTAAGAGAAAAAGCAGGCCGCCACAGGCGGTAAAGGAAAGCCAGAAGCCCCGGGAAAAGAGTTCCAAGGGACGAAAAAGCAGGATGACACAGGCGGCCAAAGCCAGAAGGTTTCCGCTGCGTACCGGCCGTTGCATCCGGCGCCCAAAGATCGCGGCCAGGGACATCACCCCCGCCCGTAATGCGGGCGCCCCGGCGCCAGCCAATAATAAAAAGACCAGCACCACCGGGAGGGAAAGCACAGCTAGCCAGCGTTCGGAGAGGCCCAGGAGTTTGCCGAGGCCCCAAAAGAGGCTGAGCCAGAACATGAGGTGGAGGCCGCTGACGGATAAGAGGTGGGCGACCCCGGCCCGGCGAAATTCCCCGGCCGTCATTTCCGGCAGCCCTTCCCGCACCCCCAATAACATGCCATGGAGCAAAGCCGCAGCCTCCGGCGAAAGGGTCTGTTCCCCCACAACCAGTAAACGCCGGCGCGCGGCCACGAGCACCATCCCCGCCCGGCTTGGCTGTCTTCCGGCGCGGGGCATGGGGGTAACGGCCGGGTCCGGCGCCCCGCTGCAGCCCGTCTTTGCCTCGTGGTACTGCAGACACCCGCCGGTCTCAACCACCAGCCCGCCGCTGATTTTCTCCCTGGTCCACCGGTTGACGCCCGCGCGTGTGCGCGCGGAGGGAATGGCCGCTCCGGGCCTTTCCCCGAAGACCCGCCCCCGGAGCAGGAGACGTTTTCCTAAAGCACCGGCGCCCAAGGCCGGTTCACCGCCGGCAAAAAAAACTTCCCAGCGTAAACCTGCAGGGGCCTCTTGCCCGTCTACCATCTCCACATCCAGGGGAAACCGGCACCCTTCCCGCCACGGCGCCGGCAGATCCGCCACCCACCCAAGAACGGTAACGGTCCTTCCGGTAAAAGCCGGGGTATACTCCCAAAACCGGTCGTTCTCCCGGCGTTCCCCGGCCCCCCGGGCCAGCCCGGAAAGGAAAAAGAGGAGGAGCAAAAACCAGCGCAACCGTTTTCCGGCGGGAATAAAAAAGAACAAGCCGGCGCCAGACCCCAAGAAGACAAGGAAGAGCCGGAGACCGGGGATGCTCCCGCCAAGCGACCACCCGGCAAGGACCCCCGCTCCCAGGAGAAAAGCAGCCGGGACCAGCGGACTATGGTTCACGGTCCGCCGAACTCCAGGTATTTCACGATCTTCTCCAGAGTCTTCGCGCCGATCCCCGAAACATTCAGCAGGTCCTCAGGCCGGGTAAACGGAGCTACGGTCTCCCGGTATTCGATGATCCGCGTCGCCAGTACCGGTCCGATCCCCGGTATCGTCTGCAATTCACTGCTGGAAGCGGTATTGGGATCAATCAACATTCCCGGGCGGGGGATCATACTTTCTCCCGTAGCCCGTGGTTCCTCTTTAGCGGCTGTTGCCGCAGGCGTTGGCGTTACGGGCGCGGGCGCGTCGCCGCTTGGCGCCGGAAACTCCCTGTCGCCGGAAGCGGGGGCCCCCGCTAGGACCTGGGTTTTTTCACCGGAAGCGGGAACCCCCGCCGGGACCCGGATCCTTTCGCCGTCTCTAAGTAAGGAAGCCAGATTCAAAAGGTCGACCCGCGCCCCGGGCAGGGCGCCGCCGGCTGCTTCCAAAGCCTGATAAACCCGGGAACCCACCGGCAGGCGGTAAATTCCGGGCGTCACAACCGCACCGCACACATGAACAACCACTTCACCCCGGAGTTCCTCCTCCGGCCACGGTTCCGCCACCGGGGTAACAGGGAAAATTTCCACCGGACCGCGTTGCAGGTGTTGATAGAGTAAGGAACCTGTGCCGAGCAAGACCCCGGCCAGTAGCAAAGCCAGCACTTGCTTCTGCCGTCTGGACAGGTCTTCCATTGCCAACCCCCCACACGAATTTCTAAAAGAGCAGGGCGTTGCTGGAAATTAGGATTTACCCCGGCCGATGGAGGCAGCCAGGGCAAGCATTTCCCGGGCGTGTTCCCGGGTGGTGGCGGTGACTTCCGCTCCCCCGAGCATCCTGGCTAATTCGTCGACACGGGCCTCCCGGTCCAGGGTTCGCACATCGACCTTGGTTCTTCCTGCTGTTGTTCTCTTTTCAATATAGAAATGACGCCGGGCCATACTGGCGATTTGCGGCAGGTGCGTGACACAGATCACCTGGTGTGTCCGGGAAAGAAAGAGCAATTTCTCCGCCACCGCCTGGGCCGTCCTCCCACCGATGCCGGCATCGATCTCGTCAAAAACCATCGAGGGGATATTATCCTTCTCCGCCAGCACCACCTTGAGCACGAGCATCAACCGGGAGAGTTCCCCGCCGGAAGCAATCTTGGCCAGCGGCCGTAATCCTTCCCCGGGATTTGGCGCCACCAAAAATTCGACCCGGTCAAGGCCATACCGGGTCACCGCCAGTTTTTCCCCGGCCACCGGCAGGCCGTTCTCCTCATCTTTTTCCCGGCTGAAAGCCACTTCAAAGATGGTTTTACCCATATTGACCTCCGCCAGCTGGGTCTGGATGGCCTTTTCCAGTTCGGCGGCGGCCTCCTTCCGGAGGGCGGAAAGCTCCAGGGCGACGGCGGCCAGCTTTTCCTCGATCTCCGCCAGTTCCCGGGTTAAAGCGGCCAGCCGCTCTTCTTCGCCCTCGATCATCGCCAGTTCTTCACGGATCTTCTCCGCGTACTCCAGGATCTCGGGAACACCCTGCCCGTACTTGCGCTTCAATTTATAGATCTCGTCCAACCGCTCTTCTACCAGGGCCAATTTCTCCGGGTCAAACTCAATCTTCTCCCGGTAGAGGCGGAGTTCCCTGGAAGCCTCTTCTACCTGGACAGCGGCCTCACCCAGCACCTCCGCCAACGGTTGCAACCGTGGATCAATCTCTCCTGCTTTTACCAATAATTGCTGGCTCTCCAAAAGCCGGTCCAGGGCGGCGCCGGGTTCATCGCCCCCGTAAAGGAGGCTATAGGCGGCGGAGGCGGCGGAAAAAAGCTCTTCCGCAGCGTTTAACAGCTCTTTTTCCTTCGTCAGTTCTTCTTCTTCCCCCGGACGGAGCCGGGCTGCCTCGATCTCTTGCAACTGGAAGGTAAGAAACTCGATCTTCCGGGCCTTCTCTTCTTCGCTTAAAGTCACCTGGGAAAGGGCCTCGCGCACCGCCTCTCTCCGCTCATAGAGGGCGGCCACCATCTCCGCCTTTTCTTTAATGGCTTGTCCGCCGAAATTATCCAGCAATTCCCGTTGGCGCCCGGGGGAGAGCAGTGACTGGTGGGCATGCTGGCCGTGGATATCCATTAGCGCACTGCCGATCCGGCTCAGGGCAAAAACCGGAACAGTCCGGCCATTAACCCGGCAGCGGCCGCGGCCTCCGGGCCGCGCTTCCCTCTCCATCACCAGCAAGCCGTCTTCGCCCACAGGGATCCCCCATTCCGTTAAAACCCGGGCCAGATCGGGGTTCCCCCGGTTCTCCGCCAATTCAAAGACCGCTTCTACCTCCACTGCTTCCGCCCCTGCCCTGAGGAGTTCGGTGGAAAAGCGACCGCCCAAGATCAGGTTGACGGCATCAATAATAATCGATTTTCCAGCGCCGGTCTCCCCGGTAAGGATATTCAGACCTTGGTCAAATTCGAGTTGGAGGCGGTCGATGAGGGCGAGATTCGCCACGGAAAGCTCGCGGAGCATTCTTCTACCTCCTTAGTTTATGCAACCGGTTTAAAACGCCCCCCACCTGGTCTTTGTCTCTCACGATCACCAGAATCGAATCATCGCCGGCGATGGTGCCAACGATCTCCTTCCAATCCAATTCGTCAAGGATCGCCGCCACCCCCTGCGCAGTGCCGCTGGTGGTTTTAATAACGATTAAATTCTCTGTAAAATCAACGGCAACCACCGTATCACTGAACATCCGCTCAGCCCGTTTTATAACCTCCGGCAAGAGCTTCTCTCCGGAAAGGGCATAGCGATAGGACCCTTCCGGAGTGGGGATTTTGATTAACCCCAACTCTTAAATATCCCGGGAGAGAGTGGCTTGCGTGACTTCCACGCCCCACTTCTTTAGAAGGTCGCTCAATTCCTCCTGGGTACGAACGGTTTTTTCCTTGATAATCGCCAGGATTAAAGCGTGCCGCCGGGCTTTCATCTGTTTCCACCCTCCCTTTTAGACATCTCGAAAACGCTCCCGCAAAAGATCGTAAAAACTGCGTTCCTGAAACCTGACCAACCGGGTCGGCTGGGGGGCGGTGTAACAACTGACCACATCCCCTTCCTGCAAACGAACCCCTTCCTGTCCGTCCGCGGTGAGCATCGCTTGTTTTGGGAGGGAAGTAAAACTGATCTCAATTTTCGCGTCACGTCCCACCACCAAAGGACGGGCAAAAACAGAATGGGCACAAATCGGGGTAAGCATCAGGACATTGAGCCTGGGTTCAAGTACCGGTCCACCGGCGGATAAGGAATAGGCGGTGGAACCGGTGGGTGTGGAAACAATCAGTCCGTCGGCGGCAAACCCGGCTGTTAAATGCCCATCAATCCGGATCTCCATCCTCAACATCCGGGGAGAGGCGCCTTTTGCGATGACGATGTCATTCAACCCGACCAGCGGCTCACCGGCTGTTCCGCCCCTCAGCACCTTAGCTTCAACCATAATCCGGTCTTCCAGATAGAACTCCCCGGCCTGCAGGCGGCGAACCGCCTCCTTAATATCGTGGTCGTCAATTTCGGTTAAAAAACCCATATGCCCCAAGTTGACGCCGAAGATCGGCGTTTGCCGCCGCCGGAGTAACCGTGCGGCCTTCAGGAGAGTTCCGTCGCCGCCAAGGGCGATTCCCACTTCAATCCGGTCCAACATCTCCTGGAGAGGATAACCCAGATCTTTCCGTCCCAACTCCAACGCGTTCTCCGCTTCCAGCAGCACGTCATACCCGGCGCTTTCCAGAACAGCGATCAATTCCAGGGTGACGTCAGCCACTCGTGCGCGCTTAATATAAGGAAAAAGACCAACAATTCTCATCGCCGACTCCTTGCTTTTTCTTGGCATCCCTACGTTCTTTATATTTTGCCATAATTTTGAAAAGTCCTCCCGAAAATCTTCTCCCGGGATAGAGCTTTAATCCGCATAATCCTCGATCTCTGTAATAGGGATCTCTAGACGTTCCTCATCAGGGAACTCTAAAACCACCGTCTCCTCTTCAGGGTTCTCTTCTACAATCACACCCCTTCTCCCTTGGTACGTCACGGTAACACCCACGGAAGACTCCCTTTGCTCTCCGGTTCTATACTGGTCGCACTCGAATTTCAAACAACACATAAGACGGCCGCAGATCCCCGAGATCTTGGTGGGATTTAGAGAGAGGTTCTGTTCCTTCGCCATTTTAATGGAGACGGGTTCAAAATCGCCCAAAAATGTACTACAGCAGAGGGGCCGGCCGCACGGCCCCAACCCGCCCAGCATTTTTGCTTCATCCCGCACCCCGATCTGGCGCAACTCAATCCGGACCCGGAAAACCGATGCCAGATCCCGGACCAGTTCCCTGAAGTCCACCCGGCCGTCGGCGGTGAAGTAAAAAATAATCTTATTCCGGTCAAAGGTGTATTCGACATCAATCAATTTCATGGCCAGTTTATGCTGGCTTATCTTCTCCAGCCCGATTTCAAAGGCTTTCTTCTCTTTTTCCTTATTTTCTAACAATATCTCCCGGTCTTTCTCTGTAGCGACCCGGAGCACTTTTTTTAATGGCTGTGTTATTTCCTCTTCCGGAAGTTCTTTGGGGCCCACCATCACATACCCGTACTCCAACCCCCGTACCGTCTCCACAATGACATCCGTCCCGGGTTTCAATTCCAGTTCCCCGGGATCAAAATAATAGATTTTTCCTGCTTTTTTAAACCTGACACCGACTACGGTGAAGGTTTTCCGTTCTTGTCCGGTCTCGTTCATCAAATATTCGTCCTTTCCATACCGCGGGTTTCATACAACGACAGATAGAGGTCCTCCAGTAATAACCGGAGGTTGACATTGGCCGCCAGGTTTTCCCGGGCCCTGCGTACTGCCTGCAAAAAACGGAAATACCGGTACTCCCCGGGGTTTTCCCGTAAACGCCGGTGGAAAAAAGCGGCCAGTGAAAGCAAATACCCGTCGACATCTACCCGTTCCTGTTTTTCCTTGGTTTCTGCCAGACGCAACAGGGAATACAGGTCACCGGCGGCCAGCAGTTCCTCTTCAGGCAAGGGTGCTTCTGTCTGCGCATCTTTATCCCCGACCGCCATTTCCGGGTCCCGTCGCGCGCGCGCGAAATAAACCCGTTGCATCCGGGAAAGAACCGTCGGCAAAACCATCTCCTCATTCTCCGCCAAAGCCAAAAAGTGCACAGCAGGAGGCGGTTCCTCCAACGTCTTTAAAAAAGCATTCGCCGCCACCTCGGTCATCCGTTCAAAGGCAGTGAAGAAAAAAACTTTGTTTTCCGCAAGATAAGGGTGGTAAACCGCGGTCCTGCAGATCTCCCGGATCTGTTCCAGTTTAATTTTATCCGGTTCAGGAGCAATACGGCGAAAATCGGGATGGCTGCCCCGCAGAAACAAACGGCAAGAACGACAGGTTAAACAGGGTTTCCCCTTTTTCTCTGTACAGAGTAAAATCTGGGCCAGGCGCAGGACGGTTTCTTCTTTTTTTGCCGAGGAGGACCCCAAAAAAAGATAGGCATGGCTTGCCTTTCCTTCGGCGAAAACCCTCTCCAAAGCCGCTGTTCCGCCGGGATCTCCAGTTTTTTCACCCATCGCCTCTCCCTCCGGTTATTCTCCCGCTAATAGTATAAATCCAAGAGCAAACCTCTAATCTCGTCCAGAGCCGCCATCACCTTCATCGTATCCGCCTGCTTTTTCAAGACCATGGCCGCCAGCCCCTCCAAAGAATGATTTACCTTTTCAATCAGGTAAAGCACCTTCCGGTTACCCCGCCGGTCCCACCGGCGCGACCCCTTAATCTGGTAGCTCCCGGCCACCACCTTTTTCATGAACTCCCGGACCGCTTCCCGGTAACGGCGGAGATTGGCAATGGTCCGTTCCTTTAACAGGTTTTGCGCTGCTTCATCCACCGCGGCGATAAAATCTTCCAGGCTCCCCCCGGCGTCCTTCGCCTCATATTCCTGAAGGGTGGCAAAGAACACCGAATGTTTCAAGTTCACCTTTGCCGCGGCCTTCTTTTTCCTTGGCGAGGAGTCTCTCCTCCCCACCCGCTTGATCTCCATCGCTGGCGCCTCCTTACCCCCAAAGGCCGGACTCAGATCTTCTCAAAAGACTCGACCTGTACCACGAAGATGGTGGCCCCTCCCACTTCCACCTCCACCGGGCTGGGGATATAGCTGCTCACTGTCCGTTCAACCGTTGCCATCGGACTCACCAGTTGTTTTCTGGTATGACAAACCTCTTTAATAATCGCCGTTACTTCATGGGCTTCATTGTCTTTCGTTCCTATGAGTAAAGTTGTATTCCCCTGGCGCAGGAACCCCCCGGTACTGGCAAGTTTCGTGGCGCCGTACCCTTTCTCCATCAACGCGCTGAGCAGTTTATTCACATCCTGGTCTTGGACCACGGCAATGATTAATTTCACCCATTACCGCCTCCTTCCCCTAATTTCGCAAAGCACGCGGCCAACAAAAACTCCTGAATCTCCTGGATCTGTTTTCCCTGGCAACGGATGACTTTGATTCGTTCCGGGGCCGCTTCCGCCAGTTGCAGGTATCCCTCTTGCACCTTTTCCAGAAAAGCGCGGCCCCTGGCTTCAATCCGGTCCCCGCTGCTCTCCGGGTCCCGCTGCCGGATCCTCCTGCATATCTCTTCTGTTTCTAAGTGTAAAAGGAGGGTGAGGTCAGGCGCCAACCCGCCGGCGGCAATACGGTTGATCTCCGTAATCATTTCCAGGTCAAGCCCCAGCCCGTACCCTTGGTAAGCCAAGGTGGAATCGGAAAACCGCTCGCAGATAACCACTGTTCCCGCGGCCAATGCCGGGGCGATGATCTTCATCACATGCTGGGCGCGGGCGGCGCCGTACAACAAAAGTTCGGCAAGGGGAACGGGTTTCTCCTCCCCCAATTCCAAAAGGATCGCCCGGATCCTCTCGGCCAGGAGGGTGCCCCCCGGCTCCCTGGTCAAAAGGACCGGAAATCCCCGTTTCTTTAAATTTTTGGCCAAGAGTTTCGCTTGCGTGGTTTTTCCGGTCCCGTCAATTCCTTCTAGAGTGATAAAAAAACCTTTTTTGCCCTGGTGCAAGCAATCACTACCTCGTTCTATTCTATTCCACGTCTTTCAGAGATTCGACAATCCTTTTGCTATTTCCTCTTTTCAATAACTGCGGAAGAGTGCTCTTACATCTCCCCCGCTCATCCCCCATCCGCCAGTACCCGGGTCATATCCCCTTCCAACCCGCGCAGCCAGCCGCCGGCAGCCTGGAAAGCCAAGGCCCACTCCACCATCTCTCCGGTTATTTTTTCCCCCGGGATCCAGAGGGGAATCCCCGGCGGGTAGGCCGCCACCCACCCGGCGGCCATCCTGCCCGCGGCCGCCCGTAACGGTACCCGGATGGAAGCGGCACAAACAGCCTCCCGGGGGGGTAGAAGCAATTCCCCGCCGGAGTAGGGCGGCGGCGCTGTCTTTTCATCCTGCCCCGGGCTACGGGTCTTCGCCAAAGCCCGGCAGGCTTTCAGGAGACCCTTTATTTCTCCGGGTTTTTGCGCCGGGGAAATGATTAAATACAAGTTATGGAGGTCGGCATATTCCACCTGAATCCGGTATTTCCCCCGCAAGACCTTTTCCGCTGCATGACCCGGCCAGCCCGCCGGTGTCAAAGAAAAGACGACCTTGAGCGGGTCCAAACCATACCCAGGGGGCAGCTCTTTTCCGGTCAAGACCTTAATCCCGGGCAGTTTCGACAGTTCTTCTCTGATTCTTTCGCCGTGGGCCGCGGCACGGGCAAACAGCTCCCGGCCGTGCAGATAAAGGTGGCGCCGAATGGAATCCAGCGAAGCCAGAAGGATATAGGAGGGACTGGTGGAACCGATCAAGGAAAGGGCCTGCTCAACCCGGCCGGTGGAGATATTCTCCGAACCCAGGTGCAGCAGGCCGGTTTGGGTCAACGAACCCATAAGCTTATGGGTGCCCCAAACCCAAAGATCCGCGCCGGCTGCGGAGGCCTCAACTTTCCGGTCCAGGTAACGCAGGTGTCCCCCGTGGGCCTCATCCACCAGCAGGGGAATACCGGCGGATTTGGCAGCCGCCGCCACCCCGGCCAGCGGTCCGTAAATCCCCTGATAACCCGGGTTGGTGACGAAAAGGGCAACCGCGTCCGGATGGCGCCGGAGCGCTTCGGCAACGGCTGTGGGGGTTGGCAATGCGGGGTGGCCGTCAATCCACAGAGGAGGGATAAAGACCGGTAATAATCCGGAAAGAACCAAACCGTTGATTACAGAAAGATGGCAGTTCCGGGCGATCAAAATCTTCCCGCCCGGCCGCCCCACAGACAAGAGGGCGGCGAGAATTCCGCTGCTGGCGCCGTTAACCAAAAAATAACTGCAACGGGCGCCGAAGGCCCGGGCGGCCAATTCTTCCGCAGCCCGCCAAAAAAAATCCAGATCCCGGCCGGAGGCCACCTCCGTTAACTCGGTTAAGTCCAGGGGAAAAAGGTTTTTTCCCCGCCTGCGCCAGACCCGTTCCGCGAAGCCGCCTCCCCTGTGGCCGGGCATATGAAAAGGAAGCATCCGTCTTTTTGCGTAGGCTAAAAGAGCATCGAATAACGGGGCGTCTTTTTGCGTAAACATATCCACCTTCCTTTACGTGCTGTGCACGGTGTCTGGTTTTGTATAAAAAGAAATTCGACAGTTCTTTTGCTCTTCCTTTTTTGCAGGAAATATTATATTACATAAAATAATCCCCCTCCCCGCCCGCTGTGGGCGGGGAGGGGGGACCCAAACCCAAAACCATGCCCATGCCTTAAGGCATAATGAATTCCAGCGGCAATACCGGGACCGGCTCCCCGATATAACGGGTACGGAACTTAACCGCTTCAAGCAGCGGGTCGCTCTCTTTTTCCTCAATCCCCAAAAGCTGGCGCGTAATCACAGTTGCACTAAACCCACCCATGGCCGGGTATTCAACAATCCTGAATTTCTCTCCCCGAGGAATACCCGCTTTTTTCACGGCAATCCGTATGGCATCGGCAAGACTGCCAATCTCATCGACAAGTCCAATCTCAACAGCGTCCTGACCCGACCATACCCGGCCCTGGGCGTAGGGTTTTATCTCCTCGTATTCCATCCCTCTCCCTTCCGCCGCTTTCCGCAGAAATTCTTCATACAGACCGGCGCTTCTAGCTTCCAGGATCTCGTATTCCTCTTTCCTCAGGGGCCGGTCGGCCAGATGGATGTTGACCAAAGGCAGCCAGATCCCAAAACCAAAATCGGCAAAGTGTCCCCGTTTGACCACGTCTGTGCTTAATCCGATCTTTTCTTTGAAACCCTTGTCATAAAACCACCCAGTGATAACCCCAATTGAACCGGTAATGGTGTGTGGGGCGGAGAGAATGGTATCCCCATACATAGAGATCCAGTACCCGCCGGAAGCGGCGTACTCCCCCTGGCTGACAATAACCGGCTTTTTCTTACCCGCCTCACGCAGGGCTTCGGCAACAAGATCGGCAGCCAGCGCATCGCCGCCGGGCGAATCCACCCGGAAGACAATGGCTTTCACCCGCCGGTTCTTCCCGGCCCGCCGGATCTCATAGGCAAGACGGCGGGCGCCAATCCCCGTATCCAAATCACAGACCCCAAGGGCGTAAAAGACGGCGATCTGCGGCGGCTCGCCCCAATAATCATCAAACGGCTCGTTACGCACGGGCATTGTGGAAGGGTTAATCAAAGGCCGCTTCTTTCCCTCGAGCTCCTCTATGTACTTATGGATCTCGTCCCAGCGCCCGACCGCATCAACCAGGTTGTATTTGAGAGCCGTCTCCGGGTCGATAAAGCCAACCCTATTCACCAGCAGTTCATAGCTGATCTTCGTGATTCCCCTGGCGGTCATGACATCCGTCCGCACAAGCTCATAAGAGACATCAACCAAACGTTGGTGCTGTTCACGATCGGCCCCACTCATCTCCTCCCGTGTCAACCACTCCATGGCGGATTTGTAAGTCGAGAACCGGATCTCTTCCACCCCGATGCCGAGTTTCTCCAGTGTCCCCTTTAAGTATGTCCTGTGGGCCGCAAAACCGGTCAGGCTCACATTACCTCGAGGATCCATAAGAATATAGTCGGCAACAGAAGCAAGATGATAGTCGGTGATCCCGCACCGGTCGATATAAACCAGCACACGCTTGCCGGTCTTTTGAAACTCGCGAAGCCGTTCCCGGATTTCCCATTTCATCACCGGTGAGATATTCATCCCCGAAAGGTTCAGGGCGATTCCACCGATGGTTGGGTCACGCTCCGCCTCGGCAATCGACTGCAAAATACCCTGCAGTGTATTGGAGGAATCAAAAAAACGGGACCGCCGGTACTGCAGATCGCCCCGCAAGTCCAGGTAGAGGTAGTTTTTGCCCCGGCGTAAATAACGATCTTTAAACGTCCGGTCGTAAGCCCCAAACCGGATCCCATGCGTAGTGGTGGTGGCGGCCCTTCCATCCCCCCGTTCGGATCTGACATGTCTCGCGTAACCGAAACGGCCCAGACTCACGGAGGCCCCAAGCGTCAAATTGTTCTCCAAAATTTGCCAAATAATGCGCACACCGGGAAGGCCCTCATAAATAAAGCCCAATGCCCAGCGGCCCTCAGCGAATCTTTCACCTTTATCCATACGTAAGCCGGTATAAATTGTTAGCATTTCATTGCCCCTTGGGCGCAAGGCCAAATCGATAGCGACTTGCTGTTCCCCCCGGGATAGGCCATGATATCCCGCGGCGCCAACCGACAGCCACCGGGTGGGACGCGCCAAAAAACCCACAGTCAGCAGGCGGTCACGGGCGAAGTGTTCCGTATCCCCCCGGGACCAGCCGTAACCCAATCCTGCGGCAAAAGACCTGTTCCCCGCGGCTGTGGAAAGCCGGTAATCAATAACTGAGCCGGACGCAGTTTCTTCATGAACCATTCCAAAACCGAGCCGGGGAAGGGCCCCAAAAAAACCCCATTTCTTAATTTCACTAGTATTAGTACTACTACTGGCGGTGTTTTCCTTATTGGACCAGGTAAAATAGAAATCGGGCTGATGCAGATAGGTAAGGATCGCCGGGTTATCATAGCCATATAACCCATATTGATAGGCGCCGGTGACCGCCGGCAGCAAATCATGGTGCAAGGGAAGAGCCGCCCCAGTAGAGTCGGGCGCCGATAAAAAAGCCAGAATAAGAAAGACCCCGAGAACGCCTTTTAACCTTTTTCTCATAAGGTCTCCCTCCTTTTCCTTTTAAAGAATCGGGGGTTACAAGGACTGTTGTCCCGTATTTAATTGTGTTAAGCATAACAAAAATCACCATTTTTGTCAATTTAAAAAACAAACCCTGCCCGAAAAGAGCAGGGGTGAAGGCACGCGACGCTTTCAAACCCAAAAGATGAGGCAATGCCCGTGAAAGAGGGCGCGCTCGAACCGGGGATTGCATGCGCTTCAGGTTGTGGAGGACTGCGGAGGCTCTTTTATCTTCTGCTCCCAGCGGTCCCAAAGGGAATGAATTACCTTGACCCAATAAGCATAATCGGGATCCTCCACACTCAGACGGGTAATCCGGGTTTCACACGAATGGCAAATGAGCGTGGCATACACACGCAAACCACCACCGGGGATGAATCTTCCACAGCAAGTACAGTATGGTTTTTCGGTCACTCTTACAACACCTCGCCGGGATATTTTATTCCCGGTCAAGTTATCGGGCGCCATTGAAAAAATCAGGTAAGAATTTCTCCTGAAAAAGTCCGTCTTCCCGGGCTCTTCTCAGAAGATAGACATACCTTTTTTCCGCCGCTTCCATCGTATAAATGGCGTGGTCGATCAGTTCCGGATCCGTAACGGCATTAAAATAATCCCTGGCCGCCTGCCAATCTCGCTTGGCCTCCTCAATCAAGCCAAACTGTTTTTCTTTTGGTATTCTGGCCGCTCTTTCTCTCCAGTCAACATTTAGTTGGTCTATTAACCGGGCCATTATTCGGGCAAAAGGCATTCTTCTCCCTCCCGGGTTTATTATTGCTCCCGGGAGGTAAAATCTATACCTTTTTAATTTCTTTTCTTTTGATACCAGAAAATACTGAATACCGGTCTTTTATAGAGAAAGAACCAGAGGGCCGCCGCGACAAAGGGTAATAAGAGCCAGAGCCACCAGAAGGCCCCTTTCCTCCCCGCCCCCACCGGGTACAAACAGGCTTTTTCCCCACCGGGTAATACCCGCAACTGCTTCTCCTGGGCGTACCTGCCGCCGGCCGGGGCCAGCAAATCAAGGATCCGCGGGGTGTTTTCTTCCCCGGAACCGCCGCCAAAAAACCACTCATCCGCCTCGGTTTTGATCTCCCGGAAAAAGCCCGGACCGAACCCGTCGTAAGATCCGGTAAAAACATAATACCGCCAGTTGGCTTTGGGGGTTCCAATAATCGTCTTTGGTACGGCCAACCGGATCAGGTCCTCCTCCTGAAGATAGGCGGCGACAATTGCCGTCTCCTGTAACCCCCCGGCGGCAGCCCGACGGTAGACCGCGCTGTTCTCCCAGCCGACCCCGGTGAGGGCAAACTCCCACCGGTACCGGGGGGAAAAAACCACCCGCGGTCCTTCGTTGACCGGTTCGCCGTTGGCGCCGTTCCCGGTGACAATATAGATATGGATCACCGGGTGGATAAAACCCTCCGGAGCCACCCAGGGATTGGTGACATTCTTGATCTTCACATCAAAATAGACTTCATCCCCCTGGCGGCCGCTCCAAACCCGGAAGGCCAAAAGGTCGAAGAGGCCTTCATAAGGAGCGAACGCCGGGTCACTGGGGTAAATATAGCTTCCCGGGCCGTAATCGTCTCCCTCCGGGTCCTCAGCATAAAAATGGACCGTAATGTCGTTATCAGGCAAGGCGCCGGCGGCTATCGTGCCGGCCAGGCCCACGCGCGCGCGCGTGATCGCACCGGGCCCGTTGCCCCCGTCCACTGGGATCGGGTTCAAAGCCAACACCAACCATAAGAATAGAGGACAAAATCCCCATGTACGCAGGAAACGCACCTTCCTCCCCTCCTTCTTTTCCAGATCTACGCCGGGAAGAAGGGAAGTATGCGTTACGGTTAATTCCCCCAATCTTTTGGCAGACTAAAGAAGTATGGCAGTAAAAAGCGCAACAAGGCAGGGTGTGAAGATGGAAAAAAGCCTCAAGCCGACGATTGGGATTCTCGCCACTGTACCGTTTATTATGGTTCTTGGTAATTCCATGTTAATACCGGTTCTTCCTGTCATCCGTGAAAACCTCCGGCTCAGCCTCTGCCAAACCGGACTGCTGATTACGGCTTTCTCAATCCCGGCAGGGGTTGTCATCCCCTTTGCCGGCATCCTCTCCGATCATTGGGGGAGGAAAAAAATCATGGTCCCCGCCTTGATTGTCTACGGGACCGGCGGGCTCCTGGCCGGCCTGGCCGCCATCCTCTGCAAAAAAGCGGCCTACCCCTACCTTTTGGGGGCGCGGATCATCCAGGGAATCGGGGCGGGAGGAACCTACCAGTTGGCCATGGCTTTGGCCAGCGACTTAATCCAGGGTAAAGAGAGAATACAGGTTCTGGGCCTGCTGGAAGCGGGAAACGGCTTGGGCAAAGTGGTCAGTCCCCTGGCCGGCGCTGCCGTCGCCCTGCTTTCCTGGTATGCCCCGTTTTTCGTCTACGGTATCCTGGCCTTCCCGGTGGCGCTTGCCGTCTTTCTGGTGGCCAAGGAACCGCCGGGACAGGGGCGGGCTCCCTCCGCCCAGGCTTACATCGAAAGCCTGCGCGGTATTTTTCAGGCCAAAGGGGTTAACCTGGCCGTCCTCTTTTTTGCCGGGATGACGGTGCTCTTTGCCCTCTTCGGTCTCTTAAGCCTGGTCTCCGACTTATTAGAAAAGACCTATCATTATCAAGTCTTCCACCGCGGGCTGGTTATTGCCCTGCCCGTCCTGATCATGGCGGTCACCGCCTATCTTTGGGGGATAACCCTGAAACGCACCCCGGCCCCAACCCTTAAATGGTCAATCCTTGGCGGACTCTTTTTAATCGCCGCTGGGATCTTTTTTTTCCCGGTTCTCTCCGGACTCTTCCTGAAGATAACCGCCACGGCCCTGCTGGGGCTGGGAACCGGATTTGTCCTGCCGGCCTTGAATACACTGGTCACTTCTTCTGTCCCCGGCAGCGAACGGGGGCTGATTACTTGCCTTTACGGTACCGTCCGTTTCTTCGGTGTCGCCGTCGGTCCGCCTGTTTTTGGTTTGAACATCCCGCCCAAAACCTTATTTTGGAGTATCGCCGCTTTGCTCCTGGCGGTTCTTCTCCTGACCGTCTTTTTGGTTGACCCGAAAAAAATCCTCCCCGCCGCCATGGCGAAATAACCGGCGGGAGATGGATAGATACTATCAGGGAGAAGAAAATTTACCGGGGGGATAAATTTGCACCAAAGAATAAAAGGCCTTTTCCTCGCCGCTCTTTTCTTTTTTGCCGCGTTTTCCGTACCCGCCCTGACGGCTGCAGAAGACCCCTTGCAACTCCAGGCCGCTTCTGCCATCCTTGTTGAAGGAAAGACCGGAAAGATTCTCTATGAAAAAAACCCGGAAGCGGTTTTAGCCGTTGGCAGCATGTCCAAGATGTTCACGGAATACCTGGTCCTCTCCGCCATCAAGGAGGGGAAAATAACCTGGGAAACCACCACCGTAATCTCGGATTATGCCTGGCGGATCTCACAAAACCTCCGCCTCTCCAATGTCCCCCTCCGGAAGAATACCCCGTATACCGTAAGAGAACTGTACGAAGCGGCAGCCATCTACTCGGCCAACGGCGCCACCATCGCCCTGGCGGAACTCCTGGCCGGTTCCGAGGGGGATTTTCTCCGGCTGGCCAATAACAAAGCCAAGGAGTTGGGGTTAAAAGATACCACCCTCGTCAACAGCACCGGACTGGATAACAGCGACCTCATGGGGATGCATCCCGCCGGTATCGACCCGGAGGCAACTAATCTAATGACCGTCAAGGACCTGGCTCTTCTGGCCTTCCATCTTCTCCGCGACCATCCGGAGGTCATCACAGTTTCCAGAATTCCGCGGAAAATCTTCCGTGAAGGCACTCCCGACGCCGTGCGGATGGATAACTGGAACTGGATGCTGCCGGAGCTTGTTTATGCCTACCCGGGCGTGGACGGGTTGAAAACCGGATATACCGATCAAGCTGGTTACTGTTTTACCGCCACCGCCGAGCGGAACAGGCGCCGCCTAATCTCCGTAGTAATGAGGAGCGATTCCTACCAGACCCGGTTCGCTGAAACACGAAAACTCCTGGACCATGGCTTCAACCGTTTTGACGAGGTCCAACTGGTCCCGGCGGGTTTTGATGAAAACGGCCAAATGACCTTGCCGGTCCGGAATGGAAAAAAGGAGACCGTTACGGTTACCCCGGCAGAACCATTGCGGGTTTTACTCAAACCCGAGGAAAAAGAGAACTACGAAGCGGTTTTCCAGCCTGTCCGGCAACTGCCGGAAAACCGGGGCTTGCAGGCGCCCCTCGCCAAGGGCGAAGTCGCCGGCTATCTTGTCCCTGCGGTCAAAGAGGGTCGCGCACGCGAGAACGTCCGCGCCTATGAATATCTGACCGCCGAAGGACGGGAGCAGGACCGGGTACCGGTCTTGACCACAGAATCCGTGGCCAAAGCCGGCTGGTTCACACTGACGCTCCGGAGGATCCGGGCTTTCTTTGTCAACCTGTGGCAAAGGTTTTTTTCACCGGAAAAAGAGAGAGAAGCCCTCTTGCGCTTCCTCCCACACTTACCGGCGGTCGCCGCCGGAGCGCCTGCAGCTGCGGGCGGAGAGGTCATGGCTCAGGATAACCACTTCTCCAAAAAGGACCGGAGCTTCTCTTTTGGCTGCACGCCAATGATCTTCTCTACCGCTTGACCGTCTTTAAACAGGATCAGGGTAGGGATGGACATGATCTGGAATTCCCCGGCAAGTTCCAAATTCTCATCGGTATTGACCTTTCCCACTTTCACACGGTCTTGATACTCTGCGGCCACCTCTTCGAGGATCGGCGCCAGCATCCGGCAAGGCCCGCACCACGGAGCCCAAAAATCCACCAACGCCGTACCCTGATAAGCCAAGATCTCTTCCTGGAAGTTGTCTTTGTTTAAGACTAAAACCTGAGACATGAGATCCCCTCCCTTTGCTTGTGCTTGTAGTCTCTATTTTAACATATCCGGGGTACTCCAGGAACCAACCGGGAATTTCTTAATCTTTCTTTCACAAGAGGAAGGAGTTTCCCTCCCCCAAGCGAAAAAAACCCTTGGGTATCTCCACCTCCCTGCCGGGGGTCATTCATTATCATGGAGCAATAGGCTTCTGTATTATACATACAGCGTACAAGCGCAAAAACCTGGAAATACCAAAAGCTTGAAGAAGGGAGGAACCGGCTATGAGGTTGAAGCTCAACGGGATCAGGGATAAAAGGGTCCTGGCGGCCATGGAGAAGGTCCCCCGCCATGAATTCGTCTCCGAAGAACACCTTCTTGCCGCCTATGAGGACCGTCCTTTACCCATCGGCTACGGCCAGACCATCTCCCAACCATATATTGTCGCGCTCATGACCGAACTGCTGGAATTGAAAGAAGACGACCGGGTTCTGGAGATCGGCGCCGGCTCCGGCTATCAAGCCGCCATCCTGGCGGAATTAGTCAAACATGTCTACACAGTAGAGATCATCGAGGAATTGGCGGCAAGGGCCGAAAAAACCCTACGGGCTTTGGGTTATAAAAACGTAAAATTCAAAACCGGGGATGGTTATTTCGGTTGGCAAGAAGAAAGCCCCTTTAATGCAATTATTGTCACTGCCGCCCCGGAAGAAGTCCCGCCTCCGCTTAAGGAACAGTTGGCGGAAGGAGGGAGGATGGTGATCCCCGTCGGCCCTCCCCAGGGGGTGCAGGCTCTATGGAAATTCACCAAGCAGGGGAAGACCTTTGCCGCTGAAAACCACGGTTTAGTTCGCTTTGTTCCATTTACCAGAAAATAGGTAAATCACGCGCACACGCACGGTTATCTCCGCCAAAAACCCGGGGTGAACAGGACCAAGACTGTCAAGATCTCCAACCGTCCCGCCAGCATAAGAAAGCTCAGGACCCACTTGGCCACCGGATGGAGATGCGCGTAGTTACCGGCCGGTCCCACGCCGGCGAACCCCGGGCCCGCATTACCGACGGCAGCCGCGGCTGCGCTGATCGAGGTCAGCATCTCCTCACCGGTTCCCATCACAATTAAGACTCCGCCCAGAAAGAGGGCGATGTACAAGAAGAAGAAACTGAGGGTTTCATGGAGAATCCGGTCGGAGACGGCCGTATCCCCGAATTTGTTCTGGATCACCAGGCGGGGGCGGGCGGTCTGCCGGATCCGGCGGAGGGCATATTTAAAGAGCAAAACCACCCGGGCCACCTTCAGCGAACCGGCGGTGGAACCGGTACAACCGCCGACAAACATCAAGAGAAAGAGGACCCCCTTGGCCAGGGACGGCCAGGTGGCAAAATTAGCAACGGCAAAACCGGTGGTGGTGCAGACAGAGACCGCCTGGAAAAGGCCGTACCTGAACGCAACGGCCGGGGAAAAGCCCACGCCGGTCACAAGGGAGTAGGCGATGAGCGCCGCGGCAAAAAGAATAATTGTACCATACCATTTAAACTCCGTAGCCGCGAAGGACCGCTGCAGGCTTTTTCTCCGGAGCAAACGGTAATACAGGGTGAAATTGACCCCTGACAGAAACATAAAGATGATCACAACCCATTCCACCGTTGCATCGGCAAAGGCCTGCATACTTAAATCCCGGGAAGAAAAACCGCCGGTGGAGACGGTACCGAAGGTATGGATGATGCTTTCAAAGAAGGAAAGGCCGGCCAGGCAAAGAGCGACCATCTGCAGGAGGGAAAGGGCGGCGTAAATCAGCCACATCGCCACGGCCGTCTGCTTCAGCCGGGGCAGAAACCGCTCCGGCGCCAACCCCGGAACCTCGGCCTGGAAAAGCGTAATCCCCGTCGGCAAAAAGGGGAAGATCGCCAATGAAAGCAGGATAATCCCCATACCGCCCAGCCAATGGGATAAGCTCCGCCAGAAGAGCACCTCCCTGGAGACCGCTTCCAGATCGGTGAGAACGGTTGCGCCGGTGGTGGTAAACCCGGACATACTTTCAAAAAACGCATCGGTATAGGAGAGGGTTGTCCCTGAGAGATAAAGGGGCAATGCGCCCAAACTAACAATGAGCAGCCAGCCGAAGCCGACGATGACAAACCCGTCTCTGCGGTTTAAATCGCCCACGGGTCTTACCATCTTCATCAACAGTCCCACCCCGGCAGTGACCAGGATGGAGAAGACAAAGGCCATAACCCCTGGGGACTGGTCTTTGATCGCCCAGAAAAGTGGGAGAATCATAGTCAAGGCCAATAAGAGCACAATGGTGCCCAGCGAATGAATGATCAATCTAAAATGCATCGCTCTCTCCCGTCCCTACCGGCTTTCCCGCCCGGAAAAGTTTTTCCACCGCCGGGGCGGTAGAACGCAGGGAAAAGACAAGCGTCCGGTCGCCCGGGTGAATTTGCGTATCCCCCCTGGGAACTATCACCCTCTGATTTTGGATGACCGCACCGACAATGGTCTTCGGCGGCATCTCCAAGTCACGCAGGGGTTTTTCCGTTGCGGCTGATCCCGGTTCCGCTTCAAGCTCAATAAACTCGGCCTCTCCCGTATTCAGCAGGCTGATGGAGAGGACATTACTGGCGCGTACCAGTTTTAAGACGGTGCTTACAGTAAGGAGGCGCGGGGTAATGGCGGCGGTTACTCCGCTCATCTCCGCCAGCGGGAGGTAATCCTCCCGGCTAATCTGGCAGATGATCTCTTCCACCCCCTGTTTATGCGCCAGCATACTGGCGACCAGGTTGGAATTGTCCGACCCGGTCAAAGCGATAAAAATATCGCCTGGACCCAGATTTTCCTCGGTAAAGACCTCGAGCTTGGTGGCGTCGCCGAGAACCACTTCGCATCCTTCCAAATCCCAGGCCAGGCTTTTACTTCTTTCCTCTGAAACCTCAATTACCTTGATCTCCGGTCGTTTCTTCCGGCTCCGCAGCATCCCCACCAAGTACCGGGAGGTTAAGCCGCCGCCGGCAATTATAACCCGCTTAAACTTGGGGTTTTCTGCCCTGATCAGGCCGTTCAGACTATGAAACCCCGCGGTGGCTCCAACCAGAAAGAGCTTGTCATTTGCCAAGAGTCGGGTGTTTCCGTCGGGGATAATAATCTTCCCTTCCCTGCTGATGGCAACGATCGTCAGGTTGGCAAGGCCGAGTTCGCGGATGTATTTACCGCAGATCCCCATGGTTTCCTCGAGTTTCAC
>JAAYIC010000044.1 GCA_012735195.1 Bacillota bacterium
AAGGGGGTGCAGTCGGTGGATAAATACATCTGTACGGTCTGTGGTTATATTTATGACCCGGAGGCCGGGGATCCCGAGAATAACATAGCTCCGGGGACGCCGTTCAATGAATTACCCGACGACTGGACGTGTCCGCTCTGCGGCGCCGGCAAAGACAAATTCAATAAAGGTATTTAAACGGATTTGGAAGAAACCGAATGATTTGCTGTTGCCACCTTGTTTTTTTCGCATATGATGGTGATGATTGACAACAGGAAAATGCCATTATGAAAAAACAGGTGGTGTTTTTTATGCCGGAACAACCTCTTATTTTACAGCGCGGTATGACCATTGTTCCCGTGGGCAATCTTCAGGAACAATTGAGTTTCTTGGGGTTTCCTTTAATGCTGGTCGATAATATCTTTGGCGACAAGACGGAAGCCGCAGTCAGACAGTTCCAGGCCAGTGCAGATTTGGAGCCCACGGGGGTGGTGGACAGGGAAACCTGGCGGCGGATCTTCGGAGGGGAACCCCTTCCTGCAAGGCTTTTAAAGACAGGAGAGGAAGACAGGGAAGAAGAAAGAAGCAGCCCGGAGCTGTATATACGGATCGTACTAAGCCTGCGCCGGCTCCTTCTTTTTGAAGATGATAACCTGCTCGCAAACTACCCGGTGGCCATCGGGAAACCGACCACACCAACGCCGGCCGGAGAATTTATGATTATTGACAAATTGCTCAACCCGGGCGGCGTTTTCGGTACCCGCTGGATGGCTTTTACCGAAAGGCGCCACGGTATTCACGGCACAAATCAACCGGATTCTATCAGCAATGCCGTATCAAACGGCTGTGTCCGCATGTTCAATGAGAACGTCGAAGAGCTCTTTGACCGGGTGTCTGTGGGCACGCGGGTGATTGTTGAGACCGGCGCGGTAATCCCTCCTGGCGGGGATTATGTGGTGCAACCGGGTGATACCTTGTATTTAATTGCTTTGCGGTTTGATACTACGGTGGAGGCGTTAATGAGGGTGAATAATTTGACCTCGGATCTGATTTTTCCCGGCCAAGTCCTGCAAATAGCCGGCGCTGTTCCTCCTTCTCCCATCCAGTTTTTCACCATTTCGGTAAGTCCGGGAGACACCCTCTTTTTCTTGGCCCAGCGCTATAATACTACTGTAGAAGCGATTATGCGGGCAAATGATTTAAACCAGGATATAATTTACCCCGGGCAAATTCTTTTGATTCCCGCCACCGGTATACCGTAAGGAATCTTCGCCCGCCCGTCTTTTCAGGGGTATTTCCCGGCCGGAAAAAGTAAAACTTGGGGACCACGTATAGTCTTAGCTATCTGCGGACCCCTGTTTGCTTCTTTCTACTATTGGCAGGAGAACCCGGTATTGTGCAGAAGATCTTGGTAACAATTGTTTTGGCGGTCCTTCTGTTTATTTTTTTGAAGAAGAAAGGGGAAGAGTAATGAGTGATAATTCTATGCACCCGTCCACGGAAGACACACCCCTGCGGGAACTTCCTTTTTCTTTGCCCCCGTTGTTCCTGACGGAAACAGGGGAGAGGATCAGAACTGCCGCGGAGTGGAGGGAGAAACGCCGGCCGCAAATTCTTGAGCTTTTCCGGACCCATGTCTATGGACGGGCGCCTGTAGATAAGCCCGCCGGCTTGCATTTTAAGGTTGATGCGGTCATCCCGGAGCTCTTTTCCGGGAAGGCTCTCCGCAAGGAAGTGAACATCGGTTTTTCCGGACCGGGAGGGGAGGGGAGGATCAGGGTTTTTACCTCTCTTCCCACCGGCTGCGCCCAGCCTGTACCCGCCTTTTTACTTATCTGCCATCTGCCGCCGGAACAGATCGATTTACGGGAATCCACCCCTTTTTGGCCGGTGGAAGAGGTAATAAAACGGGGCTATGCAGCCGTCACCTTTTATACTGCGGATGTTGACCCGGATATGGATGACGGGTTTCGCAACGGTGTCCACGGCGTTTTTGCCGGGCCGGGAAAAGAACGCTCTCCGGATGCCTGGGGCACCATTGCCGCCTGGGCGTGGGGCGCCCGGCGGGTCATGGATTATTTGGAGAGCGAACCCGCTGTTGACTGCCGGCGGGTGGCATTAGTTGGCCACTCACGGGGGGGCAAAACCGCTTTATGGGCCGGGGCAAATGATAAACGTTTCGCCCTTGTGATCAGCAACAGTTCCGGTTGTACCGGTGCGGCGTTGGCCAGGCACAAACAGGGTGAGACCGTGGAAAAAATAAATACCGCTTTTCCCCACTGGTTCTGTGAAAATTACAAGAAATTCAACAACCGCGAAGAGGATTTGCCCGTAGACCAACACCAGTTGCTGGCGTTGATTGCTCCCAGGCGCTTATATGTCAACAGTGCCAGTGAAGATGCATGGGCGGACCCGGAAGGGGAGTTCCTCTCCTGCCTTCATGCCGAGCCTGTTTACAACCTCTTCGGTCTGCCGGGTCTGGGGGTTACCGCCATGCCGGAACCAGGAGGTGTGCTACATAACGGCTACATCGGTTACCACCTGCGGAAAGGCCGGCATGAACTGGGTTTGTATGACTGGCAGCAATATCTTGATTATGCGGATCGGCATTGGAAATAACCGGGAGATGGGTTTTTAATAAAGAATATCCCCGTCCATAATCCGGTTACAGTGTTATAGCAGGGTGCGCGCGCGCGAGGGTAGAGAAGGGAAAGATAAGAAAAGAAAGAGGGTATTAATGTGGTAAGCACGCTTTCCATCGGTTTTATGCTCTTCTCCGCGTTGCTCATATTCCTCTTCCCGCTGGGCCTTGCGGTCTATATGTACAAAAAAGAGGGAATATCATTAAAGGCAATTCTGGTCGGAGCCGCGGTCTTTATTCTGTTTCAGATCCTCATCCGCATCCCCCTCCTCAACGTCCTCAACACGCAACCCTGGTTTCAAGGTTTAGCGGCGAATATCTTTTTTAGTGCCATGGTTGTCGGTGGTCTTTCGGCAGGAATTTCCGAAGAAATCGGCCGTTATCTGGGTTTTCGCTTTTTTCTAAAGAACGAATTATCATGGAAAAACGGAATTGCCTACGGTATTGGCCATGGTGGTATTGAAGCCGTCTTACTGGTAGGCACGACCTATATTAATAATATCGTCTCCAGCATCATGATTAACAACGGCGCTTTTGACCGGGTAATCGCACCGCAATTGGGCAGTGAGCTTGCAGCGCTCATCAAGACCCAACTCATTGAAACCTCTCCTTTTTTATTTCTTGCCGGCGGTTTGGAGAGGCTCTTCGCCATAATCATCCAGATAGCCCTCTCCTTAATAGTGCTTTATGCTGTAGTGAAAAGAAGGTTTTCCTTCGTTATTTATGCTATTCTCCTGCACACTTTGGTTAACGGTCCACCTGTTATCCTCCTTCATCAGGGTTTAAGCATCTGGGCGGCAGAATTTTATGTCTTGATATTGGCCGCAATAGCGTTGTTTTTCATCCTCAGATCACGAAAGCTCTCGGTATTGGATGGGGAAGGGGAGAGCAATTTTTAACTTACACAAAAGTTTCACACAAGCATAGAAAAAATCCGGCGGATCCGGGTAGTAGGAGATACTTGATCCAGCCGGATTTTTTCTTGCTTTGATTAATCTACATCGATGGTATGCAGATAATCTGGCCAATCTGCAACCGGTCCGGATCCACATTGGGATTGGTCCGGATTAAGTCATCTACCGTTATTCCCGCCCTTCGGGCGATACTGAAGAAGGTGTCACCCGCTCTGATTATATATGGGGTGGTGCCGGAAGGACAGGGCGGCTCTTCAGCCATGGGGATGCATAGGGTCTGGCCGATTTGTAATCTGTCCGGATCCACATTGGGGTTGGCCATTTGGATTGCATCGACCGTTGTCCCAAACCGCCGTGCCAGGTTGAAGAAGGTATCACCGGCACGGACCGTATATTCAAAGGTCCCCGGCGGGCAAGGGCTTGGTGCTACGCCCGGGATACAGATGATCTGGCCGATCTGCAGCCGGTCCGGATCCACATCAGGATTGGCTCTTTGAATGGCTTCCAAGGTTGTATTGAACCTCTGGGCTAGAGTGAAGAAGGTGTCGCCGGCTCGAACAGTATACTCAAAAGTCCCCGAGGGACATGGACTGGGCATCATACCAGGGATACAGATGATCTGGCCGATCTGTAGCCGGTCCGGATCCACATTGGGGTTAGCTCTTTGAATGGCTTCCACGGTTGTATTGAACCTCTGGGCTAGAAAGAAGAAGGTATCACCGGCACGAATAGTATATTCAAAAGTTCCTGCAGGACATCGCATTCTACTTTCACCTCCTGGTTAAAGTTAATATATTCAAAGGTTTGCGGGAATGTGATCTGAAAAAAGCCTACTTACAGGAGTTATCTGTTCTTCAAAATATATATCCTATAAGAACAGCATTAGTATTAGTATTGGTATTAGTATTAGTAAGCTAAAAAAGGCCAACAAGACGGCAGATGCCGGTCTTATTCGAATTGATAAAAATGAAATATTTAATTTTATACAGTAATTTTTAATATATTTTCGTTTATTAATGTATATTTATTTATAATGAAGATGGTCTCTTGAGGAGTAAAGCCAAACTTCAAATTGGAATATGCGGTTATAGGCGCATATTAAGCTGAAAAAAAGACCGTACCCTGACCAAATTTGACCTTAGAATTGAAGGTCAATAGCGGGGGATCGGTTATCATTTTCCATTAGTGAAAACGGGTTATTGGGCGTGGACAAATTAGTAAAGTAATCAAGTATCCAGAGGGGTTCGGGGCAGCAAAGACCTACAAGACATCCAAAGGAAAGGGTTTTGGGAGGAGAGTCCGGGTATCCAAAAGACTCGAGAGTCCATTTGAATAAGGGGGGCCGATAAAAGAAGTCCGGTATTTAAAAGGACTTTTAGGGCTCAATAAGGCTTCAGACATACCGGGCCCGTGTGCCTTTTGAAAAATAGACCTAAGTCTCGTTTTTTCTTTCTTGTTCACATAATATGTATTATAGGACGTAATAGGAGCGGCTATATTTTTCCCTGTTGACGGTTTTTTGAGTTGCTTTTCTACCTGTCTCTAAATATCACCCGAGCGGAGGATACCGGAAAGACAGCGTGGCTATGCCAAACTCTATTAAGTTTCCGGGGACATTTCCTTCCAACCCGGTTATTGTCCGCAAAGCATCATTGGGCTTACCGGGGTATAGTCTTAACATGGGCTAAACAAATAAACCCGGTCTCCCTACTCCACGGTCAACCGGTAAACCAGGAACAGAACCAAACCGGCGCCGGCAAAAGCAAAAAAGAGAGAAGGAAAAACCACTGTCAGCCCGACCAGAGTCCCGAATATCCCCCCGGAGGTCTGGATAAAAACCAGCTCAGTTGAGGCAGTCTTGGTAATCAACTGTTCGATTTCGGCTTCGTCCATCTTCTCCAGTTGCTGCCGGACTACTCCCTCCAGTTCCAGTGAACGCAAGCCGGTGACCAGGAGCCGGGTAAAGAGTTCCTCTACCTGTTCCCGGTTTTCTCCCAAATACTCCGGGAGTCTCTCCAGGGAGTCTTCAAAATAAGGAAGCAGCCTCTCCAGAAAGGCTGGAAGTGCCGCCAATTCCTTCTTTAAAACATTAAGCACCACCGGTTCCCAAATATTCCTCGTCCACTTAAGCAGCTTCTCTCCTGGCCCGGCACCGGACCAGTTCTTGATTCTTTCTTTAAGATACGCGCTGATTCGCTCCTCAATTGCCGGGTCTTCCAATATGCGTGTCACCTGTTGCAAAAGAATGGCTCTTACCTCATTAGCCAGTTTTTTCTCGGACAACACTTCTCTTACCGCCGGGTACAAACGGTTAAGAAGTTCCGGTAACAACCCGCTCTCCCGCAGGTATTTTTGGATTATTTCCGGAGAAATCAGATACTCCGAGACAGCGGCGGCTATTTGGCCGACAAGGTCCGAACGTCTGGCCGGAATCAGACCCTGCCAGACGGCGTTACGACGCCGGGGATAAAAAAGCATCTTTATGGCCAACCAGTTGGTCCAGTAGCCGACAACAGCCGGAGAAAGGATAGCCGCCACCGGCCGGCTGAAGGTGGTGATCCTCTCCAAGTCGACCGGGGAAAGAAAGAACTGTAAAAAAAACCCTGTTCCCATCCAAAGAGGAAAAAGGATCCCTAGATAAAAAAAGGGGTAATTCAGGTAATTCAATAAAGCAACGAGCTTAAGGGAGAGAGCGCGTTTACGCAGATATTCTTTTTTGCCCATGTACACCGGCCTTTTCTGACACATTTTTTTCTCATGTTTTCTGCTTTACTCTTAAAGCATTGAAAAGAAACGCGGCAAATAGTTTTCAGCCAACTCCCGGCAGATCTCCATAAACTTCAACCTCTCATCCTTCTTTAGCCTGCCCGTCTGTTTTTTTAATCTGTCCACCATTCGCCCTTCAATTCCTTCCAGCAGCGTTTCCCCGGTTGTTGTCAACGCAAGGACAACCTGTCTCCGGTCGGCCGGGTTTTCTTTGCGAACCACAAGTCCTTCCTCTCGCAAACTGTCGATAATTAAAGAAAGGCCGGAAGTTGATACCCCTAGAGTCTGTGCAAGCTTTTTAAGGCTTAATTCGGGATAAAGCTTTAAGCAATGCAGAATCATATATCTCTGATGGCCCACTTCCTTCTTCCCGGAAAAGCGGTTGGCTTCAGTATAGAGCCTCCGGTGGAAACAAGCAAGCATCGCAAGGGCGGGTAATAGATTTTCCACCTTCATAGTTTTTACCTCCAATTGCTTAATTACTTTTATTATAAAACCATTCTAATATAAAATAATTTGTTTTTCAAGCATTTTTTATATCAAAAAGACGCTAAATAAACCGCCGGCCTTGCGAAAACCTGTTTAAAAGGTTTTGCTTTAAAAAAAGCTTCACCCCTACCCTGCTTTGGTTATAAACCTCTACAGAAAGGCGGTGAAGCTGATAAATGAAGGTTTTATCCATGTACAAGATTTACTCTCGCCGTGGTTCCACGTTGTGAACCAACACAAGATATGTATCTAGGCCAATGCCAACGGGTAAAAAATCTATGGAATGTGGGCTTAGAGCAAGTCCCGGTTCACCGGCATACTTATCCTTATCCCGCACCCTGCGGGGTTTTGTACTTGGTGAACGGCCAGGGATAAAGTCGGCAAGAAAACGCTGCCGTGGACGCGAATCAGGCCGCTTTCTCCCGGCCAAACCAGGCGGATAACAAGATGAGTAAGACCGGGAGGGTAAAAAAGAAAATCCGCGATACCACTGCAGTTCTCACTCCGGGGATGCACCGGAGGGAGGTTCTTCCCCGATCAGTTCCACCAAATCCCCGTCGGCGCTCTCATACTTAATGAGGAAACGGGGTTCTGTGACCGGATACCAAAAATAGTACCGGTATTTGGCTGCGAAGATCCCGGCCATTCCCCCTACTCCCATCTCCAGCTTATAACAGTCAAAGGTACCGGCGGGAACCGTCACTTCCTCCCGTTTTATCTCTTGGAGATACATGACAAAAGTACTAATCGGGCTGCCCCCGCTGCCCCCCATCACCAGGCGGAAGTTGACCTTCTTTTTGCTGCCGAACGGATAAGCCCGGAAGAGAAAAGAAAGGGTATGGAAATCATAATACTCACCGCTGAGGCTGACTTTTTTCTGGATCCCCTGTTCCACAAGGTCAAAGAGGACCGAACCGTCAC
>JAAYIC010000029.1 GCA_012735195.1 Bacillota bacterium
GAGGATGTCGAGAATATCCTCCTCAAATTGATCCAGGCCGCCGATTATGATGTGGAAAAGGCGGAAAAGGGGATTGTCTATATTGACGAGGTCGACAAAATTGCCCGCAAGTCGGAAAACCCCTCGATTACCCGGGATGTCTCCGGGGAAGGGGTCCAACAGGCTTTGCTCAAAATCCTCGAAGGAACCGTAGCCTCGGTGCCGCCTCAGGGCGGGCGGAACCATCCGCACCAGGAGTTTATCCAGTTGGATACCACCAACATCCTGTTTATCTGCGGAGGCGCTTTTGACGGACTGGAGAAGATCATTGAGCGGCGGGTCGGGAAAAAAGCCATTGGTTTTGGCGCGGATATCGAACCCCGGCTGGGGAAATCCATCGGCGAGATCCTGCGGCAGGTCATGCCGGAAGATCTATTGAAATACGGGTTGATCCCGGAGTGTGGCGGCAGGCTGCCGGTGGTGGTGGCCTTGGATGCCTTGGATGAAGACGCCCTTATCCGGATCCTGACCGAACCTAAGAATGCCCTGGTTAAACAGTACCGGAAAATCATGGAGCTCGACGGGGTGGAGCTGGAATTTACCCCCGACGCCCTGCGGGCCATCGCCAAACTTGCCATTTTACGCAATACCGGCGCGCGCGGGCTGCGGGCGATTATTGAAACCCTCTTACTGGAGTTGATGTATGAGGTTCCGTCCAGGACCGATATTAAAAAATGCGTGGTCACCAAGGAAATGGTTGAGGAGCATAAAGCCCCCCTTCTTACCACCAGCTCGGAACCGCGGAAGAAAAAGAAGGAAGAGACGGCTTGAAGAATCAACTATAACTAGCCAACCGTATAATTCTTACGAAAAAAGAACCCGCAAATGCGGGTTCTTTTTTGCGCGCATTTTTGCGCGTAATACCGGCTTGACAAACGGATAGGCGGCGGGGGTTTGAGGGATAATATACCGGAAGAGAGGAGGGGCGGAGGAATGGATTTTGCCGCGAATATTCTTGGTTTGATCAACCTTTTTTTTGCCGTGGTTATTGGGATGTATTTCTGGAATTTACTCCGGAGCCAGCAGAGTAATAAGACAGCGGTGGAGAAAGAAAGTAAAAAAGAGATGGAGCGCCTGCAGCGCCTGCGCAGTATCTCCCTGACCGAGCCGCTCGCGGAGAAGACCCGGCCGGCAAATTTTGCGGAGATTATTGGGCAGGAGGACGGTTTGAAGGCTTTGCGTGCCGCCCTTTGCGGGCCCAATCCCCAGCATGTTTTGGTCTACGGCCCGCCCGGGGTCGGGAAGACTGCGGCAGCCCGTGTGGTCCTGGAGGAAGCCAAAAAAAACCCCCTCTCCCCTTTTTCCGCGGAAGCAAAATTTGTGGAACTGGACGCCACCACCGCCCGTTTTGACGACCGGGGCATCGCCGATCCGTTGATCGGTTCGGTTCATGACCCCATCTACCAGGGGGCCGGGCCCCTGGGGATGGCCGGAATTCCCCAGCCCAAGCCGGGGGCGGTCACCAAGGCCCACGGGGGGATCCTCTTTATTGACGAGATCGGTGAACTGCACCCGGTGCAGATGAATAAACTCCTGAAGGTCCTGGAAGACCGGAAGGTTTTTTTGGAAAGCGCTTATTATAACTCCGAAGACAGCAATATCCCCGGACATATCCATGAGATCTTCCAAAATGGTCTTCCTGCCGATTTCCGTTTGGTGGGGGCCACCACCCGGTTGCCGGAGGAGATCCCGCCGGCGATCCGTTCCCGCTGTGTGGAGATTTTTTTCCGGCCGCTTTCCGCCGAGGAAATCCGGATCATCGCCGCCAACGCCTTAAAAAAGATCGGTTTTACCATGGAAGAAGGGGGTATGGAGGTACTGGTGAAATATGCGACCAATGGCCGTGATGCCGTGAATATGTTGCAGATCGCCGCCGGGATTGCCTTTACCAACGGGAAAAAGGTGATTTCGAAAAAGGAGATCGAATGGGTGGCCAGCAGCGGGCAGTACAGCCCGCGGCTGGAAAAGAAAGTTCCGCCCCGGCCGCAGGTGGGGTATGCCAACGGGCTGGCGGTTTACGGGCCCAGCACCGGAGCGTTGGTCGAGGTGGAAGTGGCCGCCATTTTTGTGGGGGAAGGCAAAGGCCGGGTGATTGCCACGGGAATGATTGAAGAGGAAGAGATGGGGGAGTACGGGCGTACTGTGCGGCGAAAGAGCATGGCCAAAGGATCGCTGGAGAATGTTCTGACTGTCCTGAGAAAGCATCTTCATGTTGAATGCGGCAATTACGACCTACATATTAATTTCCCCGGTGGAGTGCCGCTGGACGGCCCGTCGGCCGGTGTGACGCTGGTGACCGCGATCTATTCCGCCATCACCGAAGAGCCGGTGGATAACCGGGTGGCAATGACAGGAGAGGTTTCCATTTTGGGGCATGTGATGCCGGTGGGCGGGGTTTTGGCCAAGATTGAGGCGGCCCGGGAGGCCGGGGTGAAGAAGGTCTTGATTCCCGCGGAAAACTGGCAGGAAATCTTTGCCGAAATGCGGGAACCCGAGGTCATCCCGGTAAAAAGGATCGAAGAAGTGATTGCGTTGGCAAAAGCCCAGTAATGTCACACCGTGGTCCGGATGAATATAATAAACTGCGATTTGCGCGGGAAAAATCCGGATTCTCCTGTCTGGAGGTATGTTTGTGCAGGTACCACGGGTTGTTTGGGCTTTGGGGGGCGGGGGCGCCCGGGGCTTGGCGCATTTGGGCGTCCTGCGGGTTTTGGAAGAAGAGAAGATCCCCATCAGCGGCTTGGTAGGTACGAGTATGGGCGCGGTGGTTGCCGCTGTATACGCCGCCGGGGGCAGGCTGGACTACCTTTCCCGGGTGGCCGCGGCTTTATCCTGGGAGCGGCTGTGGGATTTCCGTTTTCCCCGGATGGGACTGATCAACGGGGAAAAGATCATGGCCGTCCTGCGCCTCTTAACAATGAAAAAGAAACTGGAGGAACTCAACCCCCCGGTTTGGGTGGTGGCCACCGATCTTCTGACCGGTAAGGAAGTCGTCTTCAAAGAGGGCAGCCTCGAACCGGCAATTCGCGCCACCATCTCCATTCCCGGGGTTTTTACACCGGTTAGGCACGGGAAGTATTTGTTGGTCGACGGGGGTGTGGTCGCGGGTGTCCCGGCGGGGATCGCCCGGCAGATGGGGGCGGATCTGGTGATTGCGGTCAACGTATCTTATGATCTCACCCCTTTGCCCCCGGGAAATATCCTTGAGGTCTTAATGAAAACAGTGGAGATTATGGGCGCCCGCCTCAAGGAGGCTCAGGTAGCCCAGGCTGATCTGGTGCTTACCCCCTGCGTCGGGCATGTGGGTACCGGCCATTTTTCCCGGGCCGCCGATTGCATTGCCGCCGGGGAAGAAGCGGCCCGTCGGATGTTGCCGGCCATTCGCCGGTTGCTCAGGAATACGCGTCCGGGCCGGGGCGCCTGCGGGTGCGAACAGAAAGAAGCATTTTATAATACCGGCCTCGCTTGATCTGTAAAGATCGCGCCCGCGGGAAATCGCGGGGAGATCTTTGGCAAACGCAGGGGTAATTTGGGCCCGGCGGACCTCTGGACAACCGGCAAACACAGGGGTGGTCCAGGTCCGGCAGCCCCTGGAAACGATTGGTGAACGCGGGGTAATTTAAGTCTGGCAACCCCCGGGAAAAGATTTTGCGAAGAGGTAAAAAACGGCTGGGGGTCTTGTCAAAAATAAAAATATGTGTTATTTTGAGTATAAAGTATAGAGCTTGTCGCTGATGCGCATGGTCATATGATAGTGCAGTGCGTTTGATTAACCCGGTAGGACGGTAGGGCGGTGAAACTATAAAATACCGACGAACGCTCCGGGGAGCGTTTTTATTTTTTTGCAGGGGGTGTCAGAATGGAAGGTAACAGTAAAGAGGTGGCTAGGGCGGCCTTGCAGATGGCGATGACCGCCTCCCGCGAGGAGGAGAACGCCCTTAAGGAAAAACTAAGAGCGGAAGGGATCCGCGCGGCGGCGGTAGACTACGGCGGTGATGCCCTCAGTGCGGTGCGGACCATTATTGAGCGGGCGGTGGTGGCCGGCAAGAGGGAGTTTTTAATCAGGGACACTCATTCCGAAGAAGGGGCGGTGGCCGGCGCCACCCACGAGGCGTTTCTCCAGATCCTCCCCAAAGCCCTGGGCTTGAGTATCGGCGGTAAGATCGGCCTGGCCCGCCGGGGCGAGCATGTCAGTGTCGCAGTTTTTTGCGGGATCGGCCTTTTGCACCTGGACGAGGTGGCGGTGGGCATGGGACACCGGGCCATTGCCTGAAGGAAGCGGGATGATGAGGCTGCTCGGGATCCGTGGGGCGACTACGGCAACAGCCGACGAGCGGGAGGCGATCCTTTCCGCCACCGGTGAACTGCTAAGGGAGATTTTTGCCCGGAACAGCTTCGAACCGTCGGCGATCGTCAGCGCGTTCTTCACTGTTACTCCCGACCTGACCCGGGCCTTCCCTGCCGAAGCCTTGCGCCGGCAGGGGCTTGATTGGGTGCCGGCCCTGGGCGCAGTGGAAGCGGAGGTGCCCGGCGCACCGCGTTTTTGTATCCGTGTCATGCTCCATGTCTATACCGATTGTCCACTGGAGGAGATAAACCATGTCTACCTGCGCGGAGCTAAATCCCTCCGCCCCGACCGGGTCCGGGAAACGGACTGATTTCTGTCTGGTCCGCCATGGCTGCACCGCGTGGAATCTGGAGAAAAGATACCAAGGCCACCATGACCTTCCCTTAACGGAGAAAGGACGAGAGCAGGCGGAGGCGGTCGCCGCTTTCCTGCACGGCGGCCGGTGGGAGGCGGTGGTGGCCAGTGATCTGCTCCGGGCGAAAGAGACCGCGGAGATTATCGGCCGGCGGTTGCAATTGCCGGTATTACTCCACAGCGGCCTGCGGGAGCGGGGCTTTGGCCCGCTGGAAGGATTGACCGCAGAAGAGATCCGGGAGGCCTTTCCAGGCTGGTTTCCCAAGAAAGACCTTAACCTGCCGGGGATGGAACCCCTCCACGAGTTGGCGGAAAGGGCAAAAACCACCCTCAACACCCTGGCGGCGATCTTCTCCGGCCACCGGGTGGTGGTGGTATCCCACGGCGCGTTTTTACGGGCTTTTTTTGCCGCTTGTTTGCGGTGGGACCGCCCGGTGCCCGGAAACGGCGACGCCGTGGAGGTGATTTGGGAAGAGGGAGTATGGAAGCGCGGCTGCCTGGGGGGAAGCGGTTCTGTGGAGGGAAAGAAACCGGATTAGCAGATTAGGAGGTGAGAAAGATCGCAGTGAAGTACGAGGAGTTAATCCGTGAAGAGATTTTGGCGATCAAACCCTATGTCCCGGGTAAACCCATCGAAGAAGTCGAGAGGGAACTGGGAATTACCAACGTCATCAAACTGGCTTCCAACGAAAACCCGTTGGGGCCCGCACCCAGTGCGATTGGGGCGATGCAGGCAGCGGCGGCCGGGATGCACATCTATCCGGACGGGGGCTGCGTGCAATTGAAGGAGGACCTCAGCAGGCATTTGGGCGTTTCCCCGGCGCACCTGGTGATCGGGAACGGTTCGGACGAAGTGATCAAGCTGCTGGCGGAGGCCTTTTTCCGCCCCGGTGATGAAGTGGTGGTGGCTGCGCCGACATTTGGGGAGTATGCCTATGCCGCCCGGCTGATGGGCGCCCGCCTGGTGGAGGTGAAAGCCGCAGAGGGCCTGGAGCATGACTTGGAACAGATGGCGGCGGCGGTGACCCCGAAGACAAAGGCGGTTTTTGTCTGCAACCCCAACAACCCGACCGGCGGGATGAAGACCAAGGCGGAATGGGAAGGGTTTCTTGAGCGGATCCCCGACAGCGTATTAATCGTTGTTGATCAGGCGTACCGGGAATATGTGGAAGATCCGGATTACCCCGACGGCCTGGACTACTTGGAGAGCGGGAAGAAACTGCTGGTCCTCAGGACTTTCTCCAAGATTTATGGCTTGGCCGGCCTGCGGGTGGGGTATGGCGTGGGCGACCCGGAGTTGGTGGCATGCATCAACCGTGTACGGGAACCGTTTAATGTCAACCTGATGGGCCAAATTGCGGCCCGGGCTGCTTTGGGCGATGAGGAGTTCCTGGAGAAGAGCCGGGCAATGGTGCGGGAAGGGATGAAACAAATTAACAGAGGCCTGGCGGAGATGGGCCTGGAATGCCTCCCCAGCGCCGCGAATTTCATCCTCTTTTCCACGCCTTATCCCTGCCGGGAACTTTACCCGCGGCTACTGCAGAAGGGGGTTATTATCCGCCCGGCGGATATCTTTGGCCTTCCCAAGCATTTCCGGGTTACGGTGGGGACGGAAGAAGAAAACACCCGGTTCCTCCAGGCGTTACGTGAAGTCCTCTCTGAGTTGGGTTGAGGAGCTCAATGACATCGTGGCCCGGTCCGGGCGGTGCTCGAAACCGGCGGGGGCTCCGGGAAACCGGAATTAAGGAATCCGGCCGGGCTGCTAAGGCTCGATGGGAAGGAAAACCGGGTACATGGCTTACGGGACTTCCATGTCCCGGAAGCCATCGCGCCGCCTCCTGCGGCTTGCCCCGGTTTTCCTTCCCACCTCGCCAAGCACGCCCAGAGCCGTCTTCCCAGGTTCCGGTTCCCGGAGCCCCCGCCGGACGGAGAAATTTCGTATAAGCCAAGGAATCCAGCCAAATTGCCAAGGCTCCGTGCAAGCGACGAGTACCGAACAACCAGTCTGCCTACTGGCAATCCGGCAAGGTTGCCTCCTGGCGCACTGGGAAGGGCGCCGGTCCGGGTTTCTGGTTTTAGGCATCACAAGAGGGTTGAGACCAGCATGGCAGGAGGGTTCGTGAGCCCCGTGAAGTTGTTTCGTGATGTTGCGTGAAACCATCACTGAGCTGGGCAAAAACCGGCCGGCCGGCGTTTGCAGCAGCAGGCCGGTGTGCCGGGACTAAAAAATAAAGGTAGTATGGTAGAAAGGATGATAAGTGATGATTGTTGTGATGGCGCCTGCAGCCGGCAGGCGGGAACTGGAAATGGTGAAAAGCCGGCTACAGGAGTTGGGTTTTAGGATTCATCTTTCCAAGGGAGTAGAACGGATAATTATCGGCGCCATCGGGGAGAAGACCCCGGAGACCCTGGAGAGCATTGCGGCGATGGCCGGTGTGGAAAAAGTGGTGCCGATCTTAAAACCTTTCAAACTGGCCAGCCGGGATTTTCAAGAAGAACCCACATTGGTTGAGGCCGGGCCGGTCACCTTTGGCGGCGGGAAGGTACCGCTGATCGCCGGTCCCTGTGCGGTGGAAAACCGCGACCAACTGTTGACGGTGGCGCGGGAACTGAAGCGGCTGGGCGCCCGGATGTTGCGGGGCGGCGCCTACAAACCCAGGACATCGCCGTATTCATTTCAGGGGCTGGCCCGGGAGGGGCTGGAACTGCTGAAAGAAGCCAGGGAAGAGACGGGTCTCCCGGTGGTGACGGAGGTGGTCAGCCCACAGGAGGTGGAACTGGTCGCCGAATACTCGGATATGCTGCAGATCGGTGCCAGGAATATGCAGAATTTCAACCTCCTCTCCGCCGTCGGCCAGGTACAAAAACCGGTCATCTTGAAACGGGGTCCGGCGGCGCGGGTGGAAGAATGGTTGATGGCTGCGGAATACATTATGAAAGAAGGAAACTTCCAGGTGGTCCTCTGTGAACGGGGAATCCGTACTTTCGAAACGGCCACCCGGAATACGCTGGATATCAGCGCCGTACCCCTGGTCAAGGGCTTAAGCCACCTGCCGGTGATTGTTGACCCCAGCCATGCCGCGGGCCGGAGAGATCTGGTTTTCCCCCTGGCCTGTGCGGCGTTGGCCGCCGGGGCCGACGGGCTGATGATCGAGGTGCACCCCTGCCCGGAAAAGGCGCTTTCCGACGGTCCCCAATCATTGACACCGGCGGAATTCGCCGCCCTGCACCAGGGGTTGGAACCACTGGCCCGGGCGGTGGGGAAAGAACTATGAACTGCAAAAAGGTGAGTATCATCGGTTTGGGCCTGATCGGCGGGTCGCTGGGGATGAGCCTTTGCCGGTCTGGTGCAATGGAAGAGGTTAGCGGGTATGATCTTTCGCCGGAAACGGGCCGGGAGGCCCTGGCCCGCCGGGCCATCCACAAACAGGCGCCCGACCCGGAAACGGCGGTCTCCGGGGCGGACCTGGTTATCCTGGCGGTACCGGTGGAGAGGATACCGGAAATAGCAGCGAGAATCGGTCCCGCCTTGAAAGAAGGGGCGATCGTCACTGATGTGGCTTCCACCAAAGCCCGCCTGGCGGTGACCCTGCCCCCGCTCCTGCCGCCGGGTGTTTATTATGTCGGCGGTCACCCGATGGCGGGGATGGAGGCCTCCGGGATTGCCGCGGCCGATCCCTTTCTCTTTGAAAATGCGGTTTACCTGTTAACCCCGGCGGAAGGGACCCCCGCCGGGGTCCGAGAATGCCTCGTCCGCCTGGTGCGGCTTGTCGGCGGGATACCCTATTTCCTCCGGCCGGAAGAACATGACCTGATGGTGGCGGCTGTCAGTCATCTGCCGCACCTGGCCGCTGCCGCGCTGGTTAACACCGCCTGCCGGCTGGAGCAAGACCAGCCCGGCACCTTGTCCCTGGCCGCCGGGGGCTTTCGTGACTCCACCCGGATTGCCCTGGGCTCCCCAGCCCTTTGGCGGGAGATCTTCCGTTCCAACCGCGAACCGTTGTTGCAAGTCTTAACGGTTTTCCTCGATGAACTCCGGGCTTTCCGGGAGGAGATCGCCGGCGACCAACAGGAGCGGCTGGAAAACCGGCTGGCGGCGGCAGCCCGGACCCGGGAGAAACTGCCGGTTAAACATAAGGGGTTTCTCACCCTCCTGCACGAACTGGTGGTGGTGGTAGAAGACCGGCCGGGGACCATTGCCGGTGTGGTCAATTTGTTGGCCGCCGCCGAATTGAATATTAAGGATATTGAGATTATGCGGATCCGCGAGGGCGAAGGCGGCACCCTCCGCCTGGCCTTCGAAAATGCCCCGGCATTGGCGGAGGCCGTCCGGATTCTGCGGGCAAAGGGCTATCAGGTTCAGGAGAGGGGAGGGGGGCGGAAACCATGAAAATACTGGTCAAGCCTGCAACTCATCTGGAAGGGGAGGTTGCCGCACCGCCTTCCAAGAACTATACCACCCGGTACCTTTGGCTCTCCGCCCTGACGGAAGGAGAGAGCCGGGTGCTCAACCCGGCCAACAATGACGACGCCCGGGCTTTGCTTGCCGCCTGCCGGGCGTTGGGCGCCGTCATCCGGGAAGAGGCGGCGGGGGAAGATGAAAAAGATCGGGTCCTGGTGGTTGAGGGCTTTGGCGCAAAACCCCGCCCGGTCAAAGAGCTGGATCCCGGCAACGGCGGACTGGTTCTCCGGCTTCTCCTGGCTTTGGGGCTTTTTTTACCGGAGGTAACCTATGTAAACTCGTACCCGGACTCCCTGGGGAAAAGACCCCAGGACGACCTCCTCACCGCCTTGCGGGCCTTGGGCGCGGAAGTGACAGACCGGGGCGGGCGGCTTCCCATCACCGTCAGGGGCGGCCATCCCTTGGCCCGGCGTGAGATAACGGTCTCCGGGAAAGTGAGTTCCCAATATGCCACCGCCCTTTTGTTTGTCGCGCCCCTCCTGGGTGGGTTAACGATCCGGATCAGTCACGGCCTTTCTTCACCCCCGCCGCTGGCCACCACTTTGCAGGTGATGACCGAAGGAGGGGTTATGCCGTTGGCCGATTGGGAACGCCTGGTCTTTACGGTTCCGGCAGGCCGGTACCGGCCCGGTCTTTACCGGGTGCCCGGTGACTATCCGGCAGCCGCCGCGCTTGCCGCCGCCGCCGCTGTTTTGCCCTCCCGGGTTACCCTCGCCAACCTGGCGGCCGATGACCGGCAGGGGGAAAAGGCGGCACTGACCCATTTGGCGAAGATGGGAGCCAAGCTCCACCGGGCAGGCCGGGGGGTGGAGATCCGGGGCGGTCTTCCGCTACGGGCTGTAGATTTTTACGGGGCGGACGCCATCGACGCCGTCCTAGCCATGGCGGCCGCCGCCGCGCTGGCCGAGGGAACCAGCAGGTTTTACGGGGTCGGTAACCTCCGCTGGAAAGAATCGGACCGCATCGGCGATTTTGCCCGGGAACTCAGGAAGACCGGGGTTGAAGTAAGAGAGGGGCAGGATGAGTTCTGGATCACCGGGAACCCCGGCGGGTACCTGGGGGGCGTGGAGATCGACGCCCACCAGGACCACCGGCTGGTGATGGCCTTTTCCATCCTCGCCCTCCGTACCAGGGAGGGGCTGGTAATTGACGGCGCGGAGCACGTGAAAAAATCCTACCCCGCCTTCTTTACCGACTTGGCCTCCCTTGGGGCGGTTGTGGAAGAACTGGATTAAGGTGGAAGGAAATGGGTTGTTTTGATCTGCACATACATTCCCGGCACTCCGACGGGCGCTTTACCCCTGAAGAGTTGGGGGAAAAATGCAAAAAAGCCGGTCTGGCCGGAGCGGCTCTGACCGATCACGATTCCGTTGACGGGCTGGAGGCTTTCCTGGCAAACGACGGAATTATTACCATTCCCGGGGTGGAACTCACCAGCCAGTACCGGGGGCGGGAGCTCCATATCCTGGGGTATTGCATAGATTGGCGCCATCCGGCACTCCGGAGGGCGCTGGCGCAGGTCGTTGCCGCCAGGAATGAACGGGCCCGGGAGATTGTCGAACGGTTACAAAAAGCCGGGATTGCCCTTGAGTGGGAAGAAGTTGCCAAAGGCAACGGGGGATTTGTCGGGCGCGTTCATATTTACCGTGCCTTGATAAGGAAAGGGATTATCGGGGAAGACCCGGAGAAGGCGGGCTTTAACCATTATTTGGGTCCAGAAGGCCTGGCCTATGTTCCACACCGGGAATTTCCCACCCTGGAAATGATTGATCTGGTTAAACAGGTGGGCGGTCATCCGGTTTTGGCCCATCCGGGGCGGATTCACCCGGAAAGGGTTCACCCAAAACAGTTGGATGAACTTCATGACCTGGTGGAGGAGTTGTGCGCCGCCGGGCTGGAGGGGATAGAGGTCTTTTACCCGGTCCATACCCAGGAAACAGTCGCCGCCCTCAGCGCCCTGGCGCGCAAGTACAAACTCTTTATGACCGGCGGCTCCGACTATCACGGCTGGGAAAATGAGCCTGGCCCCGGGGCCGCCACTGTTGAACGGCGATATATTGAAGAACTTTTGACGGACTCTCTGCCTGAACGAGGGGAAAAACAGACAAAGGAAAGAACAGACAGTTGCGATAAGGGAGACAAATTGTGAAAACGAAGAACAGGGCTGGGCAAGAAGGAGAAAAAACCATCCGCTTAGTGGAGTTGAGAGAAAAAAACCGGCAGGAGGTAAGGGAGGGGATCCGTCGCGGCCTGCCGGTACTGATCGGCTATTTTTCCGCTTCAATCCCCTTTGGCCTGCTGGCCAAGGCCGGTGGGATCTCCCTCCTTGACACCTTCCTCTTTTCCGTCCTGGTCTTCGCCGGCGCCAGTCAGTTTATGGCTTTGAACCTCTTGCAGGCCGGAGTGGCGGCCGGTGAGATCATTCTCGCCACTTTCCTGGTGAACTGCCGTCATCTGGTAATGAGTACCGTCCTGGCCGCCCGGTTGCGGGAGAACGGCCCGGAAAAAGCCGGGGAAAAAGCGGAAAATACCCGGGAGGTTGACCGCTCCGGAAAGACGGAGCCGGGAAGGCTAGAACCGGGAAGACCAGAACCAGAAAGACCCAGACCGGAGAGACCGGGACCGGGCAAACTGCTGACATTTTTGGCGGCCTTTGGCGTGACCGATGAGACCTTTGCCCTGGCGGTGACTGGAAAAGAGCGGCTGACCCCGCTTTTCCTCCTCTCTTTGGAGGTTACGGCCTACAGCGGCTGGTTGGCAGGGACAATCACCGGGTTTCTCCTGGGCGCCGCCCTGCCGGCAGAGGCCCGCGCCGGCATGGGGATAGCCCTCTATGCCATGTTTGCCGCGATTCTGACGCCGGAGTTGAAAAAGAGCCGGTCCGCCCTTTTTTTGGCCGCCGGGGCCGGGATTTTCCACACACTCCTTGGCAGGCTGCGGCTTTTTTCGTCCGGATGGAACCTGATTCTGGCCATTGTCTTGACTGCGGTCGCCGGCAGTTATTTTTACGGAGAAAAAAAGGAGGAATAACCCATGCCGGTTCTGCTTTTAATCGCCGGAATGGCAGTTGTAACATATATCCCGCGCCTTCTGCCCTTCCTGCTCCTTACCGGGCGCACGCTGCCGCCGGCCTTCAAGCGGTTTCTCGCCTTTATCCCTTACACGGCATTGGGGGCTTTGATTATTCCGGGGGTGATCGAGGCGATCCCCGGTCATCCCTGGATATCCCTGGCCGGATTGACGACAGCCGTGGTAATCGCCTGGTTCCGGGGGGGTTTGATTTTGCCGGTGGTCACCGCAGTGGGAACGGTCTTCCTTCTCCTTGCGTGGCTGGGGAGATAAGGATATACGGTGCATAAAATAAAAACCAGACATGATATTATACTAAAAGGTCCGGGACAACTCATGAGGAAGGCCCGGGACAACTCATCAAGACAAGGGGAGAAAGAGGCATGCAAAGGGAATCGAGGCCAGGTTTACGCCGGATATATACCTGGTTGCGGCAGGGAACAATCACGCCGGAAGAGGCGGTTTACCTTTTCGCCGGCCGCCGTGTCCGGGCTTTGCAGGCCATCCTTCGCCGGTGCCGGTTCTTCTCTCCGGCCTGCTGTGACCCGGCGAGAAAGGTGCAGGAAGAATAATGAGCCGAAGGTTGTTATCGCTGACGGAAATCAAGAAGTTTGTTGAAGACCGGAACTGGCCGGTGCTCCGGCGGGAACTGGTCCGTATGAGACCGCCGGAAATTGCCGATCTCCTGCTGGAACTGGAGCGGGACGACCGGATCCTGGTCTTCCGCCTGCTGCCGCGGGAACTCTCTTCGGAAGCCTTTTCCTATCTGGACGGAGATTACCAAGATGCGCTGGCCGGGGAGCTCACCAGTGAGGAGATGCGCCGGTTGCTGGCGGATATGAAGCCCGACGACCGCACGCAGTTCTTGGCCGAACTGCCGGGGCAGGTCACCCAGAGACTCCTGAATTATTTGTCTCCGGCCGATCTGATTGAAGCCCGGCAATTGCTGGGATATCCCGAAGAGAGTGTCGGCCGGCTGATGACCCCTGATTATGTGGCCGTGCGGCCGGAGTGGACCGTTGCGCAAGCCATAGAACATATTCGCCGTAAGGGAAAAGACAGTGAGACGATTAATGTCGTCTATGTCTCAGACTCCTCATGGAAGCTGTTGGACGCTTTGGAACTGCGCCGTTTTATTTTGGCCCAGCCTACCGACAGGGTGGAGCAGTTGATGGACCATTCCTATGTCACAATTTCGGCCATGGAAGACCGGGAAGAAGCCGTCCGGATGATGCACCGCCACGCCCTCAGCGTATTGCCGGTGGTGGATTCAGCCGGCGTTTTGTTGGGGATTGTCACCGTCGACGACGTGCTGGATGTGGCGGAAGAGGAAATTACGGAAGACTTTCACAAGGCGGCAGCGGTGAGACCGTTAAAGAGCGGCTACCGGGAGGCTGGGGTCTGGCCCTTGTACCGGAAACGCATTGGGTGGCTGGTGATCCTCATCCTGATTAACCTGGTTTCATCCACTGTCATCTCTGTCTATGAGGAAGTGCTGGCCTCCGCCATGGTCTTGACTTTTTTCATCCCGCTCCTTATTGCCAGCGGCGGTAATGTGGGCTCCCAGTCCGCCACCTTGATGATTAGGGCCCTGGCTACAGGTGACGTGAAACTCGCGCAAAGGTTCCGGGTTTTGGCCAAGGAATTACTGGTCGGGCTGGCCCTTGGAGCCACCATGGGTCTGGCCGGCGGCCTGCTCGGCATCTTCCAGGGAGGGTACCAGATCGGGGCGGTGGTCGGCCTGGCGATGGTCGCTGTTGTTGTGGTCTCCAACATTATGGGGGTGGCGCTTCCTTTTATCCTGCTCCGGCTGGGCCTGGACCCGGCTGTGGCCAGCAGCCCCTTGATCACTTCCATTGCCGATGCCACCGGGCTTGTCATCTATTTTGCCATTGCCGTCTGGCTCCTGGGCGGGTAAACAAAGCAGTACTTAATTTGTCCGGGCAAATACGCAAGTGCTCAGGACATTACCCAGGCAAATAGGGGAGCGATAAACAGCCAATACCAGAAAACAGCATGGATGGCAAAGGCGGCAATGATCCGGTAAATACCCTATTGAAGAGAGCGGGGGCAAGTTTTTCAGTTCCGCCTCATATACATGAAAGGAATATACACCCGGGATCCGAATAAAGACAGGGAGAAGTGGTGGGTGAAGATTATCCTAATCAATACGCGCACGCGCGCGCGACTCCTCCTTTACTTAATATCACTAATGGTGGGGAATGGGGTTTTTTTTCTGTTTTTTACCGGGTACGGCCGGGCATGGCCGGCCGGTAAAGACCGGAACTTCTTGTTGCGGCGGACCGGGGTTTGGGAGATAAAGACCGGGGAGAAACTCCTCGCCCTTACCTTTGACGGCGGTCCGGATCCCGTCTCCACCGGGCGGATCCTTGATCTGCTGAAACAGTATAATGTCAAGGCCACCTTTTTTGTGACCGGCGGGAGGGCGGAACTTTACCCGGAGGTCCTTTTGCGTCAGGTCCGGGAAGGACATGAACTGGGGAACCATAACTATACCAGACGGGCAGTTGACCGGATCTCCGAAGAAGAGCTTCGCCTGGATTTGTACCGTACGCACCGGGCAATCCAGGAGATCACCGGGGAAAACATGCGGCTTTTCCGCCCCGCCGGCAAATTTGGCGCGCGTACGCGCGCGGGCAAAAAAATTCTTCGCGTGGCCAAGGCCTTGGGTTATGAAGTGATCCTTCGGAGCCGGGAAGAGGAGAGCCGTGACCGGCCGTTGGCCGGTGGAGAAGAGATCGCCCGGCAGCTCCTGAAGAATACCCGGCCGGGAGATATCATCTCCTTCCCCGACCGGGAAGACGCCTGCAGCAACACCCTGCAGGCCTTGCGCCTTCTCCTGCCTGTTCTTAAGGAAAGGGGCTACCGTTTTGTGACCGTCTCCGAGCTACTGCGCGCCGCCCGTGGCATGCCGGTGACAGATAGTCACCCCTTGACAGCTGCGCACGGCGGATATTGATATGTTGATACAGGTCCAGCAACAAGTCGGGAGGATACAATGTGATGCGAGTTTTGGTGGTCAGCGACTCCCATGGCGATTTTTCTACGCTCCGGCGAATCTATGAGCGGGAAAGAAAAGGTGGACAAGCCGGGGAAAAACCGTTGGATCTCCTCATCCATTTGGGCGACGGCGCATACGACGCCATGCTTTTGCAGAGGATGACCGGAATCCGGGTGGAAGCGGTCAACGGGAATAACGACCCGCGTGGAGCCTTTCCGGATGAACTCTGTATCCAATTGGAGGGGATCAGGGTTTATATGACCCACGGCCATAACTTCGGTGTCCGTGCCGGCTTGCAACTCCTGGCCCGCGCCGCCCGGAAAGAAAGAGCCGGGCTTGTCCTTTTTGGCCACACCCACCAGGACCTGCTGGTGGAGAAGAGGGGACTGACGCTCCTCAACCCCGGCGCCGCCAGCCATTGGGGCGGTTCCTCTTATGCCCTGCTGGAGATTGAAGGCAAGAGGTATAAAATCACCTGCTGCCGGCTTTGAATTACCCCAGAACGCCCGGGAGACGCCTAGGATAACGCCGAAGATAAGAATGGCCGATTCTAAAATGAGCCTGCCGGCTTATGTAATGTCGCACCAACGGATGCCAGTAATTATTTTTCCCGGAATTGCAATGGAACGGATTTGCTGTAGCCCCGAAGCTGTACAGCGGTGATCATCACCTCCAACTCGTACTCGCCCGCAGCCAGGGGCGCGGTTGTTTCGGGGGAGAGCAAAAGGACTTTGAAGATAAATTCTTGCGGGGCCAGTGTTTTTTCCTGGACGGCCTGGGTGAAAAGCTTATCCGCCGACCATCTCCAGACCGCTTGTCCATTCTGTGAAAGCACCAGATCAAAAATTTGTCCGGTATTAAAGGTCAACCTCGCTTCCATTGTGGGGGAGGTATTTAAGAGCAGGAAAGAAAGGGCCACCGGATCACCGGCTGTATAGACCCTCCGGTCCGTTCTTATTTCCAAACACAAATTCGCCGGTTGGGAGAGAACCCCCTCCGGTTCCTTGCCCCTACGCGGGAGCAGGCAGGCGTTTGCCCCTGCCACCAGCAACAGCAAGACAAGGAAAAACCCGGAAAAAACCGGGGTTTTTCGCATTGGTACACCTCCTTTCCAGTAAAGGGACAGATACCGTGTTTGCTGTCAAACACGCTACCGGTCCTGTTCATTCCTTACGTTTGATTACCCCGCAGGCCAGCCGGCGGCCGGCAGCCCCGTCGGGTTGCGTCCGGTAATCGTCGGGGTTCTCGTGGATGATTACGGAGCGTCCCACGATCTCGGCCACCTTGAACCTGTTTGTGAAGAACATCATGGTCGCCAGGCCACAGTTGGAGAAGATCACCGGAAAATCGCCGGCGTGGTTCCCGTGGGGCTGGTGATCCGGATTCCAGTGGGGCCCGGCGGCGGTGAACGGATTAGCCGGGTCGCCGACTGTACAATCGCCGTTTTCGTGGATGTGAAACCCGTGCGGACCCACAGGCGGCCGGTCTTCCCGGGCGTGTTGATAAGGGGGAAGGCCTTCCACATGGAGAAAAACCTCCACCCCGCCCGGAACATCCTTAAAACGAACCATACCGTTGATCTTCGGGGCCAGCGGTCCGCCGATCAATACGGCCGTGGCTTCTTGAGCGCGCGCATGATCCTCGTCTTCCCCCGCAGCCTCCGGGAAAAATCTTCTCTCTTGACAACCCATGGTTTTCGCCCCTTCCGGATATATTCCTTTAGGCCATTTTATTAAACAGGGGGCGATTTTGTTCCCCGGGTAGGCGCAGGCGCTGCACGGACCGCGCATGGCATCCGCCGCAAGCTTAAAGCTTCTTCTCATATATCCGGTAGGTACGGTAGTGCTTCCCACCGGCCCGTTCCACGTCATTCCGCATCTCCCGGTTTATTTCGCCGATGGTTGAGCCTTCAAGCCACCGGTAGCCGTGCTTTTGCACGGCGTTAAAGGTCTCCAGAAAAATGGCGGCGGATACGCCCTTCTTCCGGAACTCCGGGACCACAAAGAGGACGAAGAAGCGTAAACCGTCGATCTTTCTCTTCCAGTATAAGAATTTCAGCCACCCCACGGGAAAAAGCCTCCCGCTGCGCAAGCGGATCAGAACCTGGTTGTAATCGGGCAGCGTCAGGTTGAAACCGATGGGACGCCCCTTATGCCGCGCAATAAAAACCAGGTTTGGGTCGACTAAAGGGCGGAGGTTTTTGGCCATCTTTTCAAGGGTGGCCAGGTCCGGCGGGATCAGGTTGGCCCATTCCTCCGGCATCGCTTCGTCCAAAACCCGTTTGATATCGAGCAGCTCTTTTTCCAAGTTTGCCAGGTTGATGGGGTCGATTGTATAACCGTAACGGCGCCGTGCGTATTCCACGACCTTTGGGGTACGGGGGACGTGGACATCGAAATGGTAAGCATAAAGGTCCAGTTGCTTCCGGAAGCCGTAACGGTCAAAAAACTCCGGGTAATACGGGGGGTTATAGGAGTTCATCAGTACCGGCGGGCGGTTGAAATCATTCAGCAACAGCCCGCGGTAGTCATCGCCGTTGGTCGGAGAGACCGGCCCCAGGAGGGAAGTCATGCCGTGTTCCCGGTGGAAGGCGGTGGCGCTGTCAAAAAGGGCCGCGGCCACCCGGTAATCGGGGATGCTTTCAAAGAGTGAGATGTAACCGGCCTTACGGCCTTTAACTGCATTGGTCTTTTGGTCGATATGGGCCATAACCCGCCCGGCAACCCGGCCGTCCTTGACCGCGAGAAAAAGCCGGAAAGGCCCTGATTGCAAAAAGCTGTTGGTCTGTGGGCTAATAATCCGTTTCATCTCCCGCCGCAATGGCGGCACCCATGCCGGGTTGTTACGATAGATCTCCCATTGCAAATCAATAAACTTTTTCAGCCCGCTTTTCTCTTTTACTTCGAAGACTGTAACAGCCATTCTCTTTCCCCTCTTCCTGTTCCCAAGTTTATTGCTGACTTACGGCTCTTTATTTCTCAACGCCTTTCGTCCCTTGGCTGGACCATGGATTATGATCCCTTATTTCTTGCTCCGGCTTCCCGGGCGGCCAGTTGGGCAAGGAGTTCCTGATGGTATTTCCGGTCAATCGGGTATCTGCGCAGGGCAATAATGCCAAGAAGCAAGATTATGCCGGGCAAAAGCCCGATCAGTAACCGGATCCCCCAGAGGGCGGTTGCGGTCTGGGGCGCATTCGGCACGTAACCGGTCCACTGCAGAATAAGCCCGACAAAGAACAAAGCGCCGGAAGTGGCCAATTGCCGGATGAAATTAACCAGGCCGAAATATATCCCCTCCTGACGGCAACCGGAGTGAAGCTGGTCGTACTCAATGGCGTCGGGAAGAATAGAAACGGGGATAACATGGGCGGCCGAGACCCCGATCCCGGCCAAAGCCGCGATCAGGTAGACAAGCCGGCTACTCTCAGGCGGCAGAAAAACCAGAGTCAACAGAATTATGGCCAGGAAACCATGGCCCAGGATATAGGCACGGACTTTTCCGGATTTTTCCGAGATTTTGACCCACAACGGCAGGAAGAGCGCGGCGACGATAAAGAGCACGCCGAAGATGGTATTGCTGGACTCCTCTCCAATCCCCAGCCAGTATTTGAGGTAATAGAGGAAGACGGCGGAGATGATGTCAATCGCCACCCAGGTGGCCAGGTAAGTTAGGAGCGAGAGGATGAAAGGACGGTTGGTCAAAACCAACCGGACGCCTTTGCCAAAGGAAACCTCCTGGTTAACCGGTGAGTTGTTTTTCTTTCGTCCCAAAAAAGGCGGCCAGCGGAAGCAGGGTGATAAAAGCCCCCAAGCTCAGTCCCATCACCCGGTAACCGTAACGGAGATCCTCCGAAAGGCTTAAAAAATAGGCGGGAAGGAGCACCGCCACCAGCCCGCCGATGATGGAAAAGAACATTCTGTAGGCATTAAGGCGGGTCCGTTCATTATAGTCCCTGGTCATCTCCGGGGCCAGGGAGGAGTAGGGAACGGACAAAAGCGAGAAGTTGGTGATAAAAAAGATCACAACCCCCAAAACAATCAGGGATTGCCAGAAGAGCGATGGCGTAGAGGGGACGAGCCAAAGCAGGTAAAAGGAGAGTCCGAAAGGCACGGCAAACCATAGAAGAAAAGGCCTTCTCCTCCCCCATCTGGTCTGCAAACGGTCGGAAAGATGACCGATAAAGGGGTCGATTACCGCATCCCAAATCTTCGCCACCAACAAAACCGTTCCCACCAGAGCCGGCGGAATACCGGCCACATCCGTGAGGAAGATCATAAGAAAAAAAGCGGGTATGGTATAGGCGATACTGAAACCAAAATCCGAAAGGCCGTAAGAGAACTTTGCCTTAAAGGTAAGCGTTTCTGTGGTCATTTTCTAACCCCCATAAAAACAAAGGTGTTACCGGCGGCTATAACTATAATTATATGGTATTCAGTGTTTTCTAGCAATTAATTGTTACCGGAAACTTGTTTCCTGGTTTCTGCCGTTTTTATACCTTTTTTTCCTTTATAAAACCAGCTCAGTTCGGTATAATAAGAAGTTGATAACTGTGGTGCTTATGGAAGACCAGGATACCACGGCGCAGTCATTACAAACAGGAGGTAAACGTTGGAAGATGACCAGATACTGCTATGATACCCATGTCCACACCGGAGAGAGCAGCGCCTGCGGGAGAATTCCCGGTCGGCAGGCGGCCCGGCTTTACAAAGCTGCGGGTTACCACGGGATAGTTATTACCGATCACTACACCAGGAAGTTTTTCCGCCACTGTGCCGGCAGGACCTGGGACGAAAAGCTTGACAGTTTTTTGGCCGGGTACCGGGAGGCCCGCCGGGAAGGGAGAAAAACCGGCCTCCAGGTCTTCTTAGGGGCCGAGCTTGCCCTCGACAACCCCTATAATGACTATTTGCTCTTCGGGATCACCGAGGATTTTCTCAGGGAATACCCGGAGCTGTATAAACTGGAGATCATGGACCTCTATGAACTGGCGGAAAAGCATGGCTTCCTGGTTTATCAAGCCCATCCTTTCCGGCCGGGTTTTTCACCGGCGGATCCGGCTTTCCTCCACGGGGTCGAGGTCTTTAACGGCAACCCCCGGCATGACTCGCATAACAGGCCCGCTTATCATTTTGCCAAAAAACACCGTTTAAAAATGATCTCCGGCTCTGATTTTCACCAAAAAACCGATGTGGGCAGGGGCGGGATCACCACCGCCCGGCAGGTAAACACCCCGGAAGAACTCCTCCGGGTCCTGAAAGACGAGGATTATGAATTGATAACTACTTCCGGCCGGCCTTTTTCCACAGCCAGGCTTTTTACGGACTTTTTTGACCTTTTGCGTTCACGGTCAAGGAGATAGTTGGGGATCGCATTTGCCGGTGGCGCGCAGATCCTGGTTTTACGTAAGTAAAAGAAAACAAAAAAAGAGGAGAGCAGCCGTTTTTCGTGAAGGGCTTATTTTTAGAGTTTATCTTTATTTTTTATTGTATAAAAGGTAAAAAGGGAACTAAAAGGCGCCGGTTTTTTCCGGCGCCTTTTCGCTGTTTCGATGATTACGATGATCACTTCATCAGTTCTTCAGCGTAGGACTGCAAATGGGCGGGGACAATTTTTTCGCCTTTATCCTTGAGTTCCTTGATATAGGGCAGGACCAGGTGGGTCATGACCGCACCCGGGCGGGGATAACCGGCGACGATATAGTGGTACATCGGTTCTGTCTCCCCTTCTTCCTGTTCCATCTCGGCCCGTATATTGTCCGGGCTGATCAGGGTATTGCCGTGCCTGAAGAAGACTTTGTCCATGGCTTTGTAGACATCTTTGCTCTCTTCGACCAGGCCGTAATAATCAAGCAACTGGGCGAATACATAGTTGGATGTGGTGTAGACATCTTTGCCCTGGTCGGATTCGACGGGCTTGCCGTCTTCCGTCCGGGTCATGCACCAGCCGGTGGTGGTCCGGTTATTCTCATAAAGGGCCTTGAGGATCTTTTTGATCCTGTCCTCAGGGATGAAAGGCTCTTCGCCGATGGAAAGCAGGGCCCAGATGGCATCCAACTGGTTGAGC
>JAAYIC010000042.1 GCA_012735195.1 Bacillota bacterium
CCGACAATGAACTTGAACTCTACCGGGCAGTAACGGAATATGTGCGTCACTATTTCAACAGGGCAATGAGTAAAGGGAATAACAGCGTCGCTTTTGCCATGATGTTGCTGCAACGCCGCTTGAGCTCATCCTTGGAGGCGGTTCATTTATCCTTGGAGCGCAGGCGTAATAAATTGGAACAGTTACTGGCGGCAACTCTGGAGGAAAGAAAAAAATATTACCGGCAGTTACAAAAGCTCTCTTTTGAGGATTATGAAGATGAAACCTTGGGAGAGCAGCAAAAGATCGAAGAAAGAATAGAAGAAGCTTTCTTCGCAATTGATTTGGAAGAACTAAGCACCGAATTAGAGGCTTTAGACCATTTACTGGCCCTATCTTCGCGATTAAGGCGTAGTACCATTGAAAGAAAATACCAGGAACTAGAAAAGACCTTGTTTGGGATTAATGGTTTAATGCAGAGCAAGGAAAAGATCCTGGTTTTTACCGAAGCTACCGATACCCTCCGCTACTTAGAAAGGAAGTTGTTGGAACGGGTGCCGAAGGTGGCGACAATTCACGGACAAATGTCCATGGAAGAGCGCCACCGCCAAATTGAGAGTTTTAAGAATGATTGCCAGATTATGCTCGCGACGGATGCAGGGGGGGAATCAATTAATCTCCATTTTTGCAACCAGTTAATCAATTATGATATCCCCTGGAACCCTAATAAATTGGAACAGAGAATGGGCCGGATCCACCGGATCGGACAACGCAACGAGGTCCTTATCTTTAACCTGGTGGCTGCCAATACCATTGAAGGCGATGTTTTGCTCCGCCTTTTGAGAAAGATGGAGCAAATGCGGGAAGATTTGGGTGAAAGTTTGGTATATGATTTTATCGGCGATATTCTGGAAGACAAATATTATGATTTACCCACGCTCATGCAGGAAGCAGTTCTAAACCGGGAAAATCTTGATGAAATAATTGCCGGAATGGAAAAAACACTATCCGAAGAACATAAAAAACTGCTGGAAATAGCCAAACAAGAGATGACCGATGTTGAGCTGCTGGATTTACCGGCTATGCGACGGGAACAGCAAGAATTAGTCGTTAAGAAGCTTGGCCCGCGGTGTTATGAGACCTTTACTACCAGAACATTGGCTGGACAACGGGTACGGATCACCAGCGCCCAGCATGGCCAGATAAAGCGTGTGGAATACTTGCCGCGCTATCTCCGGGATATTGCCAGGTTGAAAGGGGTCAAAATCGATGGAGAACAAGTATATCGCTTTACGAGGTATAAAGAATTAGAAAGTGAAGAAATGAAATTACTCACTAGCGATCATCCTCTTTTTAAACTGGCCATAAAACTAACCGAAGACGAATTGGAAAAAGTAGCCTTCACCCGGTATATGGTCTCTTATCCGGCGCCGGAGCCTGTAAGTGTCTTCGTATATAAAGTCGTAGTCACCGATGGAGCGGGGCAGGAGTGTGAGAAGGATCTTCTGTTTTTGGGGAAAAGACAAAATGGTGAAATCATCGAGGTGGCTCCTTATTGGTTATTCCAGGCAGAGTTCGGCAAAGAGTTGACGGTTTTGGCAGAAGAGGCCGATCCGGAATTTGCTGCCGCGGCTTTACAGGGAGCTGCAGAAATTAAGGAGCAAATCAGCGCGAAAAGA
>JAAYIC010000023.1 GCA_012735195.1 Bacillota bacterium
CGCCACCTCCAACCTGGATATGGAGACCGAATACCGGGTCCAGAAGGCGCTGGCCGCGGAGGGGGACCGGACGGAGATCATCATTGCCCACCGGATCTCGGCGGTCAAGGATGCCGATGAGATTCTCATCATCGAAGATGGAGAAGTGGTGGAAAGAGGCAACCACCAACAGCTCCTCGCCTTGAAACAGAGGTATTACCGGATATACTGTGAGCAGTTCCGCGGTCTCGCGGCGGAGACGGCAGGATAAGAAGATGGCTCGCGCATGCGCGCAGAGGAAAAAGGAGGGCGTTAAATGCCTATTATCTATCTACAGGATGAAGAGTACGTCAAAAAACCATTGCGAATCAGGGTTGTGCTGAGACTCTTTTCCTACCTCCGTCCGTACAAGCGGCAGGCGGGAGAGGCCGTCATCATGATCGGGGTTGTCACCGGGGTCGGCCTGCTGAACCCATATTTCATGAAGCTGGCCATTGACAAGTATATTTTCGCCAAAAATTTCCATGGCCTTTTGCTCTTGGGCGCAGGGATGGTGGCAATGAACCTGATGGCGGTCTTTTGCGCCAGGCGCCAGATAAAGCTAGTCTCCGGGATCACCAATAAGATCCTCTAAACCATCCGGCAGGAGCTTTTTGTACATATTCAAAAGCTGCCCCTCTCTATCTTTGACAGCAGGCCGGTGGGGAAGATCCTGGCCAGGATCATCGGGGATGTTAATTCTTTAAGCGACCTTTTTACCAATAGTATCACCAGCCTCATCCCGAACCTGGCCACCATTGCCGCGGTGGTGGTCATCATGTTGTCCATGAATTACCAGTTGGCGTTGGGCTCTTTTATCGCCTTGCCGTTTCTCTTTGTCTTTATGAGTATGATCGAAGTGGTCTCGCACCGGCGGTGGATGGTCCACCGGCGGAAGGTCTCCAATGCCAACGCTTTTACCCATGAGAACTTCTCCGGGATCAGGGTAATCCAGAGCTTCACCGCGGAAGAGCGGAGCGGCAGGGAATTTAAGGGTCTTTTGCAGGAGTGCGTAAAGTCTTTTATTAGTGCGGTCCGGATGAATAACATGTTTTGGCCGTCGGTGGAGATGTCATGGGGGATCGGAACCATTGTGGTCTTCTGGTTTGGGATCCGGCTTTTAAACACCGGGACCATCACCATCGGCCTCCTGGTCGCCTTTTCCGGATACCTCTCCATGTTTTGGCAGCCGGTGATGAATATCAGCAACTTCTATAATATCCTCGTCTCCAATATGTCCGGAGCGGAGAGGATCTTTGAGATACTCGATATCGAGCCGGCGATTAAAGACAAGGAAGGCGCGATACCACTTCCCCGGATTAAGGGGGAAGTAATCTTTAAGAATGTCTCATTTGGCTATGAAGACGAACGGAAGGTTTTGGAGAATATCAACTTTCATGTGAAACCCGGGGAGAGGATCGCCCTGGGCGGCCCCACCGGCGCCGGGAAGACCAGTATCATCAATCTGATTGGCCGCTTCTTTGAGGCGCAGGAGGGAGAGGTCCTAATTGACGGGTACAATGTCAAGGATGTTACCATGGAAAGCCTCCGCAGCCAAATGGGGATAGTTCTCCAGGATACCTTCCTCTTCTCCGGCAGCATCAAGGAGAACATCAGATACGGGAAGCTGGACGCGACGGACGAGGAGATTATCGTCGCCGCCAAGGCGGTGCAGGCCCATGACTTCATCATGAGGCTGGAACAGGGGTACGATACCGACGTCAATGAGCGCGGTTCCCGGCTTTCCTTCGGCCAGAGGCAGCAGATTGCCTTTGCCCGGGCGCTCCTGGCTGATCCCCGGATTCTCATCCTTGATGAGGCCACCGCCGGGATGGATACCCAAACCGAACGCCTGATCCAAAAGGGGATTGAACGGCTTTTGACCGGCCGGACCTCTTTTGTCATCGCCCACCGGTTGTCAACCATCCGTAATGCCGACCGGATCATGGTCATCGATGAAGGCCGGATTAAAGAGGAAGGGACCCACGAGGAGCTTTTGCGGGCCAAAGGCCTTTACTACCGGCTTTTTACGGCCCAGTACAAGTTTTTGGGGGAAGAGAAGATCTCCATATAAACCCCGGTGGTTTTTTGCAGCTACGCCGGACTATGATATACAACCGGGCTGTGATATAATTAATATTATCAGGAATTGAATTCCATGTGCGCCCGCGGTATGTGCATGTGCATCTGTACGCGCAGCCGCGCCGGTCAAGAACCTATCCACGTGCGCGTGCACGCGTCTGTGTACGTGCGGGAGCAGTCCCGCCGGTGGCGCAGAGGGTGCGATGCAGATGTACATGCCTGTGTATGTATATGCACACGCGCACATGTACGTACAGGTGATGTGCACGGGTAATTCGTCTAACCCTTCTTTCTGTAGCGTATCTGTGGAACCGTATGCGCATGTCTACGTGTAGGTGCACACGATGTGCCCGCGTGTGTGCGCGAGTAATTTGACCTGTGCGGGAAGGAACAGGGGGGGATCCGGTGAAAGCCGTTGTGGACCGGTTTGAGAATGGTTATGCCGTGGTTTTGCTCGGGGATGAAGAGATTGAGCTGGCCGTGGCCAGAGAACTCCTTCCACAAGAGGTGAGAGAGGGCAGTTGGCTTAGAGTCCGCTTTGAACTCGACCCGGAAGAAACAAAAAAGCAGGAGGCGAGGGTCCGGGAGTTATTAAAGAAATTGGAAGAAAGGCAAGGGGGCTAAAAATAAAGACGAGTGAGGAATCCCGGCCGGCGGGTTGTTGGGCGACCTGTTTTTGAGCGTATGCACCGAATACCAGATAAGGCCGGGTATTTTTCATATGTATGTTAAATAATGTTTATTCCCAGCCGATAAATCTAATAGGGTTCGTTTTTTCTGCCATTGACTAAGACAAGTTAAAACAATAAGACATAAGGAGTTCGTGCATGGATCAAAGCAATCATTGGAAAAAAAGCCGCCGGAGTATCGGCGTGCTGACCGATTGGGTGGGTTCGCTATACCAGGCGAATCTCTTACGTGGTATTTTTGACTATGCCCGCGATCAAGGGATCAATGTTCTATGTTTTGAAGGCGGGGCGATTAATCCCGTACGCGAGTATGAGAGTAGTCGTAATATCATCTATGATCTGGTAGGCCGGGAAAATGTCGATGGACTTATTGTCTTTTCAGCAGCCATTGGTCATTTTTGCACGCTGGAACAGATTAAGGATTTTTTGCTTACTTATGCAGAGATACCAATTGTTAGTATCGGCGCGGAGATCGAAGGGATTCCATCGATCATGGTCGACAATGCCAAAGGTCTGCGGGAATTATTGGTTCACCTCATCAAGAGACATGCCTGCCGGAGGTTTGCTTTTATTACCGGCCCCAAAGAGAACCAGGATTCACGCAAACGGTTTTCGGTTTTCTGCCAAACCTTGCAGGAATACGGGTTATCCTTTGACCAGACGCTGGTCGCTGAAGGCGACTTTACTTTGGAAGGCGGACGAGCAGCCGCCTGTGAACTTATAGCAAAGGGTGTAATTGACAAAGCCGATGCGGTAGTGGCGGCCAACGATGTAATGGCTTTAGGAACAATAATGGAGTTGCGTCGCAAAGGGGTCTCTATCCCCCAGGAGATTGCTGTTGTCGGTTTTGATAATACGGAAGAAAGCCTTTATTGTTCACCGCTCCTGACCACAGTCAGTCAGCCCCTGTACCAGCAAGGATGGCTGGCTGCGGAGACCCTTCTGAAGATTATGGATGGGGGTAATGGGGAAGAAATCCTGCAAAGAGTTGTTATCCCGACGAAACCGGTTTTCCGGGAATCATGCGGCTGTTTCTCTGAGATGACAATAAGCGCCGGTAATGGGAGGATTGACGGCAAAGGACTGCCGACCCCGGATTCCTTTACCCGGCATAAAGAAGAGATCATCTCCGGGATCGTGGAGAGCGCGGTATCCCGGTCGGAGGTGAAGGAGGCTGCCGGCGAGAAACGGTTGCAAAAACTATTGGATGCGCTGGAACAGCAGTTACAAATATCAGCAAGGAAAGATCAGCCTTTTTTACGAATGTGCTTTACCCTTTTGGATGAAGCCTTATGGGCGGGGGAGGATGTCTTCTCCTGGCAGGTTCTCCTTTCCGAGTTGCGGCGGTACTTGTTGCCCTATGTTGCCAACACCGGACTTTGCCGGGAGCTTGAAAACCTTTGTCACCAGGTACGGGTGATGATTGGAGAAAAAGCCCTTTTAAAAGAGAGGATTAAGTATTATGATCTAATTCAAACCGAAAAGACCCTGGACCTGCTGCGGGAGGAGATTCTGACCGCTTCGGAACTCCCACAGTTGCTTGAGGTTTTGGCGCAGAGATTGCCGGAATTGGGTGTAACCAGTTGTTATTTCTCCGAGTATTACGGCGCCCGGACCCCGGACGACGGTGATTCCAGGTTGATTCTGGCCTATAATGAAGAGGGACGGGTCAAATTAGAAGTCGACCACCCGATTATTTTTAAAACCCGCCATTTAATTCCCCCGCAATTGGATTTCCAGGATAAACAGCGTTCTTTTATTGTTACTCCGCTTTGTTTTAGTCAAACGCAGTTCGGTTTGGCCCTTTATGAATTTGCCGACGGCTTGAACGAGTCTCTCTATTCCAGTTTGCACCGGATGATCTGCAGCGCATTGCAGGGGGTTCTTTTGACTAAAGAACTGAAAATGCGGGAGATTGAACTGATTGTCCAAAGAGAACACCTGCGGAACCTGGCTGAGCTGCGCGAGATTATGGAGGGTTTTATTGAAACGATATCTGTAACCGTAGAGAAACGGGACCCGTACACAGCCGGTCATCAGAAACGCGTTGCTCTCCTGGCGCGGGAGATCGCCAAAGAGATGGGGCTTTCCAGGGAGGAGATTGAAGCGGTACGCATGGCCGGAATTGTCCATGATTTGGGTAAAATTTATGTGCCCGCCGAGATCCTGAACAAGCCCGGGCGCCTGCATGAGCTTGAGTTTAACCTGATCAAAACCCATCCACAGATGGGCTACGATATTTTACGAGTGGTGGATTTTCCGTGGCCGCTGGCGGATATAGTCCTCCAGCACCATGAAAGGCTGGATGGTTCCGGGTATCCGTTGGGTCGAAAAGAAAAGGATATTCTCCCGGCCGCCAAAATTCTTGCCGTGGCTGATGTGGTTGAAGCCATGGCTTCGCACCGCCCGTACAGGCCGGCCCTGAGTATTGAAGAGGCTTTGGCGGAGATCAAGAAGAACCGGGGAATTCTTTATGATCCTGCTGCGGTTGACGCCTGTTTGCGTCTTTTTGCCAGGGGATACAGCTTATAAAGGCCCTTGCTGGAACGGGAACCGGGGACTTTTTGGGAAAACAGTTTCAGGACGTGCCGGGGTTAGCCTTTTACCCCGGTTGCTTTTTACCCTGGATTGGCAGGGGTTTTAAGCGGCGGCCGCGAATTAATAGATTGAGTACTGCAAATAGTTGCGATATGGCGAGGGATATTATATAATATGCCGGGAGAAAAAAACAGGGGTTTTTATCGGCGTGCGTATGTTTTTCGCAAGTTCAACAAAGGAAAGAACCGGGTCTTTCTCTCCATCCTTTGCGTTCTGGCTCTTTTTATGAGCTCCGGTGTTGCGGGGATTACTGGCGGAGGCCCTCAAGATGAGTGCCCTCAAAAAGAGGGTCCTCAAAATGAGGGATGGCAGATCCTTGCTGTAAGCAGAGTTTTTCCGGCAGACCTGTGGGTTGCCTATGACGGGCTTTTACAGAAAAGCAATTTCATACTCTTAAGCAAGCTGATGACCCTCTTTCTCCGGGATAATAAAAAAGGTTACTTGGTTGAAGAGGTGGAGGAGGGTCTTTTTACTGTTAGGAGCAGGAAAACCGTGCGCGAAGGAAGCCTGATCCGCATCGAAGAAATGGGCGGCGGGGTTTTCCGGTTCCAAGGCAGACTGGTTTTGAAGAAAGGCTTCACTTTTTCTTGCCGGATCCGGGTGGACAACCGCTATTATCTGGATGGGGATGAATTGAAGTGTGAGACTACCGTCGCTTATATAGTACCGCCGGTGGTCAAAGCCGTGGATGAAACAGTCTCCTTCTTCACCGGCCAGACTTTTGTCGCCTATAAAGTCCTGGGGTTTGTGGAAGGCCTTTTTGGCACGATTGAGGTCCTGGCCCGGCTGGACCCGGCACAGTGGCGGGAGATCTCGGTCGACCGGGAGCTTTTATCCAGTCTGGTTTACCCCGTAAGTTTTTCACCGCAAGAATCTGCAATTGTAGAGGAGGTTCTAAAACGCGTACACACGCGCGCGCATGGAGGCGTAGACGTGAATAAGGCAGGTGAGTTTTAGTGCCCGCCAATCTGACCCCTCAATACCTGGCGGCGGAAGAAAGATACCGCCGGGCGCGGAATAAGGAAGAAAAGATTGCCGCCCTGGAAGAGATGTTGGCGGTCATCCCCAAGCATAAGGGGACCGAAAACCTCCAGGCGCATCTGAGGAGACGCCTTTCCAAACTGCGCCAGATGGAGGAGGGGAAAGCCGCCACTAAAAGCGCGGATCCTTTCCAGATCCCCAAGGAGGGAGCAGGACAGGTAGTTTTAATGGGTTACCCGAATACGGGAAAGTCGGCGCTGGTCGGAACCTTGACCAGGGCCAGGGTTAATGTGGCCGAATATCCTTTTGCCACCCCGCTGCCGGTGGCCGGGATGATGAACTACCAAGATATCATGATTCAACTGGTCGACATGCCGCCGGTGACTGCAGGAGAGATGCCCCGGGGAATGGCGGGAACCCTGCGCCAGGCGGATCTGATCCTTATAATCATTGACGGCAGCAGTGACAGTTGCCTCGAGCAGTTAACCGGGTGTTATGATCTTCTGCAACAGCGGGGGATCCTGGTTGCCCCCGGAGAGGAACCGGGACCACAGGTCAAGACCGCCGGCGACCTGATGGCGGTGGTGACCAAAACCGACTTGCCGGAAGCGGAGACCCGTCTGGAGTTGCTTCTGGAATTGGGGAAGGAGTTGTACCCTGACGGCGGGTGGGAGACGGTGGGCGTCTCCGTTGAAAAACCGGAGAGTTTGGAGGTTTTGCGGGAACGCATCTTTACACACCTGCGGGTAATTCGCGTCTATACCAAGATCCCGGGGAAAGAGGCGGATCTCTCCAAGCCCTTTGTCTTAAAGGACGGCGGGACCGTGCTGGACCTGGCAGAACTGGTGCATAGGGATTTCCCCGGCAAGTTGAAACGGGCAAGGGTATGGGGATCGGTAAAATTCCCCGGACAGCCTGTGGAGAGGGATTATCGCCTCGCGGACGGCGATATAGTGGAACTCCTTGTTTAGCTGCGCGACCGGGTGGGCCCGCTGAGGGTAACCGGGTCCTGGGGTAATCTTTGTAGAGCGGGAGGAACGGAAATGAGAAGAATTGGTGTGCACGTGAGGAGTCTGCGGACTCCGATTATCAGGGAAGGCGATGATGTGGTCCGGATTGTGGTGGATGCCCTCATGAATTCCCTAAAGGAAGACGGGTATGACCTCATGGACCGGGATGTCCTGGCGATCACCGAGTCGCTGGTGGCCAGGGCGCAAGGGAACTACGTCACCCTTGACCAGGTGGAAAAGGACCTGAAAGCCAAGTTTCCCGTTGAAGAGATCGGCGTAGTTTTTCCCATTTTAAGCAGAAACAGGTTTTTATTGATTCTTAAAGCCATCGCCAGGGCTTTTTCCCGTGTTTATCTTCTGTTGAGTTACCCCTTTGACGAGGTGGGGAACCCCATTATGGATATGGAACAGATGGACGAAGCAGGGATTA
>JAAYIC010000112.1 GCA_012735195.1 Bacillota bacterium
CCAAAGATAAAGTGGGGAGCGGCATCTTTTCACCTCCTATTCTATGTTTTGCACCTGTTCCTTAATCTTCTCTATCTCTGTTTTGATTTCCACCACCTGCTGGCAAATCGACAGGTCAGAAGCTTTGGCCGCTATGGTGTTTACCTCTCTTAGCAGTTCCTGGCTGAGGAAATCCAACTTTCTCCCGATCGGTCCCGCTAAAGACAAAGTGGTTGTAAACTGCTGCAAATGACTATTGAACCTGGTTATTTCCTCGGTAATATCCGCCCGTTCCGCATAATAAACGACCTCTGCCGCCAAACGGTTTTCATCGATAACCACCCCGTCGGCCAACTCCTTGAGCCTACCGGTTAGCTTTTCCCTGTAGACAGCGGGCAGGTTGCCGGCCACCGCCCGGATCTCCTCAATTCGCTCCTGTAAGATCCGTATCCTGCGGCTAAGATCGGAAGCCAGGGCCGTGCCTTCTTTCTCCCGCATCTCCAAAAGGCGGCGGGCGGCTTCTTTAATAGCGGTTAGCACCAAATCGCCCAGGGCCTTTTCGTCATCTTTTCCTGATTCGACAAGAAAAAAACCTTCGGGAATCATCAAGAGATGCTCTATACGTAAACGCCCGGCCAGGCGGAAACGTTTTCTTGCCTCGTTTAACCGGTTAAGGTATTGACGGACGAGATTATCTGCCATCACCACCTGCGGTGCGGAAACCTCCGGTTTTGGTTCCAGCTGAATACGGGCTTCAATCCTGCCCCGCCGGAAAAACTCCTTCAGAACCCGCACGCACTCAACTTCCAGCCATAGGTATGGCGAAGGCAGGCGGACGGAGATATCCAAAAAACGGTGATTGAGGCTGCGAACCTCAACTGTTGTTTTATATAAAGCGTCTTCCGTGCTATAACGTCCATATCCGGTCATGCTAAAAGGCATATTTTGTCTCCTTGTATATGAAGGGCTTCCGGGTTATCCCCGGCCCATGGGTATGCGTACATAAGAATCATGTAAATATTTTACGTTATATATTCCACTCCAGCTAGAAAAATCCTTCTTTTTAGATGGGAATTTGCATGAAATTTCCTTACGCAGCCAAATAAAACCCAGTTTAAGCTCTGTTAAAAGCAAGTCCGCCCTTTATCGGAACTTTCTCATCCAGTAACCGTTTTTAAGGATAAAGGTCTAAGAAGAAAATTCTTTTACGGGAGGTACGGACCTATGCCCAGAGTATTTCCGGAAAAATTAGCGCGTCTGACACGCAAGCGCCTGTTTTCTGTCATTCTGATCCTGGCTGTCTCAGTGGCTATTTCCGCTGTTTTTCTAGCTTTTCCCGGTTTCAAAAACCCCGGCGGGCAGGTCTCCGCTGTCGGACCGGGGAAAAACAACACCGCGGAACTCCAGAAGACTACGGAGTTTCCGGTCTCCGACTGGCAAAACGCGATCATCCGGGTAAGAGAGAAAGTCGCGCCCGCCGTCGTCTATATCGATACCGTCCGGACGGTCAGCGGCGGTAGATTTATGGTGCCCAGGTTTTTCCGGGATTTCTTCGGACCCGGTTTCCCGGAGTCTTTTGAAGGGCCCCAATTCGAACAGAGAGGAACCGGCTCCGGGTTTATTATTAACCCGGAAGGCCACATCCTCACCAATGAACATGTGATCCGCTATGCCGACAAAATCACCGTCACCTTAAAAAACGGTGATACCTTCGAGGCAAAAGTGATGGGTTCCAACCCGGAAATTGATCTGGCGGTGATTAAGATCGACGCCAAAAAACCGCTGCCCTACGCTGAACTTGGCGACTCCGATGCCCTCCAAATCGGGGAATGGGTGGTGGCAATCGGCAACCCCTTCGGTTTTCAGGAGACCGTAACCGTCGGGATCATCAGCGCTTTAAACCGTTCCTTGAAAGACCCGAAAGAACACGGTTACTTGATCCAAACCGACGCCGCCATTAACCCGGGCAACAGCGGCGGCCCCCTGGTTAACCTTGAAGGAAAAGTCATCGGGATCAACGAGGCAATCATCTCCAACGCGCAGGGGATGGGCTTTGCCATCCCGATTAACCTCGCCAAAAAGCACCTGGATGAGTTGACCACCCCCGCTCCGCCCACTCCCTGGCTGGGGATCTGGATGCTCCCGGTCAACGAGGAACTGGCCTCTTATCTAAATCTTCCGTTTAAGAGCGGAGTTTATGTGGATAGTGTGGTTCAAGACTCACCGGCCGCCAAAGCCGGGCTCAAACCGCGGGATATTATCAGGGAGATCAACCAAGAACAGGTGGCTTCCCCGGATGAGCTCGCGGAGAAAATTAGAAGGTTAAAAGTCGGCGATAAGATCACCCTGCTGGTCTGGAGAGATAATCAATTCCGGACCTTCACCGCCACTCTCGGGACCAGTCCGTAGATAAAGCCGATAATTACCAATCATACACGGGCCAATTTTGACTTTCGGCCGGTTACAAGGTACAATAATTTTGCAGAAAGAACCGGTTTCATCAGGATAAAGCCGCAAAAAACCATGAGGAAGGACTGGCCAAAATGCTGCGCAGTGAATGCCTGAGCCTTACCCGTTCCCCCTCCAACCGCTGGGAGGAGTTTGAAGAACAGGTTAGAATCTATGAAAAACCTCTTTATCATTTTGCCTACAGATTGACGGGGGACATCAATGACGCCCAGGACCTGTTGCAAGAAGCGTTCTTAAAAGCCTACCGTTCTTACCACCGTTTTCAGCCTGGGACTGCATTTGACCGTTGGATGTTCCAGATTATTTACCGTCTTTTCATTGATAATTACCGGAAAAAACGCCGGCGTCCTTTCATCTCGTCACTGGATGAACCCCATCCCCATTTGGAGCAGGCAAAAACCGCCGATGTACCGGATTACAGCAACCTGCCGGAAGATTCAGCCCTCCGGCAGGAACTGGGCCGGACCATCCAGGAGGCGCTTATGCTCATACCGGAAAACTTCCGGGTTGCTGTGATTCTCTGCGATATTCAAGGGTTATCATATGAAGAGATCAGCCAGGTCCTAGGGTGTTCACTAGGAACCGTAAGATCCCGGATTCACCGCGGACGGAGGTTACTCAGGGAACTACTCCAGCCGTATTTCCGTGAAGAAAGGAGAAGAAAAGAATGAACTGCCACCGGGTACAAAAACTCCTCTCTTCCTACCTTGACCAGGAGCTCAGTGCTGAAGAGCGCCGGGAAATTCGCAAGCACCTCTTTGCTTGTGCCCCTTGTTCCCGTCTCTGTGATGAACTGACCCTGATCAAAGATTCCTTGGAGGGTCTGGAACCTCCTGCCATCGGCGGGGATTTCCTCAGAAAAGTCCATCTCTACCGGGAAGGCAGACTGCTGCAAGAGACTTTCCTCTGGGGAAAACGTCTGGCAATGGCAGCCGTCTGGATCCTTCTGTTTCTCCTCACTTCTTTCCTGCTCTTTCCGAACTCTTCCGGCCCGGAACTGGCAAAAAAGGAAGAGCAATTGCCGGATTATGGCGCGCGCGAGCGCACTACCCTGCAACAGGAAGCCAAAGAGGAGAGTACGAGACTGTTTCTTCCCCGTCTTCCGGGGATTCCTGTTTCCCGTTAACTATTTCCAGGCGCCCCCTTTTCTCCCCTGGCATATGATAAAACGTGCGTACGACACGCGCCCGCGCTTTGCGCGCCGCGCCTTGCGCGCACAGACGCACCTGTGGAAAAAAGGGGGCGTTTTTTTTGCCCAGATCACCGCTGTATCCTTATCCTCCTGTCCAGTATATCCCGCTTTACCTTGAACGGGTTTTCTTCCATGAACCGGTTACCGGCAAACCTCTGCTTCTGGTTGGCGGGGAGAATATCGCCGGCAGGCAGGGACTTGCCGAAAAATACGGTTGCGCTCTCCCGCAACCAGCGCCGTGCCTGGAGAAAATCTTGATCCTGACCGCCGGTGTGGAACCCTTGGAAGCCAGATACCGGGGGTATTATGTCACAATAAAAGGCAGATACCGGCCTTGCCTGGGTCTATACCACCTCCCGGCCAAATATTTCTACCTGTCCTCCCTGGTTTTTCAAGTAAAAAACGAAAACGGGGAAAAGCTCCTTTCCCAGCCTTACCGGCTGCCCGCCGGAACCCCCGCCCCCGCTTCCCGGATCTCCCAGGGTTAAAATTCTTATAAATAATCCCGGCCGGTATTTTTTTCCCTTGAGAAGAAAGGAAGTTAATAGTATAATGCTGATAAAACCAAATAATAGGAGCGGAGAACGATGGAGAAAAAAATCTATAATTTCTACCCCGGGCCGGCAGTTTTACCCCGGCCGGTTCTCGAAGAAGTGCAAGAAGAGTTGCTGAATTTTAATGCTACCGGCCTCTCGATCCTGGAGCTTAGCCACAGGTCCAAAGATTATGAAGGGGTTCACCTGGAAGCGGAAGCGCGGATGAAAAAACTCTTAGGCCTGGGCGACGATCACCGCTGTCTCTTTTTGCAAGGCGGCACCAGCGGTCAATTCGCCATGATTCCCATGAACTTCCTTGCTCCGGGCCGGACCGCCGATTATTTGCTGACCGGCAGTTGGTCGCAGAAGGCTTATAAAGAAGGCGCCCGCCTGGGAAATGTCCATATCGCCGCCAACACGGAAGAGGATAACTTCAACCGGATCCCTTCTCCGGAGGAGATCAAATTCTCACCCGATCCGGTTTATGCCCATCTGACCAGCAACAACACGATCATGGGCACCCAGTGGCACGACTTCCCCGACTGCGGCGACATCCCCCTAATGGCGGATATGTCCAGTGATATCCTTTCCCGCCCCTTTGACGCGAAAAAGTTTTCCCTGATTTATGCCGGGGCCCAGAAAAATCTTGGCCCCGCCGGGGTGACGGTGGTCGTCATCAAACAGTCATTGCTGGAAAGGATCAGAGAAGATGTACCGATCATCTTCAACTACAAGACCCACGCTGACAAGAATTCGCTATATAATACCCCGCCGGTCTTTGCGATTTACATTGTTAACCTGGTCCTGAAATGGATCGAAGACAACGGTGGCCTGGCGGCCATAGCCGAGAAAAACCGGGAAAAAGCCGCGCTTATTTATAAAGAGATCGATGAAAGCGACGGGTTTTACCGTGGACATGCCCAAAAAGAGAGCCGTTCCCTGATGAATATCACCTTCCGTCTCCCCAGCCCCGAGCTGGAAAAGAAATTCGTTGAGGAATCCACGGCCAACGGTTTGATCGGCCTTAAAGGCCACCGTTCGGTCGGCGGCTTGCGGGCCTCCCTCTACAACGCCATGACCCTGGAAGGTGCCAAAACACTGGCCGCCTTTATGCGGGAGTTCCGGCAGGAAAATAGTTAAGGGCAAGAGGGAAGCAGCCGGAACAGATGGCAGCGCGCATTGCGCGCAATTGGAGTCAACAAAAAAGGGCTAGCATGCTGTTAGCCCTTTTTTTATTTTCGCCCTGGTATAAAGGTCATGCTTTTTCTCTTTACTCGTCCATTGACAATTCTTGCAAATGCTTGCCGGTGGTAAACGGGTTTCCGCGTGCGTTGGCGCATTAGGCTTTAAGCTTCCCGGCAATTCGGGCGCCCATCACATACGAGATCGTGCCGTCACACCGATGTTCCTTCCTTTCTAGAGAAGAACAAAGAAGAAGACCGCTAAAGAGATCGCCAGCATAAGCCAGTCTATTTTCCCACATTTAAAAGCCGTCCTTGTCCGTATCTCCGAATAACACCTGGCCTCCATGGCGTATGCGATCTCATCAGCCCGGCGCAGAGTTTGGTCAATAAGGGGAAAAACCAGAAATTTTATACGTTTTACCGGATTCTTTCTCAGCTGGACACAACGGGAGTTTTGCGCGTCCATCATTTCTCTAAAACTATCCAAGATCACCGGGATCAACAGAAAGGTCAGGTTGATCATTGTGGCTACCCTTGCCTCCGGCACAAAGGGAACGGGGCGCAAGTACCATTCAACAGCATCCCTGAACTTCATTAAAGGTGTGGTCCCGGTGATCACCATGGAAACCAAAAGAACAATGAGGAGCCGTCCGGCAAAGCGTAAACCGGTACTAACTCCTTGTTGGGAAATACCCGCAAGCGGGGAATTTGCTATGGGATCGCCGGGGATGGTAAAGGAGTTTACAACAATGACAATGAGGATTATCAGACCGAAAAACCGCATCTCCCTTAATAATGTGGTAAAAGGCAGCTTGGCAAGGAGTATGGCGCAGAACAGAACGGAGAGCGGCACCAGGTAGTCATGGAATTCAGAAGCAAAACCGGCTGCGAGACTAAACAACAGCAGGCAAGCCAGTTTTAGTCTGCCGTCCATCCTGTGCAAAACCGTATTTTTATGTATATAATGAAAAAGCGTCATTTCAGCCATGTCAATGCCTCAACCTTCTCCCCATCCCGCAGGGGCATTCTCACACCGTATTCTTCCACACGGTAAATTACGGATTCCGGTTTTCCGTCCGCAACCAGTCTTCCCTTATGCATTATCACCAATCTGTCCGCATGGGCCAGCACCTTTTCGAGTTCGTGGGTGATCAACAGGATGGTATGGCCGGTTTTATGGAGGCGCAATATTTCTTTAAGGACTTGTACCACCCCGGGATAGTCAAGCCCGGTAAAGGGTTCGTCAAAGATGATGATCTTGGGCTTCATCGCAAGTATCCCGGCGATTGCCAGCTTTCGCTTTTCCCCGCCGGAAAGGGCGTGCGGACTGCGGGTAGCCAACTGACTTAAGCCGACCGCCGCCAAGGATTCTTTGACAACCATTTCAACTTGGGCCACGGGTAAATTGAGGTTTTCCGGGCCAAAAGCAACATCCTCGGCCACGGTTTGCCCGACAATCTGGCTCTCCGGATCCTGAAAAACCAGCCCGACGTTTTTTCTCGCCTCGATTATATTTTTGCTGATCGGTTCTCCGTTCAGAAAGACCTGCCCTCTTGTGGGTTTCAACAAACCGTTCAGGTGCCGGGCAAGGACTGTTTTCCCGGACCCGTTGGGCCCGGCAATGACCAGAAACTCCCCCTCATTGACCTTTAGATCTATATCCTCAATGGCGACGGTACCGTCGGGAAAAACGTGGGTTAAATCTCGTGTCTCCAGAATAGGCATCTCCTTGTTCCCCTTTGTTTACCTATTGAACGGAAATTTCTTTAAACCGGGGCAGAAAAACACGAGCCAAAATCGAAGCAACAGCTATTTTGATAATAATCCCCGGTATAAACGGGATTAATCCCGCCGCCCAGGCGCCGGCCCAGCCCAGGTTCGTCACTGCTTTCAGCCAGGGTACGCCGGCGCCGTATAAAAGGATATTGCCGGCAATTAAGGCCATGAGATTTCTTACGGTTGACTCTTTTCTGTTGCTTGCAAGCAGACCCACAGAAGATACCAGCAACAAATAGCCAAACAAGTAACCGCCGGTTGGTCCAAAAAGCACCGCCAAACCGGATCTGCCGCCGGCAAAGACCGGCAGACCAAGGGCGCCCAAAGACAGATAAAGGGCAACACTGGCCAACCCCCATTTAAACCCGAGAAAAAGGCCGGTTATCATAACGAAGAAATCCGCCAGGACAATGGGCACAGGTCCGACGGGAAGCGGTATGCTTATGTAGCCGCCAATAATAATCAAAGCCGTAAAGAGTGCCGCGTAGACGGTCATGCGCAGATTCATGCTTCTTGAGGCAGTTGTCTTTTCCGCCATTTTTCTCTCTCCTTGACACGCCCTTGGCTGTTACTTGAGAAACCCGGGCAAAGAATTACCGGCGCTATACTGTATAAATACTAACTTTGCGCGCGTCAACAGGGAGCCACCCGGCCATATTTATGCATTACCGGTGGCTTTTGCGCGCGCGCGTCAACCGTTTGGCCGCTTCCTGGGGAGTAATTTCCCCCTTTTCCAGGGCAGCCAGGATCTCCAAGCGTTCCTCCTCTTCCTGCCGGGCTTTTTTATCCATTTGGTAGCCCAAAGCAATGATCACCTCATCCAAACGGCTGCGAACCGTGGGATAGGAGATTTCCAGTTCCTTCTCGACTTCCTTGATATTTCCCCGGCATTTAATGAAAACCTCAATAAACCGCTGCTGTTCTTCGCGCAATTGGCAAAAGCGGCAGGGAGCAAACTCCCCCTCCAAGGTACTGTGGCAATGCTGACAAGAAAGCCTGGTCACGGCCAGCGGTTGCCCGCAAACCGGACAGGCCCTGGGCGCCCGGTACTCGATGGCCATCACTTCCTATCCATTATTGCTTTCTTCCAAAAGCATTTTTATTATAACATCTCATATAAAATAATCAATACGGATATTAATATTTTTAATATCCAAATTAATATTTTTAATAATCCAAATAAAAAACGGGTGGAAAAACTCCACCCCGCCTTTTTCACGCGCAGCGCGTCCGGTGCGGTTGCCGCCACTTCTGGCGCGGCCCGCAAGATGTGCGAGAGGTCTCTTGCTCTTTATCTAAATTCCTTACTCTTCATCCCGTCCGCTGGTCAGCAGGCCGTGTTTGGTCAGGATCTCCGCCTTCCCCCGGATCTTCATGGCTGAAGTATGCGCAGTAAACTGCACCAACATCACTTCACCCTTGTCCAATTTCTCTGTATGATGAAACTTGGTATCCTTCCCCCGGGTTAAGCCGATTAAGGTGACCCCGTCCTCCAAGGCTTTAACAATAATAAAATCACCGAAAACCTCATTGCCGGCCCGGTAAATCTCTTCCATCGCTCCACCTTCTCCCTCTGTTACTGCTTCCATTATATTTTATCTTCCCGGAGAAAGCAATATCAGAAACCCCCTGTTATCACCGGCCGTAAACCCAATGCCTCAGCTGTTCTTCTCTTTCCTGCCAAAGATCAGCAAGCGATCCCCGGCGGCGAGAACCTCTTGTCCTTTGGGGAAAACAATCAGTCTCTCCGAACGCAAGATCGCCAGGACCAAAAGGTTCTTTTTCCTCAAGTCCAACTGGGACAAGGTGGCGCCAATCCAGTTTTCTTCAGTTCCCTTCCGGTTTAGAGTGGCAAGAAAGACCGCATAGTCCTCGGGTAAGGAATAGATCCGCTCCCAATCCGCCGGCGCAGGCATCGCGCGCGCACGGCGGGAAAGATACCGCCAACAGAAGAAGGCCCCGCCGGTCATGAAGAGCAAAAGCAAGAGGCCGTAATAATCCGGCGCCAAAAAAAACCTTAAAACACAGGCGGCAAAAAGCAACCACCCTACTTTAACAACAAGGTAAAACCGAATCTTGGCGGAGTTCTCTTCCTCTCCACCGTCACAGCCCGTCCTTCCGGGAAAAAGCCGGTTAAGGAGAGAAGCTGTTTCCCGTGGTCCGGCGCTTCTGACCTGCCGGCGGTATAACGAAAAAAAAGCCAGGCTCCACAGAAACAACGCCACGAGTTGGATAAGAAATTCACGCACCCGTTTTTCCTCCTTCCGGATCCTTTTCTTAAATTATGACGGAAAAACGGGTTTTAGAAGGAATTCATGGTCAAGCCCGTGTGTTCCGTTGGCGTAAGGCTTCATATAAGAGGATCCCGGCAGAGACCGCCACATTTAAGGATTCGGCGCCCCCGGGAAGCGGTATTCTCACACTCTTTCCACCCTCCCGGGCGGCTTTCTCCGGTCCCTGTGTCTCGTGGCCCAAAACAAACAAGGTCGGACCGGAAAAATCTGCCTGGTAATAATCCTCACCCCCGTGGGGATCACCCACCCAGCAGGTGACAGCGGTTTCCTTCGCCCAGTTCAAAAAGGCGGTCAACGGCCGCCGGTGGAGGCGGAGATGGAAAATGCCGCCTTGCGATGCTCTGACAGCCTTCCCGGAATAGGGATCCGCCGTACCGGGGGTCAAAAAAAGGTCCTTAACCCCCGCCGCCCATGCGGTCCGCATAATCATCCCGACATTACCCGGATCCCGGACACCGTTAAGGAGCAGTCCCAAAAATCCCCCGGGCGCCGGTAATTCCATCGTCTCCGGGAGCATGGCCAAGGCCAGGATGCCCCGGGGGGTCTCAGTTTCCGCCAAACGACAGAAAAGGGCGCCGGTCATCCGGTAAACGGGAACATCCCCCGCCTCCGCTTGTTGTAAAAGCGGTAACAGCCAGGAAGGTCTTTGCGGAAAAAAAAACTTATCCTCCGCCACCAGCACACTGTGGAGGGGATAGGAAGCCGCAAGCGCCTCCGCTGCCAGGTGCGGCCCTTCGACCAAAAATAACCGGTGTTTTCTCCGACCTTTATTGGTTTTTGTCGAATTATAGAGTTTATACAGGAGGTTCTCCCTGCTGGTTATAACCGCGATTCTTCTTCCCCCCTTCAGGCTGTGACTCCCGGACGCCCTGTCGTGCTGATCCATCTTTCCCCGCATGCTCGATCATATGTTTGCTTCGTATGCTCCATCGTGTCTTTGCTTGCATGCCCCGCACATTTTTACTTGTTCTGTCGCGTTTTTTCTGTACATGCCAGTTCGTATAGATCCACCATATCCCCTTCGCGTCCTTGCTCGACACGGGTTTTTAACTTATCATACCATGTCCGGCTTTGACAGTAAAGACGGATCAGGACGCAAAGAGCGCAAAAAGCAGAGGGGCTATCCGGTCACGATTTTAACCATTCCCTGGGCTCCCGCCTTACCGGACGCCGGCGGCCGGAAAAAAAGGAATTCCGTTTTAAAGTGCGAAAACAGTATTTACAGCCATATCCATACCGGTTCCGGGTTGCTTTTTTGCCCACGGTTTTCTTGGTAATTTCCTTATCTACTTACTGATTATTGAAGAAGGAGAGGTTGAGCCATGAGATTCTGCACACGCCTTCGCGCGCGCGAAGCCTCCAGGCCGTGCCGGAGGGGCGGCCTTTGGTTGCTGCTGGGTTTCGGATTACTCGTTAATCTATGGTACCACCCGCCACTGCTGGCCCAGGACAAATGGTTCCCTTTTATCCTGCCCTGGGACGATGCAACACCAACCATTGTCGATGCTTCGTACCTGCTCGTTGATTATCCCGGGCAGGACCCGGCGACGGTCGTTGATAGCCGGGGTCATGTCTACGCCGGGGACGACGGTCATTTCTACTTCAGTAAAACCGGGCGCCGGGCGAAATTTTGGGGGGTGAACTTCACTTTCGGGGCCAACTTTCCCCCCAAGGACCGGGCGGAAAAAGTCGCCGCCCGCCTCGCCAAGCTCGGTGTAAATGTTGTCCGTTTTCATCATATGGACTACTATGCGGCTCCGCGGGGGATCTGGGACCCGAAATACTACCCCAATGATACGCAACACCTGGACCCCGGACAGCTGGACCGCTGGGATTACCTTGTCTATCAGCTGAAACGCCATGGGATCTATGTCAACATCAACCTCAAAGTCGCCCGCCATTTCGGCCCGGGCGACGGCCTTTCCAGTACGCATCTTTTTACAGATAACCGGTTCTTCCGCGGCGTATCCCATTACAACCCGCGGATGATTGCCCTGCAAAAGGATTACGCCGCCCAATTGCTAACCCACAAGAACCCCTATACCGGCCTGAGTTATGCCGAGGATCCGGTGGTCCTATGTGTGGAGATCACTAACGAAGACTCCCTCTTTGGGAGCCTCCTCACCGACGGCGAGATCAATTTTCTACCGGGGAAAAAAGCGGTTCTCCCGGAGGAATACAGCCGGGAATTGGACGCTTTATGGAACCAGTGGTTAAAAGAGAAATACGGTACTGAAGAAGAGTTGGTTGCCGCCTGGGATCCCGGCCTTCCCCCTCCCGATCTCACCAACTTCGTCCGGAATAACGATTTTGACAGGGGAAAAGCGGAATGGCAGGCACAGGCCTTAGAAAAGGCTCGCATGACTTGGGAGATTAAAGAGAAAGCCGGTTACGATGGCGGTCCGGCCGTCGAGATCAAGGTCACCTCCGACGGCGTCGACTGGCATGTCCAATTGATGCAGGGCAGGCACGCCCTTGTGCAAAACCGGTGTTATGAGATCTCTTTTTGGGCCCGGGCAAGAAAACCCGGAAAAATCAACCTCTCGATGATGAAAGGGGCTCCGCCGTGGCAGAATTACGGGTTGAGTAAAGAGTTTTCCCTGGATACCACCTGGCGGCAGTACCAGGTCTCTTTCATGGCGAATACCACCGATGAGAGGGAGGCCCGGATCACCTTTAACCTGGGTGACAGCACGAACACCATCTGGATTGACCGGGTCGAATTCAGGGAGACGGCACCGGTCATCCTTGAAGCCGGTGAAAGCCTGGCCCTGGGGACCATCGGCCGCCCGCTCCGTTCCGATTTCGGCCGTTACGCGGAGAATCGCCTTTTGGATTTGCTCCGTTTCTACTACGAATTGGACAGGGCCTACTTTACGGAGATGCGCCGTTATCTTAAGGACGAACTCTCGGTCAAAGCCCTGGTCACCGGTACCGCTCCCTGGTGGGCCTTTCTGGGCGACATCGCTGCCCAGTCGGGGATGGACTTCATCGACAGCCACTACTACTGGGATCACCCCTGGTGGCCGACGGTGCCTGCCTGGTCGCCCCGGGGTTGGGTCATTAACAACACCCCGCAAATCAACTCCCTGGACCGGCTTTGCCGGTTGGCCGCCATGGCGGTTGAGGGAAAACCCTTCACCCTTAGCGAGTACAACCAGAGTTTTCCCAACCGTTACGCCCTGGAGGCGCCGCTCCTCATCGCCGCTTTTGCGGCCTTCCAGGATTGGGATGCGGTTTACCTGTTTGATTATACCGGCAATTCCGATGAGTTTTCCAATAAACACACCACTTCCTTCTTTGCCCTCTGCGGGAACCCGGTGAAAACCGCCCAATTGCCGGTGGCTTCCCGGATCTTCCTCGGCGGGCAGATTGAGCCGGCCCGGTCACAGATTCCTCTCTCTTTGAACCTCGATGAAATATTCACCGGGTACGCCAAAAGAATAACCGAAGCCGATTATTTCCTGACCGCCCATGGTTTTGACCGGGCCAATGCCCTAATCCACCGGCTCCGGATCACTTCCTTTACGGCGCCGCCCGGTGGGGATCTATCCCGGCCGGTCGCGGCGGAACGGGTGGTCTCCGACCATCACCAACTGGTCTGGGACCGGAGCGACCCGGCCCGGGCTTTCCTGGAGCTTCGCGGGCCAGGGGTCACCGGCGCCGTGGGGTTTTTGAAAGACAGAACCTTCTCCTTCCCCGGTTGGGGTTTTCACCTGGAGGAGAAAAGCCCGGACCACTGCGCCGTCCTCCTGCAGCCGGCCGGTGAGAGCCTGCCGGTGGCAGAGGGTGCGCCGTCATTGCCAGCGTCACAAGCATGGCAAATATCACAAAGGCCGGGAAGTTTTTTATTCACCGTCTGGAGCGAGCACCGCAATACCGGCATGCGCTGGAACAAAAGCCAAAATTCCGTCGACGACCGCTGGGGGCAGGCGCCGCCGCAAATCCGTCCGGTCTGTTTAGCGGCATATTTTCAACCGCCGGCAGGGGCAAGCCTGCGCCTGTTTGCCCTGGATCCGGCCGGGGCGCGGAAAAAAGAGATTAAAGGAATACAGGGCGACAATGGCGTCTGGGAGTTCATCATCGATACGGGGAGGGAAAAAACCCTCTGGTTTGAAGGGGAGATCATTAAGGAATAAGCGGTAACCGGCGCCGTCCTCCTGCACCACTGGGATACGGCGGCCACTGGAAGCAGCGGGCTCGGGCACCGCAAGCCGCAGGACGGACCCATAAAAAAACGGCCATAATGGCCGTTTTTTTTAATTCCTTATCATCCGCCGTGCCCTGTTTTTCACAGGCGCCGGTCTTCCGGTTTTTACTTGCCAATCTGCTCCTTGGCGACGCTCACCAGCTCCTTGAAGGATTGGTCGTCATTAAGAGCCATCTCCGCCAGGATCTTTCTGTTGATCTCAACTCCCGCCTTTTTCAAGCCGTTAATGAAAGCGCTGTAAGAGATGCCGTTCATCCGCGCGGCAGCGTTGATCCGGGCAATCCACAGCTTCCTGAATTCCCGCTTTTTTGTCCTCCGGTCACGATAAGCATAGAACAACGACTTTAAAACCTGTTGGTTGGCAGCCCGAAATGTGCGGCTGTGCGAACCTCGATACCCTTTGGCCAGCTTGAGAACTTTATTATGCCGCCGGCGCGTAACAGTGCCACCCTTTACCCTTGCCATGATAACTCCTCCACTTCACAAAATCGTATTTACACTTTCATCTCTCCGGAACTCAGCCTACTCCCAGCATGCGTTTGACTCTCTTAGCATCTGCCGGGCTCACCAATTGGGCATGGCGGAGGTTGCGTTTTCTTTTTGCGCTTTTTTTCTCTAAAATATGGCTCTTAAAAGCCCGGTTCATCTTTACCTTCCCGCGTCCCGTCAACTTAAACCGTTTGGCGGCGCCACGGTGGGTCTTCATCTTCGACAATTCCGTTCTCTCCTTCTTTTGCTAATCTTATTCCCGATTCCAGAGCGCGCTTCTCATGTTTTGGCGCTGAGGATCATCACCATATTTCTGCCTTCGATCTTTGGCTCCCGTTCCAAGGTAGCTTGGTCTTTGACGGCCTCATACAGTTGCAGCAGGAGAGATCTGCCTAACTCGTTATGGACAATCTCCCGGCCCCGGAACCGTACGCTGACTTTAACCTTGTCCCCTTCTTTAAGGAATTTTGCCGCTGCCTTTACTTTTACCTGAAAATCATGGGCTTCAATCTTCGGAGTCAAACGGATCTCTTTTAGCTCCACGATCTTCTGGCGTTTCCGCGCTTCCCGTTCTCTTTTACTCTGTTCGTACCGGTATTTTCCGTAAGCCATGATCTTGCAAACCGGGGGTTTTGCGGTCGGAGCCACTTCTACAAGATCCAGATCTTTCTCCGCAGCGATACGCAGGGCTTCTTTTATCGGCAGGATCCCAAGCTGCTCTCCGTCGGTATTCACCACCCGAACCTCACGCGTCCGAATAGCTTCATTTATCCGCAGATCACCGTTAATCGGCCGCCACCTCCTATTTTCACCCTCGTCAAACAGGTGCCAAATAAAAACGAGCGCCATTTCCGCTCGTCAAAACAAAACCTTTCCTTGGTATTAAACGGTCTGTTGACCCGGACTGACAAATAAGCCGCCGGGTGAGAAGCGGAAGACTTCTACTTCACAAGGATGCTGTTTTCTTTTAGATTTTATCATTGATTTTGCCTTCCGTCAATATCCCGCTCTCAATTTTTTCGGTAATAGGCGATTGCTTCTTTTATCTCCGGTGGTAGCGGGGCGGTAAACTCCTGATAGCGGCCGGTACGGGGATGGACAAAACCAAGAACCGCCGCGTGCAAAGCCTGCCCTGCCAGGAAAAACGGTTCCCGCTTCCGGCCGTAAAGTCCATCCCCCACCAGCGGGTGGCCGATATACTGCATATGGACGCGGATCTGGTGGGTTCTGCCGGTTTCCAAAGTAATCTCCAGGAAAGAACAGGACCCGGCATACTCCAGCAACCGGTAACGGGTGACCGCCGGCCGGCCGGAGGGCAAGACCGTCATCTTCTTCCTGTGGACCGGATGGCGTCCGATGGGCGCGTTTATTTCCCCTTCCGGAGGAGAAACCCTCCCGTGGACCAGGGCAAGATATTTCTTGGTCATGGTCCGTTGCTGAAATTGGCGGGCCAGAGCCAGGTGGGTAAAGTCGTTTTTTGCCGCCACCAGCACCCCGGAGGTGTCTTTGTCCAACCGGTGAACAATTCCCGGCCGGACCACGCCCCCGATCCCCGATAACTCCCGGCAGTAGGCCAATAAGGCGTTAACCAGGGTGTTTTCCCGGTTGCCGGGCGCCGGGTGGACCACCATCCCCCGGGGTTTGTCGATGACAATCAGGTCTTCATCTTCGTAAAGGATCGCCAGGGGCAACGGTTGGGCCTTAACCCCGGCGGGTTCCGGTTCATCCTCCTCAACAACGATCTCGTCGCCGGGCACCGGCCGGTAACTGGCTTTGACCGGTGATCCGTTCACAAAGACCTTACCGTTCTTGAGGAGTTTTTGAATGTAGGCACGGGAAGGGGCCCATTCCATAGCCGATAACAGCCGGTCAATCCTTTCCCCTTCGTCTTCCGCTTTAACCCGGAATATCCGGCGGGGCATCCTTTTCTACTCCCGTTTTGGCTTTAAACCGGTAGATAATATATGCGGTCGTTCCGGCAATCACCAGGAGGCAAAAGGCTTGCGTGAGCCGGAGCCAACCAAAGGCGATAACCGGGGTTTCCCGGAAAAATTCAATAATAAACCGGCTGACAGCGTATAACTCCACATACAGCCAGAACAAAAAGCCCGGAAAATACCGGTTCTCCCGCAACAGCCAGAGGACGACAAAAATCAAAAGACTGGCGATGATAGCATAAACCTGCGTTGGGTGACGTTGAAGGTTGTCCACTGCCGGGATAACAAAGGCCCAGGGCAGCTTTGACGGGACCCCATAGCAACACCCGTTTAACAAACAGCCAACCCGCGCCAGGGCGTAACCCAAAGGAAGATAGACGGCGATCAGATCCGCCAGTTGCCAGGTGGGAAGCTTGGCCCTTTTCGCATATAAAACTCCCCAGATAAAAGCGCCGATAATCATCCCAAAAAACGATAGGCCGCCGTCGGCGAGTCTAAAAACGGCCAATGGGTTTTTGAGGTAATAGGGGTATTCGGTGACAATATAAAACAACCTGGCCCCGATGAGTCCACCAAAAAACAATTGAACGGCAATGTCTATGGCAAGATCAAATTTGCCGATACCCCGTTTTTCTATGGCTTTTCCGACCCAGATTAAACCGACTAAAAGCGCCAGGGCCACCATAAAACCGTAGGAGTAGATCTCCAACCTGCCGATGGAAAAAAGGACCCTTCTCATTTCATTCCCCCTTATACTCTTTATCATCTTCCCCGGGGTTCGCCCGCGGTTGTCCGGACCCGCGCGCAGCGCGGGTTTCAACTGTGATCAGAAAAACAACAATTAAAGCGGCGCCGCTGGTGATGGCCGCATCAGCAAGGTTGAAAACCGGCCAATTTTGGAGCGGCCAGAACTCCAAAGCCAAAAAGTCGATGACTTTGCCGAGGCGTAAGCGGTCTATGAAATTTCCGAGGGCGCCGCCCAAACCCAAACCCAGGCCTAACCGGAAAAGAAATGGCTGCTCCTGAATGGTTTTACGGAAGAAAAAAACCAGGGCAAACAGGACCACGGTCATAAAAAGGATCAGCCTGGTATGACCCGGAAGAATGCCAAAAGAGGCCCCGGGGTTCAGGACATAGGTCACGGAAAAGACCCCCGGTATAACCGGAAGCCTCTGGTTTTCCAGGAGAAACCGTTGGATGCCGAATTTTAAAGCCTGGTCGGCTGCGGCCACAAAAACAAGGAAGAAATAAATCGGACGCAATAAACCTTCCTCCCCACTCCTTACAAAGTCATTATTGCTGACAAGAAGCCTTTTGTCAAGCGCCGGCCGGGCAAACAGGGTGTATTCTAAAAGAGCGTAAGCTGGTTTTTTTCCGGGAGCCCGTTGAGACAGCCATTTTTCTTTAGAACATCGATCACCGCCGACGAAAGGCGAGCCCGGGTTTTCAGATCCTCCACCGAAAAAAACTTCTTTTCCCGGCGGGCCCGGTCCAGACAGATGGCGGCGTTTTCTCCCAAACCGGGGAGGGAGACCAGGGGAACCCTGAGTCCTTCCGGGGTAATCAAAAACCGGGTTGGGTCCGAGAGATAGAGATCCACCGGTAAAAAGCGGATGCCCCGTAACATGGCCTCCCGGACAACCTCGAGAATGGTGTAGAGGTTCTTTTCCCTGGCCGAAGCCTCGTTCCCCTTCCTCTTTAGCTCCTGAAGCTGTTCGTAGCTCTCCCCGGGACTTGTCAGCATCAGCCCGGCATCGAAATCATTGGCCCGTACCGTAAAATAACTGGCGTAAAAGGCTTCTGGGTGATAAAGCTTGAAATAGGCGATGCGGAAAGCCATCATCACATAGGCAACGGCATGGGCCTTCGGGAACATGTACTGAATTTTCCGGCAGGAGTCGATATACCAGTCGGGAACCCCATATTCCTTCAGGGTTTTGACCTCCTCATCGGAGAGGCCTTTCCCTTTGCGCACTCTTTCCATGATCCCAAAGGCCTGGCGGGGCGGGAGGCCCTTGTCAATCAAGTAATTCATAATATCATCCCTGGTGCTGATGACCTCCGAAAGCGTTGCCACCTTCTTTTTGATCAGTTCCTGGGCGTTCCCCAGCCAAACCCCTGTCCCATGCGATAACCCGGAGATATAAACCAACTCGGAGAAGGTGGCCGGTTTTGTCTCCGCCAGCATCTGGCGGACAAATTCCGTGCCGAATTCCGGGATCCCATTGGTTCCCAGGTCAAAACCGAGTTCTTCCGGATCAAGGCCGAGCGGGGCCGCAGAGGAGAATAAAGCCAGGGTCCCCGGGTCGTCCAGGGGGATGGTCGTGGGGTCGACCCCTGTCAGATCGGAAAGCATCTTTAGGACCGTAGGGTCATCGTGGCCGAGAAGATCCAGTTTGACCAGGCGGCCGCTGAGTGAGCGGTAATCAAAATGGGTGGTTATCCATTCCGCCTTCCGGTCATTCGCAGGATACTGTACAGGGGTGAAGTTGTAAATCTCCAGTCCGGTCGGGATGATCATCATTCCGCCGGGGTGTTGTCCGGTTGTACGTTTTACCCCGCTGCACCCTTTTACCAACCGGTTGATCTCGGCGCTTTTAAGCCGCAGTCCCCTTTCATCCAGATATCCCCGGACAAAACCAAAAGCCGTTTTCTCCGCCAATGTGCTGATGGTCCCGGCCCGGAAGACCCGGTCTTTACCAAAAAGCTCCTCCGTATACCTCTGAACCTCCGCCTGGTATTCCCCGGAGAAATTCAGATCGATATCCGGTTCTTTATCCCCCTCAAAACCCATAAAAGTGGCAAAAGGAATGTCATGGCCCTCTTTTTGCAGGGGCTGCCCGCATCTGGGACAATCCTTTGCCGGCAGATCGACCCCGGAGAGACGGCGGGGATTCTCCGGGAACTCCAAATATTTGCAGGCAGGACATAAATAATGGGCCGGCAAGGGATTCACCTCGGTAATCCCGCACATCGTTGCCACCAGCGAAGAACCGACCGAACCCCGCGAACCCACCAAGTACCCGTCTTCCAAAGACTTTATTACCAATTTATGGGCGATTAAAAAAATGACGGCGTAGCCATGGTTGATAATGCTCTGGAGTTCCCACTCCAGCTGTTCTTGAATCCGGGAAGGCAACGGGTCCCCGTAAACCTCCCGGGCCCGCTCATAAGCCATACGACGAATCTCTTCGCCGGCGCCGGGGCTCTCCGGCGGGCAGAACTCCGCCGGCGACGGTTCCAATTCTTCAATATCCGCGGCCAAACGGCGCGGGTTCTCCACCACCACCCGGTAAGCGGTCTCCGGCGGCAGATAGGAGAATTCCGCCAGCATCTCGCCGGTGGTGCGGAAGTACAGCGGGGGCTGGCGGTCGGCATCCGTATAACCCTGACCGGCCATGAGAATCCGGCGAAAAACCTCATCCTGGGGGCGGAGAAAATGGACATCGCCCGTGGCCACCACCGGCTTGCCGTACTTCTCCCCCAACCGGCAGATTTCCCGGTTAAGCTCCATCAACTCTTCGCGGGTCAGCCGCCCCTCCCGGAGCAAAAACTCGTTATTGCCTAAGGGTTGAATCTCCAAAAAATCATAGAAACCGGCGATCGCTGCCAGCTCTTCCTCCTCCGCCCCTGCCAATAAGGCAGAAAACAGTTCCCCGGACTCACAGGCCGTCCCCAGCAGCAACCCTTCCCTGTACCGGGTGAGAAGGGATTTGGGGATCCGCGGATACCGGTGGAAATAACGGAGGTGGGATTCGGAGACCAACCGGTAGAGATTATTAAGGCCGGTTATATTCCGGACCAAAACCAAAATATGGTGGGATCGTAATTGTTCCAGGTTCCCCCGGTCTTCGGCCGGCGACAGGAGAGCCTCCAGTTCCCGCCAGGAGGTAATCCCTTTTTCCCGGCAGACGGCAAAGGCCTCCTGTATAATCTCCCGTAGGGCCCTGGCCTCTTCTTCCACACTTGCCCCGCGGCCTTCTTCTGTAATGGCGCCTCCAAGCTCCGCAACTGGCGCCGGAAGATGTTCATCTTCTGAACTAAGCCGCAAAGCCCGGCAGAGATGAAGGATACTCAAGACCGGCGGCTGGTACGCCCGGTCAATCTTCCGAAGGCGGCGGTATAACTGATGCCAACCGGAACCGGTATTATAAAGAGCAATCACGGCGCCGCCGGCAAAGGCCAGAAACTCCCGGAGCGTCTCATCGGTTAACAGCCCGCCGGAGGCGGGAATAAACTCCCCGGCCGCCTCCCCCCGCTCGATCCGGAGGGCGGCCAAACCTGATAACTCACCACGGTGGGGGTTGACGCCGGTGGTGCCCAAAGCCAGGACCACCAGAGGCGCCTCGGAAAACCCGTAGTCGGGGGTGACACCGGTAAGGACCGGTTCCTGATCGTGGATCACATATCCTTCCATCCCGTAAATGATCTTAATCCCATATTCCTTCGCCAACTGCGCGGCCTCGGGATACGCCTGGACAACGCCATGGTCGGTGACGGCCAATGCCGAATGTCCCCAGGCCGCCGCTGTTTTCACCGCCTCTCTCAGGTCAACCACACTGTCCATAGCCGACATCTTCGTATGGAGGTGCAATTCCACGCGTTTTGTTTCCGCCTCATCCCGGACCTCTACCGGCCGGGCGGTTTGAATACTCTCCGCGATCATTACCGGTTCCTTTTGGAACTCATCATACTGGAGTTTACCCTTCACCCGCAAATATGAGCCTTCCCGGATTACCGGCAATTTCTCCCGGTCATTGCGGGAGAAGACCTTTACTGTTAGCGAATCAGTAAAATCGGTGATCAAGAAGAGAAGGATCGTCCCTCCCGACCTTAAGGAGCGTACCTCTGTCATAAAGACTTCTCCCTCTATGACCGCCCGGCCCTCTTCTGGCAGTTCCCTGATGGGAGAGGATTTACCGCGAATTTTACGGCCGAGAAGAACCTCCCCTGCCGATTTTTCACTGGCAAGGGCGGCGGCCTCAGCCGCCTCCCTTGCCTGGCGGCGGTTCTCTTCTTCATAGTCATAATCCGGGGGCTCCCCCTCTTCCTCCACGATCTCGTAAGATAGGCGGTAGGTCCGGCCCAGCTCCTCCCGGAAAAAAGCTTGCAGTTTATCTTCACGGCGCTTCAGATACTCAACCGCCAGCGGACTGCCGACTTTTAAGCATAATCTTCCGTAACCGTCCGTTTCCGGGGGAACCGGTGTCAACCAGCCGTAGAGGCCGGGTAATTTTTTCTTCATTGCCTCCAGAAGACGGGGCCAGTCCACCGCGGCTTCTTCATCTTTCCCGACCGGTGTGATTTTGCACTCAACCCCCGCCAGATCGCTGAGGGCAACCTCCAACTCCTTCTGCCTTTCAGGCGTCAGTCCCGCTGAAACCCCCACTTTCAGCTCTAAATAGCCCGTACCCGCGGGACCCCGGCGGTTATGAATGATTACTTCTTCCAGGCTCAGCCGGCGGAGGCATTCCCTTGTCTCAAAAGAAAGAGAGGTTTCGTCAATCCCTCTCAATTCCGAAATATTCCGGATCGCCGGTTTCAATAAGTATTCTTCGCCCACTGCAGTCACCCCAATTATTACGTATACGGTTAATGCGGTGGAAGTTTAACTCCCAGCAAAAGCAGGATTATCTCCCAATACATCTTCATCCGGGCGGCAAAACCCCGGACGAAACCTCTCTTTTCTTCCTTCATGAACTGGGAGATGCGGCGTAACGGAATATAGAAGACCCGTAGATTTTCCTGCCTGGCAAACCGGCTCAGACTCACCTCCATCCCAAAGCCGCTGGATTTAAGGTCGGTAATGGCTTCGAGGATCTCTCTTTTCACCGCCCGCTGCCCGCTTAAAAAAGGGGTCAGGCGCTGCGAAAGATCGGTTGCTTTCCGCCCGTCGGTAAAGACACCGACGGTCATATCGGCTTCATCCTGGAGCAGCGGTTGCAACAGCGCCTGAATATGGGAAGCGCGAAGACCGATCAGATCCGCATCGAGCAACAGGATGATACCGGCGGTCGTAGCTTCCACTCCCTTGGCCACCGCCGCGCCCTTCCCCATATTGACAGGGAGGTCAATCACCTCGGCTCCGGCCTTCCGTGCGATTTCCGCCGTCCGGTCCGTCGACCCGTCATTAACCACAACAATCTGAGAAATCTCAGGGGAGTTCCGGACGGCCCGGATTACCCTGGCCACGGTTCTTTCCTCATTAAACGCAGGGATGACAACAGCAACCGCCATTATTCTCCCTCCAATCCGAACCTGCTCCCCCCCGCCGCGAGATATTCCTGGACTTTGGCAACGACCTCCGTCAGCGGCCACCGCCATTGGTCTCCGGTCATCCTGTTTTTTACTTCCACTTCACCGGTGGCCAATCCTTTCGGACCGATCGTAATCCGGAGGGGAATCCCAATGAGATCCGCATCCTTAAACTTTACTCCCGCCCTTTCCGCCCGGTCATCCAAGAGGGTCTCGACACCGACGGCGGTCAATTCTTCATAAATATTCTCCGCCTCCGTCATCTGCTCCTGAGTAACCGGGAGCACCAGCACTTGGAAGGGGGCCAGCGGGAGCGGCCATTTTATTCCGTCCTCATCAAAATTCTGCTCGATGGCCGCGGCAACAATCCGCGTAACACCAATCCCGTAGCACCCCATCACCATAGGTTTTTCTTCTCCCCGTTCATCCAAAAAGGTGGCCTGTAGTGAACTGCTGTATTTGGTCCCCAATTTAAAGATGTGTCCTACTTCAATCCCTCTTGTCTCCGCCAGGGGTTCCCCGCAGTGCCGGCAGGAATCACCGGCGCGGACCAACCGGAGATCGAGGTAAGTATCAACGGTAAAATCACGGCCGGGATTAACATTGAGCAGGTGATACCCTTCTTCATTCGCCCCGCAGACCGCATTGACCATCTGTTGCACCCGCATATCGGCCAGGATCCGCAGTTTAACTCCGGACGGAAGCCCGACGGGCCCGACATAACCGACGGTGAGGCCCAGCCGTTCCTTGACTTCTTCCGGTCCGGCCAAATAATAAGGGGCATTGAAGAAGTTGCCCAGCTTAATCTCGTTTACCTCATCGTCGCCCCGGAGCAAAACCGCAACCAGTTCATCATTCACTGTATAAAAAAGGGTTTTGATCAACTTCTCCGGCGGCACGGAGAGAAAAGCGGCCACTGCAGGGACGGTGGTATAACCCGGGGTGGAGACCTTTTCCAGTTTACCGAGGGCGGCAGCTTCCGGAGCAGGGAGCCCGGCCTCCGCCTTCTCAACGTTTGCCGCATAACCACACTTTTCGCAGTAAAGAATGACCGCTTCACCCGTCTCCGCCAGCACGACAAATTCATGGCTGACATCGCCGCCGATCGCCCCTGAATCGGCCTCAACCGCCCGGAACTTCAGGCCGCACCGGCGAAAGATCCGCGTGTACGCATCGTACATCAGTTGATAGCTGCGGTTCATTCCTTTTTCGTCTGTATCAAAGGAATACAGGTCTTTCATAATAAACTCCCTGGCCCGCATCACCCCGAAACGGGGCCGGATTTCGTCCCTGTATTTATTCTGAATCTGGTAGATCAGCAACGGCAGATCCCGGTAGGAGCGGACCTCACTCTTCACCACGGTAGTAATCATCTCTTCATGGGTGGGGCCCAAACAAAAATCCCGCCCATGCCGGTCCTTAAGACGGAACATCTCGTCGCCATATAATTCCCATCTTCCTGTCTCCTGCCAAATCTGTGCCGGCTGGACAATGGGCATAAGTACTTCTTGTCCGCCCGCCCGGTCCATCTCCTCCTCGACAATGCGGATGATCTTTTTCACCACCCGGTAGCCCAGGGGCAAAAAGGTGTAGATCCCCGCGGCGGCTTTGCGGATCAGTCCGGCCCGGAGCATCAGTTTATGACTGGCAACCTCCGCTTCCGCCGGCGTCTCGCGTAAAGTTGGCAAAAAATACTGGGAAAACCGCATGAAAAGCACCTCCTGAAACTACGTACGGACGACAAGTATTATAGGGCTTCCGGCCCTACGCAAAAGAGAACATGGTTTTACGAGGTAGAACTATTTTCCTCCCCGGCGATGAGTCGCTCCAATTCTTGCAAAAACACAGGGAGCAGATGCTCTTTCCGTACCCGCCGGATTATTTTTCCCCGGCGAAAGATCACACCCTCATTCTTACCCCCGGCCAGTCCCAGATCCGCACGGCTAGCTTCCCCGGGGCCGTTAACCATACAACCCATCACCGCCAGGTGGAGGGGGGAGGAGACCCCGGCGGTTGCTTCTTCCACAGCCGCCACCATTTCTTCCAAATCAAGATCACACCGGGCGCAGGTCGGACAGGAAACAATCTCCGGCCCCCGTTTGCGAAGGGAGAGGGCCTTGAGGATCTCGTATGCCGCTGTCACCTCCTGGACCGGATCCCCGGTTAAAGAGACCCGGATGGTATCGCCG
>JAAYIC010000087.1 GCA_012735195.1 Bacillota bacterium
CCTAACGGCTACTAGGGCTCAGCGTGGGCCGGTGACGGGTACTTGGCTTACGGGCCCTCCTTGGCCCGGAAGCCAACGGTGCGCGTCCTGCGTCCCGCCCCGTCCCCGTCCCACGCAATCGCCGAGTCTTTTTTTATTTGGAGAGGTTACGGGAGGGTGGATTTTGGGAGAACTTGTAGATCTCGTAATAATTACCGGCAAGGAGCGGAAGGTTTCCCGGGTACGCCGGGGGATACGGCTCCTGCAGGCTCTGGCCGGAGCTAAATTGGAGTTGCCCTGCGGCGGCCAGGGGGTTTGCGGCGGTTGCCGGGTGCTGCTGAAAGGGGAACTCCCCCCGCCTACCCCGGAAGAGAAGCGGTTCTTCTCCAGGCAGATGCTGGCGCAGGGCTGGCGCCTGGCCTGTCAAACCTCGCTCCGGGGGGATACCAAAGTCCACCTGCCGGGGAGGGAAAGCCGGGCGGGTATCCGGGTCGGCCCGGTGTATAAAAGAAGAGAAAGCCCGGTTGGGGCGGCGGTGGATTTGGGTACCACCACCCTTGTTGTAACCTTGGTCGATCTGGAAAGCGGCCGGCGGCTGGTGACGGTTGCCGGATTGAACCCCCAGACAGAGGTGGGAGCCGACTTGATCACCCGGATTCAGCAGGCTTTATCTGAAGAAGGCCGAGATAGGTTACAAGAAATGCTGATCTCCGGCATAAACATATTAATTGAAGAGGCCGCTGCCAAGGGAGGGGTCACCCCGGAGCAAATCAGGGTGGTTTCCGTGGTGGGTAACCCCGTTATGCACCATTTCTTCCTAAGGCTGCCCGTGGACAGCCTGGGCCGGACGCCGTTTGCCCCTGTCAGTAAAGAACCGTACCTGACCGAAGGCGCAAAAACAGGTCTGGCTTTACACCCCCGGGCGGAAGTCTACCTTGCTCCCCTGTTGGGCGGGTTTGTCGGCGGGGATGCCGCCGCCGCCCTATATGCCTCCGGTTTGGCCGCCCGGCCGGGAAAAGGGTTGTTGGTGGATCTCGGTACCAACGGAGAGATTTTTCTCACCGGCGGCGGGAGGGTCTGGGCGGCTTCAACCGCTGCCGGTCCGGCCTTTGAGGGCCAAGGGATCACCTGGGGGATGCGGGCGGCGCCCGGGGCAATCACCGGGGCAAAAATAGCCCGCAACGGGTGGTACTTGGAAACCCTGGGCGGGGTCGCGCCCCTTGGGATCACCGGTTCCGGTTTGATTTCTTTGGTCGCCGCCCTCCTTTCACTGGGGTTGATCACCCCGGAAGGACGGTTGAAAAGCCCGGAGGAGATACGGGATTTGCCGGCGGTTATTCGTGAACGCCTGCGGACCGGGGAGGACGGTCAGGAAGTGTTAATCGATAAAAAGAGCGGTGTGACCATAAATCAAAAGGATATCCGCCTTTTGCAACTGGCAAAAGGGGCGGTGAGAGCGGCGGTCGACTCCCTCCTGGACGATGCAAATGTGGTCCCGGAAGAGCTGGAAACTATTTTCCTGGCGGGCGCTTTTGGCAGCGGGCTTGACTCTTCCGCCCTTTTACGCATAGGGCTTTTGCCCCGGGTACCGGCGGCACGGATAAAATTTATCGGTAATGCTGCGTTGAAAGGGGCTGTGCAAGCCTTGCGGCCGGAAGGCAGAAGAGCACTGGAAGGCCTGGCCGGGAAGGTTCGCCATATTTCCTTGGGAAACAGGGAAAATTACCAGGATATCTTTGTCACCTCATTGCTTTTCCCCGAAGATACCGGTGGCGGCTTTTAACAAGGCCCTATCCAATCCTTATCCTCTTTATCCACCGGCGCAGGGAATCCCCAATGCCCACTACGCAGGCGCCAGATGCCGAAACTCCCGGAGAATTTTTGCCATCGCAATCGCTCCCCGGTGTCTTGCTGTACATATCAACCATTGATCTGAAAAAAGAGGTATTCCGGAATCCCCTATTGCCCGGGCCTGCCAGAGTGGAGGATGCTTTGCCCTTTGTATTCCTCAGGCGATTGGAGGTGAAAAAATGGGTAGACGCCTGGGCGTGACGGCGGTTGCGTTTTTTTTCGTTGTGGCAGCCCCGTTTCTCATGCCGCAGACCGGTCCGGAGAGCGATGAAAACCAGGGGGGTCTGGATTCAGCTGCACCGCCGGTGCAGCAATCCCGTTTCTTTTTTGAAGAGGTGATAAAACGGGAAAATCAGCCGGTTTCCGGGTTAATCCCACCTAACCGGGGAAGAGTCCCGGCACCGGAGGATCAGACCCACCGGTCCTTAGTGATCCCGGTGAGTGGAGCCCGGTTGACTTCGCCCTTTGGGCCGCGGGGCAACGGCATGCATTGGGGTGTTGATCTTGCTGCTCCGGAGGGAAGATCGGTCCGGGCGGCCGCCGCCGGAGAGGTGGTCTTTGCCGGCTGGAACGGAGCGTACGGCCTGTTGATTATTTTAGATCATGCAGGTTTTCGCACATATTACGCGCACAACTCCGTCTTGTGGGTGGAGAAAAACCAGCAAGTTGCTGCCGGTGAAATCATTGCCGCCGTGGGGCGGACCGGCCGGGCCACCGGCAGTCATCTCCATTTCGAACTGGAAATTGAGGGCAGAAAGATAAACCCCCTCCCGTATCTAAAGCGGACACCGGAGATGGTACTTACAGGAAGGGCTGGCCCGGAGGGTAAAAACAACATAATAGCAACAAAAAAAGAGAAAGAAAGAGGAAAAGGGGAAAAATAAGTAATGTTCTTTTTTTTTCTGCAAATTATAACCAAGATAAGGGTATTTCCGCCTTGCACCGGCGGGGTGAGTCATATACAATTAAATTAAGGTCAGAAAAGGTCAAAAATGAGGTGAAGAAATGAGCTCTCTCTCTGACCTAATTGAACAATATCTCCGGGAACAGTTGGCCAGAGCGGAAAGCATCGAGATCCAGCGAAGGCAATTGGCGAGGATGTTCCGGTGCGTACCGTCGCAAATCAATTATGTGCTGGAGACGCGTTTTAACATCCATCGCGGGTATTTGGTACACAGCCGCCGCGGGGGCGGGGGATTTATCAGAATTACCCGGATTAACTGGGAGCCGCACCCGGATTTACCCCGGAGACTTGAGGAAATTATCGGTGGCGAATTCAGCCAGGAGGAGATGGACGGTTTACTATACCGCCTGGTCGAGGCGGAGGTCTTAAGTGAAAATGAGGCCATCCTGGTGGAAAGCGTCATCCAACAAGAATTGACCGGTGTCTCTGGGAAAGAGGCGGATATTCTTCGAGCGCGTTTATTGCGGGTAGCGTTGTTGACTCTTTGTCATCAGGATTATTCCGACTAATCCCGCGCGCGTCAACAGCGGGAAGATGCCGACCGGAACAGGAGAGAATAAGAGGAAGGGGGTAAAAACCATGTGGTGCGAGCGGTGTAAGCAACGGCCGGCAACGGTCCATATAACCAAGGTCATCAATAACCAGAAGAGTGAGAAGCACCTTTGTGAAGTTTGCGCCCAAGCCAGCGGCTCTGATTTAGGTTTCCTTTTTGAACCCAATTTTTCCTTCCATAACCTTCTGGCCGGGCTTCTTGAAGGCGAAATGGGCATGGAGGATACCCTCGCGCCTTCGACAATGGAAAGAAGGCGGGCATGTCCTGTTTGCAACTTGACTTTTACTGACTTTCGCCGGATTGGCAAATTGGGTTGCGGGGTTTGTTACACGGAGTTTGGCCCGAGGCTTGATCCTTTGCTCCGGCGGATTCACGGGAGTACGGTCCATACAGGAAAGGCCCCCAAACGGACCGGCGGAGCGATTAGGGTAAAGAAGGAAATAGAACAGCTCAGAAAAAAGCTTAACGAAGCGATTAAGCGAGAGGCTTACGAAGAAGCAGCCAAGCTCCGGGATGAGATCCGGGCTAAGGAAAAAAACCTTAAATAGAGGCGCGCGTAAACCGCGCGCAGTCGCCAATAAAGGGGGGAGTAATGGGGATGGCCATGATCGAAAAGATTGACCGCCTTTTACCCGGCTGGATTAAGGAAAGCGGTCCCGAGGGCGAGGTGGTCCTCAGTAGCCGGATACGTTTAGCCAGGAACCTCCGGGACCTTCCTTTTCCGCATTACGCCGGGGAGAAACAACTGGAAGAAGTAATCAATTTAACTGAGAAAGCCCTGAAACAGCCGGCGCCGGATAAGGGCCGCTTGAAACTGGTGCGCTTGGATGCCATAGACCAATTGGAACGTATGGTTTTGCTCGAGAAGCATCTAATCAGCCCCAATCTGGTAAAAAACCCCGCCCACCGGGGAGTGATTTTAAGAGATGATGAGTGTCTGGCGATTATGATTAATGAAGAAGACCATCTGCGGATTCAAGCCATGCTCTCCGGTCTGCAATTGGATAAGGCATGGGAACTGGCGGACAAGATCGATGATTACCTGGAGGCTTCGTTGGACTATGCCTTTGACGAAGAACGCGGTTACTTGACGGCCTGCCCCACCAATGTCGGGACCGGTTTACGGGTCTCGGTCATGGTGCACCTGCCGGCTTTGGGGATGGTTGGCCAAGTCAAGAAAGTACTGGCCGCCCTGGCCCATGTGGGACTAAATGTCCGTGGTGTCTACGGTGAAGGGACAGAATCCGTGGGTAACCTTTTCCAGATTTCGAACCAGGTTACTCTGGGACACAGTGAAGAAGACCTTGTCGGGAAGCTGGTCTCCCTGACCAGGCAGGTGGTGGAGCAGGAGAAAACCGCCCGCCGGGCCCTGCTGAAAGAGTCCCGGGTGCAACTGGAGAATAAGGTCTACCGGGCTTACGGATTGCTGACCCAGTCCCGGTTGTTGAATTCCCACGAAGCCATGCTTTTACTCTCCGATCTGCTCCTGGGCGTAGAAGCCGGGCTGGTTCCCACCGTCCGGGCGCAAGCGGTCAAGGAGTTGTTCTTACTCATCCGCGTCGCCATTCTCCAGCAGTTGATCGGGAAAGAGCTCCAACCGGAAGAGCGAGATTATTACCGGGCGATGGTTATCAGGGAACACTTAAAATAAAGGGAATTAGGTAAAGGCAAGATAGAGTTGGATGAAGCCGGATTAAGATTAAAGAGAAAGGCAACTTCAAGAAAAATGGAAATGAGGTGAGATTAATGTTTGAACGGTTTACAGAACGGGCACGAAAAGTCGTCTTTCATGCTCAGAAAGAAGCTACGCAATTAAAGCATAATATTGTCGGCACGGAACATCTCCTGCTGGGTTTGATCCGGGAAGGAGAAGGCGTGGCCGGCCGGGCCTTGGAAGAATTAGGGATCAACCTGGAAAAAGTCCGGGAAGAAGTAATCAAAATCATCGGTATAGGGGACCAGCCGTTCCTGGGGGAGGTGCCTTTTACCCCCCGTGCCAAAAGGGTTCTGGAGTTGGCGGTCGATGAAGCCAGGCAACTGGGGCATAACTATGTCGGGACCGAGCACATTCTCTTAGGGCTCATCCGGGAAGGAGAAGGCGTGGCCGCACAGGTCCTAAAGAATATGGGGGCTGACATGGAGACCGCCAGAAAACAGGTCATGCGCCAACTGGGAGGTAATATATCGGCTGGATTCCCCGGGAAGCTCGCCGGCGGCCGGAGCAGTACCCAGACGCTGAACCAGTTCGGGCGGGACCTGACTGAGCTCGCCAAGATCGGCAAACTGGACCCGGTGATCGGCCGTGAGAAAGAGATCGAACGGGTAATCCAGGTCCTCTCCCGCCGGACGAAGAACAATCCGGTCTTAATCGGTGAACCGGGAGTAGGAAAAACCGCGATCGTGGAAGGACTGGCCCAGAAGATTTTCGACGGGGACGTCCCTGAGATCTTGCGTAATAAGCGGGTGGTCACGCTTGATCTCGGCTCCATGGTGGCAGGTTCCAAGTACCGCGGGGAATTTGAAGAGCGGATGAAAAAAGTGATTGAGGAGATCCGTCAGAGCGGTGACGTAATCCTCTTCATTGATGAGATGCACACCCTGGTGGGTGCCGGCGCCGCCGAAGGGGCGATCGATGCCGCAAATATTTTAAAGCCGGTGCTGACCAGGGGTGAGTTGCAATGTATCGGAGCAACCACTTTGGACGAATACAGGAAATACGTGGAGAGAGATGCCGCACTGGAGAGGAGGTTCCAACCGATTATGGTTGGAGAACCCGGGCTGGAAGAGACCATCCTGATCCTGGAGGGACTGCGGGACAGGTATGAAGCCCACCACCGGGTAAAGATCACCGACGAGGCGATTAAGGCTGCGGCTAACCTTTCCGACCGTTATATCGCCGACCGCTTCCTGCCGGATAAGGCTATTGACCTGATTGATGAGGCCGCTTCCAAAGTACGGCTGAAGACCACGATCACACCGCCGAACCTCAAAGACTTGGAAGACGAGATGCTGCAGATCCAAAAGGAGAAAGAGGCGGCCATTGGGAACGAAGAGTTTGAGAAGGCGGCCAAGTTACGGGATAAAGAACAGCAACTCCGGACCAAACTGGAGATGGAGAAGAACGCCTGGAAAAATCAGCAGGGGCGGGTTGAGCCCATGGTCACAGAGGAGGATATCGCCGAGGTTATCTCCAGTTGGACCGGGATCCCCCTGACAAAATTGCAGGAGGCCGAGAGCGAACGGCTGCTTCGTCTCGAGGAGATTCTGCACGAGCGGGTGATCGGGCAGGACGAGGCGATCGATGCCATCTCCCGGGCTGTACGGCGGGCGCGGGCCGGTTTGAAGGATCCCAAACGTCCCGTTGGTTCCTTCATCTTTCTCGGACCGACCGGAGTTGGCAAGACCGAGTTGGCCAGGGCGTTGGCAGAAGCGCTTTTTGGTGATGAGAATGCCATAATCCGGATTGATATGTCCGAATATATGGAGCGGCATACGGTCTCGCGGCTGGTCGGCGCCCCTCCGGGCTACATCGGTTACGATGAAGGCGGACAATTGACCGAGAGGGTGCGGAGAAAACCCTATAGCGTGATCCTGCTGGATGAGATCGAAAAGGCCCACCACGATGTCTTCAACGTCCTGTTGCAGGTATTGGATGACGGCCGTCTCACCGACGCCCAAGGACGGACGGTGGATTTCAAGAACACCGTAATAATCATGACGTCCAATGTCGGAGCCGACCAGATTGACCGGGCCGGAAGCATCGGCTTCCAGGTGGCCAAGGACGAGGAGAAGGATAGTTACGAGCGGATGAAAGATCGGCTCCTGGAGGAGTTGAAAAGAACTTTCCGCCCGGAATTCCTCAACCGTATTGATGAGGTCATTGTCTTCCACTCCTTAAATAAGGATCACCTCCAGCAGATTGTGGACTTGATGCTGAGAGACGTGGATAAACAGGTGCGGGAGCGGGGCCTCACCCTGGAAGTCAGCGAGGAAGCCCGGGAGGTACTGCTCAAAGAGGGTTATGACCCAATATACGGGGCCAGGCCGTTGCGCCGGGCAATCCAGCGCTTGCTGGAGAACCCCCTCTCCGACGAGATGCTGAGAGGCAGGTTTAAGGAGGGTGATGCGGTCCTGGCGACCGTTAAGAACGGCGAGATTCAGTTCGAAAAGAAAGCGAAATAAATTGAAGAAAAATCCTTCCGTAACGGAAGGATTTTTCATTGACTGATCAGAATATCTAAAGCAATGCCCAAATCACCCTGTCGAGCAGGGACCCTGCCAAGCAGGGGTCTCCCGCAGGCGCCCAGTTTTGTAGAGGCCCAGCTTTGCAGGGGTCATGCCCGGTAGGGCATGGCATGCGATTATATCGGGGCCGGGAGGGAAGACTTTTGAAAAAAGGGCCAACCTTCGCTTGTGGCGTTTGCGGCCATCAAACCCCTAAATGGCTTGGAAAATGCCCGGTATGCGAAGGCTGGAATACTTTTCAGGAAGTCGCCGCTTTCGCCCCTCCCTGCTCTGCAGAACGCCATAGCGCCCCGGTTTTGCTGACGGAGAGCGGTCCCACTGACGCGGTCTGTCGCCTGCAAACAGGGGAAAGTGAATTTGACCGGATCCTCGGCGGGGGATTAATCCCAGGAACCCTGCTCCTTTTAGGCGGCGAACCAGGAGTGGGTAAATCGACCCTCCTTCTGCAGGTCGCTGCCGGGCTGCAAAAACAAGGCGGTAAAGTCCTGTATGTCAGCGGGGAAGAATCCCTTTTGCAGGTGAAGACACGGGCGAAACGGTTGGGCCTGGTGGAAACCGGGGTTTTATTTTACCAGGAAAACGAGGTCGAGCATATCCTGGAAGAGGCGGGAAAGATCCGCCCGTCGGCCCTGGTGATCGATTCCATTCAGACCATGCGCTGTGCAGGAACACCCGGGTTGCCCGGAAGCCCGGCCCAGGTCCGGGATGTTGTCCAAGCGCTGTTGGTACCGGCCAAAACCTGGGGAATGGTCTGTTTTCTGGTGGGGCATATCACGAAAAGCGGTTTGCTGGCCGGCCCCAAACTGATTGAACACATGGTCGACGTGGTCCTCTATTTTGAAGGGGACAGCCGGTATCCCTGTCGTGTTCTCCGGGTGACAAAGAACCGCTTTGGTTCTTCGCGGGAGATCGCCTTGTATGACCTTAATGAAGAGGGAATTCAACCGGTGGAGAACCCCTCGGCCATGCTCTTGGAAGGCCGTCGTCCCGGACAGAGCGGGACGGTGGTTACCACGGTTTTAGAAGGAAGCCTCCCCCTTTTAGTGGAGGTACAGGCCCTGGTCAGCGCGGGAAACCCCGGGAACCCCCGGCGGCTGGTGACCGGTCTCGACTACCAACGGGTGGCGATGGTCCTGGCAGTCCTGGAGAAAAGAGGCGGGTTGCCTTTGGCCGGACGGGATGTTTATGTCTCGGCCATCGGGGGGGTACGGGCGGAAGAACCCGCCTGCGACCTGGCGGTGGCTTTGGCTGTTGCCTCCAGTTTTTATGACCGCCCGCTCCCCCATGACCTGGTGGCCTTTGGCGAGCTTGGCCTTACTGGTGAGATCCGGAGGGTCGGTGGCGGGACGAAAAGATGGGAAGCCATCCGGCGTCACGGTTTTACCCGGGCGATTATCCCCCGCGGAATGCCGGAGAAAGCCATAGAAGGAGCAGAAGTAATTAAAGTGGATACGGTCGGAGAAATGCTGGCCGCGATGATGAAGATGAAAGGGGGATAGAAGAGATGGCGGGAGAAGGCGAAAACAACCTGCTGGAAACGTTGCGGATTGTGGCGCCCGGGACCGTACTCTACGAAGGGCTGGAGAATATTCTGCGGGCCAAAACCGGCGCGCTAATCGTGATCGGCGATTCAGAGCAGGTGATGAAGATCGCAGGCGGCGGTTTTTCAATCAACGCGGACCTAAACCCCGCCAGCCTTTATGAGTTGGCGAAGATGGATGGGGCGATTATTTTGAGCGGGGATGCCAAAAAGATCCTGCTCGCCAACGCCCATTTGACCCCCGATCCGATGATTCCCACAACGGAAACGGGCGCCCGCCACCGGACCGCAGAGCGGGTTGCGGTGGAAACAGGAGAACTGGTCATCGCCATCTCTCAGCGGCGGAATATTATTACCCTGTACAAAGGGAACCAACGGCATGTCCTGCGCGAAGTCGGGACGGTACTTGCCAAGGCGAATCAGGCCTTACAGACTTTGCAAAAGTACAAGAGCGTTCTTGATCAGGCCCTGATCAACTTAAGTGCTTTAGAGTTTGAAGATTTGGTAACCCTGGTGGATATCTGTACTGTTGTGCAAAGAGGGGCCATGGTCTCACGGATCGCCCAGGAGATTGAGGTTTATGTCTATGAATTGGGTAGTGAGGGCCGCCTGGTCAACATGCAGCTTGAAGAGCTCATGTATGATGTGGAGGATGAAGAGATCTTAGTGCTGAAAGATTATTTACCCGATCCCGGCCAGGAACAAGTTGATAAGGTCCGGGCGGAACTGGCTTCCTGGACATATGAGGAACTGTTGGATTTGAACGCCATTGCCCGGGTGCTGGGATTTACCGGCATGACCAGTCTGGATATTTCCGTTGTTCCCAGGGGTTATCGGATCCTGCGGAAAATCCCCCGTCTCCCGATGCCGGTCATTGAGAATTTGGTCCGCAAGTTTAAAGAGTTGCAAAATATTGTCGGCGCCACCATTGAGGACCTGGATGCGGTGGAAGGGATCGGCGAAGTCCGGGCCAAATCGATCAAGGACGGGCTGCGCCGCTTCAGAGAGCAGGTGCTCCTGGACAGACATATTTAACGCGGGATATTGCGCAGCACCGTTCTCCTGGCTTACCGGCGCCGGAGACATCTTCGCCTTACGGCATTTTGCCGTAAAGGCGTTTTTTATATCCTGGGTTGCAGAAGGCAAAGATTGATATGGTTGTTTTTTTTATGGTAATATAGGGGAGAATAATTCCTTTACGTGCTGCTGAGAAGGGGCGGAAACGGCCATGTTGAAAAGGTTGACTGCGTACCGGCGTGCCTGCCTCGCTTTAACCGGTATTATTTCTTCTCTTATCATATGTTTCTTCCCGGTAGTTTTCTGCACCGGCTGCCGCAAGATACCCGAGTATATGCTCACGGTCAATGTGCTACCGGCGGAAGCCGGTACCGTTTTCAGGGAACCGGCCGGGCCGTTGTACAAAAGAGGAACAACCGTAACTCTGACTGCCCGGCAAGAAACGGAGAAACATGCTTTTTCCCGTTGGAGCGGTGATCTGACCGGTACCGATAACCCGGCAAACATCGTTATGAACGCTGAGAAGAATGTGACGGCGCATTTTCTAGAATTGCCTTATCATCTGCGGGTAGATACTGAAGGAGAAGGGAAGGTCTTCCGGAAAATAGCAGCCGGCGGCGACGCCGGCCCGGTGCAGATTCAATTGACCGCGCATCCGTCTCCCGGATGGGTATTCCAGGAGTGGGCGGGTGATTTGACCGGCAGAGCCAACCCGGCTGTCTTCCCGCTGGACAAAGATAAAACAATAACCGCCCTTTTTACCGATAAACTTTGTGAAATAACAGGGAGAATTACCTACGGGCGGGCGGGCACGGCTGTTGCCGGCGCAATGGTAACCGTTTTCTCGGACGAAGACGGCACGGTGTTGGCCGGTACTGAAACGGACAGTGAAGGGCGGTACTCCTTTCTGCTGGATCCCGGCTTAAAGGTTGATCTGGTCGCCGGCAAAGCAGGACTTGCCGGCAGCAGGTTTCAGGGGATTGTTGTTTCCGCCGGTGAGAGCTTTAGGGCGGATCTGATCATGCAAGACCCTGAAGACCCCGGGGGGGATACAACCCCGCCGTCTTTAAAAACCAATGTATCTCCCGGCGAGACAATTTCCGGGAGACGGTGGATCTCTGTTACACTAGAAGGAGCGTATGAACCCAGATCTATATACATAGACATCGGGACGGAATTTCCTTTTACCTATCCCTATGATTATCCCACCGCCGGCGGGGCCGGCTCCAGCAAAACACTGGATACAACCGGGTATCCGGACGGGCCGTCTTTTATCAATATTGTGGCCTACGACGGGAATAACAACTGTGTTACCACCCGGATTCCGGTAATAATAAAAAACGATGCGCCGGTCTGGAACTCTCTGGTGATGAAAAAACCCCTGCGGGTTGTGGCTTATACCCAAGGCGACGATATGCAGATACAAAGCGATCTTCCGCAGGTGCAGGGGGATTTCTCCATTATGGCGGCGGAGGAAAGGTCCGCTTGTTACGTCCATCTCAGCTGGGAGCATGAGTTTGCCGGCGATTCCGGCTTCAGCGGGTATAATGTCTACCGCTCGTCCTTTGCCAACGGGCCCTGGCGGCTGCTGGGCGCCGCCTATGAAGATACGGGAACGGGGAGGTACTACTTTTTTGATCTCTCCGCCGACATAACCCCGGGTCTCCGTTCCTATTACAAGGTGGTTCCTTACGGCCCCGGGGGAGAAGGGAGCGGCAAAACCGGGTCAGTGGTTCCCCTGGGCCGTTTTGAAGTAAGATTAAAAACGCCGGCCCATGGGGCCACGGGCATTCCCCTCAATCCCACACTGGAGTGGGAACATAACGGCCTGGAGGCGGATTCCTACAACTATGAACTTTCCCTCATAAGCCTCTCGGAAGAGCCGCGCCGGGAGGCCCGGGCTCAACTGCGGACCAAAAAGAAAGACCAGACTGCAATCGTGTATAATCATACCTGGGAAGGGTTTTTTGCTCTCCAGAACAACTGGGCTTACCAGTGGGATGTGACAAAAGCGGAAGCCTGTAAATTATATGATTACGAAACCGACGGCGGAGAAGTTACCGCCATCTATTCCGCAGCCTATAGCCGGGGCCGGAAAGGTGATGCCGAAGGCTCCTATAACGGCGCGTTTCTCTTTATAACCGGCGCTGCGGAGTAAACCCGGCGCCCTGGGCGCCCGCGGGCGGTGCGCTGTCCTTATGCATCAAGGTAAAAATTTTGGCAGGGGAGGGAAGAGTTGAAAAAGACCTGTTGCAGGCCGCTTCCTATTGTGGCCATCCTCTTTTTCCTTCTCATGAACGGTTGCCTTTCCAGCAGCCGTTGGCAAAAAGAACCGGCGGACGGTATGGGGCCGGCAGATATTTTTACGCCGGAGACGGCATTTAATATAAGCGCAGGTGCTGAGGCTGTCAGCGGCGAACTGCTGGTCAGACTGAAGCTCGGCGCCGATCCCGGCCGGGTCTTCCAGGCTGTGGGGGGGAAGGAGATCCGTTACTACAAAGAACTGGACTGGTACCGGATCACCTACGACCCCGCCTTTGATCTGGTCTCAGCCGGCCGGAAACTCCTCCAGACCGGAAAGGTCCAGGTTGTGGAACCAAACTACTTGGCGGAAACTTCCTCTGAAGCCTTGCCGGAACCCCCCAATGATCCCCTTTTTAACCGCCAGTGGGGTCTGGAGAAGATCAACGCCCTGGCGGGCTGGAAAGAGACGACGGGTTCGGAGGAGATAATTATCGCCGTATTGGATACGGGAATTGATCATGCCCATCCCGACCTGGAGGGGAAAGTAATTGGCGGGTGTGATTTTACCCGGGGCGGCTTCGGCGAACCCGGCTTACCAGGTGACGACAGCGGCCACGGCACCCACGTGGCCGGGATTGCAGCGGCGGTGACCGGCAATGAAGTTGGGATCGCCGGTGTGGCGCCGGCCTGCCGGTTGCTGGCGGTGAAGGTTTTGCCTGCTTCGGGGTCGGGGAATTACGCCAACATAGGGAGTGGCGTTAAGTGGGCGGTGGATAACGGCGCCCATGTGATCAATATGAGTCTGAGCGGTACCGGTTACAGCCGGTTTTTACATGAGGCCATCGAGTACGCCCTGGAGAAGAACGTGCCGGTGGTGGCTGCGGCAGGCAACAGGCATAAATACTACGACAACTCTTATCCGGCGGCCTATCCGGGGGTGATTGCCGTGGGTGCGGTAAAGAGCGACAAAACAAAGGCGAGGTTTTCCACGGAAGGCGGTCATCTTTTCCTTGCCGCCCCAGGCCAGGCCGTCTATTCCACCCTCCCGGGGGGGAGATATGATTTTTGGAGGGGAACCTCCATGGCCACGCCCTTTGTCAGCGGCGCTGTAGCGCTCCTCAAATCCAAATGGCCGGATCTGGATATTAGCGGGGTGCATGCACAACTCAGAAAGACAGCGGAGGATCTGGCTGCCCCCGGTTGGGACCAGGCGACCGGTTGGGGGCTGCTGGACTTGGGCAGAGCCTTGGCAGGAGAGGAGCCGCAGGTCAATGATGTCTATGGGACCCTGGTTGTCTCTGTCGTGGACCAAGAGGAAAAAGCTGTACCCTACGCCCGGATCCTGCTCAGAGGGGAAGATGGGCCGGCCGGGCGCCGCCGCGCCCTGAACACCATGGCAAATCAAGAAGAGGGAAAGGCCTTGTTTGCGGCGCTGCCGGCCGGTACCTACAGAATCTGGGCGGCAAAAAATAATTTACAGGGTGAGGGCAGAGCAGTTGTCACTGCCGGGGAGACCTGTGCGGTAAGAGTGACGCTGCGGTAACCGCCGCAGAAGAACAAAGGAGATAAACAGGCAGATACCAATCAACCCGGAACGGCATTTAGCCGGCGCATGCGCAAGATAGCAAAAGGAAAGAGAGGTATTTCCCCGGGTATAACGGATAAAATCTGTCGGTTTTTCTAAAAAAAACTATAATAACTATTGACTTTTCGGCGAAAATTTGTTAAACTTTTATATTCTTGACTTATTAACCGGCCCGTGCTATAATAAAGTAAGCAAAGAATGATGGAGGTAACCGGTGATGTTTAATGTTGGTGACCGGGTTGTCTACCCGATGCACGGGGCGGGAATAATTGAAGCGGTGGAAGAGAAAGATATCAGCGGCACCGTAGAAAAATACTATGTAATCAGGCTCTCGATGGGCGAGATGAAGATTATGGTCCCAGTATCCAATGTCGATCTGGTCGGGGTAAGAGAGGTAATCGGCAAAGACGAGGTCGGGAAGGTCCTGGATATCCTGAAGAGCAAAACCTCGGTCATGTCCTCCAACTGGAACCGCCGGTACCGTGCAAATATGGAGAAGATTAAATCTGGAAATATATATGAGGTGGCGGAGGTAGTAAGGAACCTTTCGATCCGGGACCGGGAGAAAGGGCTTTCCACCGGGGAACGCAAGATGCTGGAGAACGCCAGGCAGATTCTTCTGAGCGAGTTGGTCTTGGCCCAGAATATCACAGAAGAACAGGTGGAAGAGATGGTGGAGGGTTGTTTGAGTTAGTTATGCGCGGTTTGGTTTAAGGGTGGACCTTGGTGAACCTGAATAGGTTGGTATTAGGCGGATAGACGTGTGGTGATTAATCCGGGCGGTTCTGGTACCGGGTAGCTCCGGTACAGGGCTACCCGGTCTTTTTTTTACCTGGGAGGCAGGGGATAAATTCTCGTATTTTGGTTAAAGTATAACAAGAAAGGGGGTAAAAGAAAGATGTTCTTAAAGCTATTGACTTTTCTTGCTGTTTTTTTCGGGGGTATTCTCGGTTTTTTGCTGGCCTTCGCCTACCTGCCGTTTCTGGGGATCATTGTAAAGTTCGGCATCGTTTTGGCCGGAATTTTTGGAGGTTTTTTTTTCGGCCGTTTTGTTTTGGGAAACTGCTGGCTCCGTTGGGAACAACGGTTCCACAACGCCTCGATACCGGAATTACTGACCGGCGCCTCCGGCCTTCTCTTCGGCCTGCTGGTTTCAGGGTTGATCCTTTTCTCACTGCCGGTGGGGAGGTTGCCGGAATTGCCCGGTACATTGCTGGCACTGGTGGTAGTGCTGCTGACCACCGGGATGATGGTGAAGCTCTCTTGGGCCAAGAGGGAGGAGATATCCTCTTTTTTCGGGCTGCGGGCGGAGTTTTTTGATCCGGCTGGTATGAAAGAAAACCGGTGGGGGAACCGCCCGGTCTATAAACTCCTGGATACCAGCGCGATTATTGACGGGCGGATCGCCGATATCTGCCGGACCGGTTTTTTGGAAGGGAACCTCATTGTCCCCGGCTTTGTCCTTGCCGAACTGCAGAAGATCGCCGATTCTTCCGACTCACTAAAACGCAACCGGGGACGGCGGGGGCTTGACATCTTAAACAAGATGCAGAAAGAGCCAAATATCTCCATCCGTATTTACGACAAGGATTTTGCAGACCTTTCCGATGTGGATATCAAAATCGTCCGTCTGGCAAAATTGATGGATGCCCGGGTAATCACGAATGATTTTAACCTCAACAAAGTGGCGGAACTCTACGGGGTGCCGGTTCTGAACATCAACGAACTGGCCAACGCCATTAAGCCTGTGGCCTTGCCGGGCGAAGAGATCCTGGTCCATGTTATCAAGGACGGGAAGGAACACGGCCAAGGCATTGCCTATCTGGAAGACGGGACCATGATTGTGGTGGACGGAGGGAGGAGATACATAGGGGAAGAGATTCATGTTACTGTGACCAGTGTCCTCCAGACAGCGGCCGGGCGCATGATCTTTGCCAAGCCAAAGGAGGAATTTATCGCCAAGACCGGCGCCCTTTCGTAGGTTCACGCGGATTTGCAACCGAAATCCAACATCTTTAGTTATAGGCGCTCTCGCGTAGATTCGTGCCTGCAGGCCTGCAGAGACCCGGAAGATTTGTCGGGCCGGCGGCGGTCGGCCGTGGTTTCTATGGCGGCCGCCGGGACACGATGGGCAAGGACGTGCAAGTACGGCGCCCGGATCTTCGCAGGCCCGGGCGGAAAAACCGGATGATCACTGATTTCGAAGTGGTGGAAGAGGCCACTTTTTTTTTGTCCGGGAAAACCTTGGTTTTCACACGGGCTTGCGATATAATGAAAAAAGGCGGTGCACGCCGTACCTTCTTTAAGCTGGACGGCAGGTGAGAACGATGGCTTTGGGGGAAAAGCAGGCGGTTGCGATTGTTGCCGCCGCCGGTACCGGCCAACGAATGGGGCCCGGCCGGCCCAAACTTCTACGGGAAATTGCGGGAAAACCGGTCCTGGTCCGTACCTTGCAAGCCCTGGACCTGCCGGAACTGGAAGCCGTCTTTCTCCTCCTGCACCCGGAGGAGAAAAGGGAGATCCTCTCCTTACTTGAAAAAGAACTCCGTACATATGGGCGCAAACGCCAGCTGGTCATCGTCGACGGGGGGAGAAGAAGACAGGATTCGGTCCTGGCTGGCCTGCGGGCGGCGGCCCAATGGGAGGGCTGGCGTGCCCCGGAGGCGGACCGGTTGGTCTTGATTCATGACGGGGCCCGGCCGCTGGCGGAGGAGGAACTGATTCGGCGGGTCCTGGCGGCCGCCGCCCGGACGGGAGCCGCCGCCGCCGGGGTGCCGGTTAAAGACACCATAAAAAAAGTGGGAGAGGACGGGATGATCCTTGAGACCCCCGACCGCCGCCGGCGTTGGGCGGTCCAAACCCCACAGGTCTTTTCCTGGCCCGTGATATATCACGCCCATCTTAAAGCGGCAGCGGAGGGTCTTTCCGCCACTGATGACTGCGCCCTGGTGGAAGATACGGGGCATCCGGTACAGATGGTAATGGGGAGTTACGCCAATCTGAAGATTACCACCCCCGAGGACCTGCTGGCGGCATCGGCCCTGCTAAAAGGGGTGACCGCCCCGCGGTACCGGGTGGGGCACGGGTTTGATCTGCACCGGCTGCAGGCCGGCCGCAGGCTTGTCCTGGGCGGCGTGGAGATCCCCGCCCCCTTTGGGCTGGCTGGACATTCCGACGCGGATGTGGCGGTCCATGCCATAATCGACGCTTTGCTTGGCGCCGCGGCTTTAGGGGATATCGGGGCGCTTTTCCCGGATGACGATCCGGCTTACAAGGATATCGACAGTTGCCTGCTTCTGGCGGAAGTCATGGCAAAACTGGCCGCTGCCGGGTTCAGCCCTGTTAATCTGGATCTGACCATCATCGCCCAGCAGCCGAAGCTCGCCCCGTACCGGGAGAAAATGAAAAAAAAGCTATGCAACGTCCTGGGTTTGGCGGAAACAGCGGTCAGCGTTAAAGCCACCACCACCGAAGGACTGGGCCCAACCGGCCGGGGGGAAGGGATTGCCGCCCAGGCCGTGGTGTTGTTGGCGGAGGCGCCACGCGGGACCGGCGGGCGCGGGGAGGCCTGAAAAGATAAAAAAAGAGGAAACTACCGTACGGAGGCGTAATAGATTTAAGTAATAGACTTAATCTGAAAAAACCGGTAAGGGGGAAAGGTAATGAGGGAGATCATAGAGCTAAACGGCGAATGGGAGTTACATCCGGTCAGCGAATTCAGTAATCTTTGGCTGAGCGATGAAGCGCCGGCGGAAGGCTGGCTTACCCAGAAGATACCCGCCCACTGGCAGGAAAACCCGGATTTGAAAGAACACTCCGGCAAGATGATCTACCGGAAGGCTTTTTCCCTGAAGCCGTTGGCAGACCATATTTACCGCCTGCAGACCGGAGGGGTCTTTTACCGCTTCCGGGCCTATTTAAACCGGTTTGCCCTTGGCAGTGCCGAGGGGTACTTTTTGCGCGGCGGTTTTGACCTCACCCCTTATCTCCGCGAAGAAAACACCCTCGTCTTGGAGGTCGATTCTCCCGGAGGAGAGGACAAGACCCTTTTAACCGGTCTTTTTGCCGGGTATCCCGGTATCCCTCGTACCTATAACCCCGGCGGGCTCTGGCAGCCGGTGCGGATTTTACGTTCCGGCCCGGCCTATTTACGCGACTGGCGATTGCGCACAGAGACCGTGGAAAAGGAGAAGGCCGGTTTCTTCCTTACCGCTGAGATCTTCTCTGCGCGGGAGGCGGCGGTTGAATTGGTGGTAACCCTTACCCCGCATAATTTTTCCGGAACGCCGTTGGAACGCAGGTTTTCCTTTGCTTTGCGCCCAGGAAACAACCTTTTTGCCGAAGGGTTTTCGTTGGACGGGGTTAAGCCGTGGTGGACGTGGGATTTGGGGGACCCGGCCCTTTACCGTCTGGAGATCCGGTTGCAAAGCGGCGGGACTGTTTGGGATGAGGATTCAGAGCTTTTTGGCGTCCGCCGTTTCGTAATGCAGAAGTTCCTCTCCACTTTGAACGGGGAGAAGATCTTTCTTAAGGGCTGTAATTATCTCCCGCCCTCAATTTACCCGGCCGGGGTGACAGAAGAGAGGTACCGGGAGGATTTTTCCCTGCTCAAGCAGAGTAACCAGAATATGGTCAGGTGTTACCGGCATCTGGCGGCGCCTGGTTTTTACCGGGCTGCGGCGGAGGCCGGGGTTCTGGTTTGGCAAGATTTCCCGCTAAACCCGGATTATCCTGCAAAACAGACCGCCCGGGTCTTGGCGCAGGCCGGTGAATTTGCCCGTTTTCTCGGGCGCCATTCGGCGGTCGTTGCTGCTTCCATCCTTAATGCCAGCGGTTCTGAAGAGGGAAGGGCAAAACCCGGTTCCCGTCTCCGGCTCTTAGCAAAGAAACTGGCCCGTAAATTGGCGGAAGAGGACCCGGCGCGTCCGGTAATTGCCGTATCCGGCCGGCGTGCCCTTTTTTCCCCGTCAGACACCGGTTTTGGCCACGGGGTGACAGAGGGTGAGCTGTACCAGTTCGACCGTTACCGGAAAGGAGTTATGAAAAGGAATATCCGCTTTGTCTCCTGGTTCGGGGCGCCCAGTTTTTCACAGACCGACAGCCTCCCGGCGTCAGGCGGGACGGTGGCCTGGGAACAAGTGCCCCGCGAGATCAGAAATCTCCTGGGGATGAGGAAAGACGGAATGGCTCCGGAAGAATTGGCGCCGGCGAGCCAGAAGATCCAAGGGGAGATCCTCCGTTTTTACGTTGACCGTTTGCGTTTTCATAAATATAACCCCACCGGCGGGATGCTCTTTTTCTGCCTCCGGGATCTGCTTCCCGGTCCGTTCTGGTCCGTGGTGGATGCCAACGGAAGGCCCAAAGAGAGTTTTTCGGTCTTGAGCTTGTGTTACCGGCAGGTTTATGTCTTTGCCCTCTTTGCCAAGGCCGTTTACAGGGAGCGCGACCTGCTCTTGGTTCCGGTTTGTTTGGGGAACGACCGTCATCAACAGGAAGAAGCAGGCGGGCACGGGCGAACTCTTCGGGTCAAGGCGCGTTTAAGCGACCCCCGCGGGCGGCTGGTCTGGAAAGACCAATGGAACGTAGAACCACAGGCGGACGAAAAAACCCGGATCCTGGGGAACATCTCCGTTTTATTAATGGAGAAAGGCTCATACACCTTGGAACTGATCTGGGATGACGAGGAAAGAAAGGGCGAAACCGTTGAAAACACTTATCAGATTAAGGTTTTGTGAACTGTAATTAATCTTTTGTAACCGGCAACTTTCCTCTTGACAACCCTCCTCAACTTGCGATATGATTTATAATCAAACACCCAAAAAAGGAAAACCCAAAACGCAAGAGCGAAGAAGGAGAGGAGTAAACCGGTAAAGGCCAAAGAGAGCCGGCGGGGGGTGCAAGCCGGCGCCGGTTGCCGGTTGAAGGTCGCTCCGGAGCTGCCGGACTGGAAAAAACGGAAGCGTGACGCGAAAAAACCGCGCAAGTTTGAGTACAGCCGGCCGGACCTGCCGTTACCGGGAAGTGTTTGACACTTGCCAAGTGTGCCGGCTGCGAAGCCGCACAGAAGCAGGGTGGTACCGCGGAATCTCTCCGCCCCTAGCCGGGCGGATTTTTATTTCTTTTTATTTGGAGGAGAAAGCCATGAAGATCACAGGCGCACAGGCTGTAGTAGAGAGTTTGCGGCGGGAAGGCGTGGAGGTCATCTTCGGTTATCCCGGCGGTGCGGTAATCCCGATTTATGACGCCATGTATCAGGCGGGATTTCGCCATATTCTAACCCGTCACGAACAGGCGGCAGCCCATGCGGCCCATGGTTATGCCCGCTCCACAGGGAAGGTCGGGGCC
>JAAYIC010000035.1 GCA_012735195.1 Bacillota bacterium
ATCTACGGGCGGCGAAGCCGACCTTCGCGCCGGCTGCACAGGATCCCTACCGGACCGCTCTCCTCGAGGCGCACGATCCAAAGGCTGTAGCTTCTTCCAGAACCCTGGGCAACCTTTGCCCGAATCGACTTCCTCCCTGGTTGAGCCATGCGACTCTTCGCAAAAACAACTGACCCTTGAGAGAAGAAGCCGACTCTTGACTCGGCCTTAACAACTCAACTATAGAACGCCTTCCTCGCATCCTATAGCCAAATTGGAAAGACCTTCGCGCCGGCCAGTGTTCAGCAGGAAGATCGACATCCTGCCCGCTCTGACCTTTGCCCGACCTCTTCCGGTCGCTGGCGGACTACAGCTCCGTCGGGGACCGGATTCAGTCTTGGTTCGGCCGGTTCGCCTGCCGGTATTATTTTATCCAGTTTTCCGGATATTAATCACCTTTTTATTAAAAAAAAATTGTCCGGGAGGAAATACTTGAAGACAGTAGAATAGTAGAGTAGACTAAGATTATGAGTTCTTTGAGGGAGGAATCGGGTTGAAGAGCTATGCTATGGACAAATTGAGAAATTTCATCCTGGTGGGCCACGGTGGGTGCGGAAAAACAATGCTGGCCGAGGCAATGCTCTACAATGCCAAGGCAACGGACCGTTTTGGCAAAGTGGATGAAGGCAACTCGGTGATGGATCATGATCCTGAAGAGATTAAAAGGAAGATTTCAATTAATACTGCCGTCGCCCCCTGTGAATTTAAAGACCATAAGCTTAATATTGTGGATACCCCCGGTTTTTTTGATTTTGTCGGCGAGGTAAAAAGCGCCAGCCGGGTAGTTGAAGCAGGCATACTGGTGGTTTGTGCCACCGGCGGTGTGGAGGTGGGGACCGAAAAATCCTGGGATTATCTTAATGAGCGGTCTCTGCCGCGGCTGGTTTTCATAAACAAAATGGACCGGGAGAACGCCAATTTCAGCAAGGCCGTAAGCGCCCTGCGGGAAAAGTTTGGTAACCGGATTATCCCTATTCAACTTCCCATAGGCGAAGCGGAGAATTTTGCGGGCATTGTCGACATAATTAACAAAAAAGCCTGGCAGGACGGGAAAGAAGTTCCCATACCCGCAGAGTTAAGCGGGGAAGTGGATAATTATTACCAGATGCTGACCGAGGCTGTGGCTGAATCCGATGAGGAGTTGCTCGATAAGTATTTGGAGAATGATGCGCTCAGCCCGGAGGATCTCCTCACCGGTTTTCGCCGGGAAACAATGAAAGGGGAGATTGTGCCGGTCTTATGTGGCTCCGCCTTAAAGAGCGTGGGAATAACCGAATTAATGGAGACGATCATCCAAACGCTTCCTTCCCCGGACGTTGCCGGAGTGGTAGAAGCTGAAATTCCGGGTAAAGGGGAAATGGTGGAGTTAAAAGCCAGCCGGGAAGAGACTCTCTCCGCATTGGTCTTTAAGACCATGGCCGACCCGTTTGTCGGGAAGCTGACCCTTTTCCGGGTTTATTCGGGTGTGGGCAAATCCGACTCCCATTTCCTTAATTCCTCCCGGAACCAGGAGGAAAGAATCGGGCAGCTTTTCTTAATTAAAGGGAAAAACCAGATACCCGTTACAGAAGTAGGAGCCGGTGATATCGGTGCTGTTGCCAAATTACAGGTGACAGCTACCGGCGATACCCTCTGTACCAAGGACCGGCCGGTGCTCTTGCCGGGTATTGATTTTCCCAAGCCCCGTCTGGTTATGGCGGTCTATCCCAAAGGGAAAAGCGACGAGGAGAAGATCAGCAGCGGTTTACACCGTTTGGTGGAAGAGGACCCCACCATTAAGGTGGAAAAGGATACCACCACCAAGGAACTGCTCCTGGCCGGTTTGGGAGACCTGCACTTAGAGGTGATCACCAGTAAACTCCAGAAGAAGTTTGGGGTGGAGGTTGACTTGAAGACCCCCAAGGTCCCGTATAGGGAGACGATCCGGGGGACCTCCAAGGTAGAGGGGAAGCACAAGAAGCAATCCGGAGGCCGCGGACAGTATGGTCATGTCTGGCTGGAAATCGAACCCCTGCCAACCGGTACAGGATTTGAGTTTGTCGATAAGATCTTCGGCGGGGCGGTACCAAAGCAGTATATCCCGGCGGTGGAAAAAGGAGTACGGGAAACCATGGACGAAGGAATTTTGGCCGGTTATCCCGTGGTGGATATAAAGGTAACCCTTTATGACGGTTCATACCATAGTGTTGACTCTTCGGAGATGGCCTTTAAAATTGCCGCATCAATGGCTTTAAAGAAAGGGTTTGTGGAAGCCCAGCCGATCCTCTTGGAACCGGTGATGAAAGTGAGAGTGGTTGTTCCTGAGGAGTATATGGGCGACATTATCGGCGACCTCAACAAGAAACGCGGCCGGATTTTGGGGATGGAACCGCAAAACGGAATGCAGGTGATTAATGCCCTGGTTCCGCAGGCGGAGATGTCCCAGTATTCTGTGGACCTGCGCTCTATTACCCAAGGCCGGGGCGATTTTGAGATGGAATTCGACCATTATGAGGAAGTCCCGCCCAATTTGGCCGAAGAGATCGTGGCCAACGCCAAAGCAGCCGAATAACGATAACGGGAGAAAGGAACGAGGAGGGAGGATAAGCCAAGTGTCCGATTGCCCCAGATATGAAAAGAATCGGAAAGAATGCCCTTGCAGCAGCACTTATTGCGCGCGCTGGGCCCGCTGCTGTGAATGCATTGCCTACCACCGTAGAATGGGGGACCTTCCTGCCTGCCTTCGGTCTTAACCTGGACTGAACTGGGGTGAATTTATCCAAAAAGAAGGGGCGGTTTAATTCCGGGAACCCGGGGAAGACTTTGAACACGCGCACACGCACGCGCGAGTAAACCCGTGGCTATCCGCGGAACAGGAGAGAACAATGAGAATCTTACTGGTTAACCCCGGTCTGTCTCTACCCGCCCCTCGTGGCAATAAAAAACGCAAAGGTCTGTTTCCACCTTTAAACCTTGCGCTGCTTGCCGCCTGTACCCCCCGGCGCCACCAGGTGGAGTTGGTTGATGAACATCTGGCGGAGTTGAAGCCGGATGCCGGCGCGGATCTGGTGGGAATAACCGTAATGACGGCCTTTGCTCCCCGGGCTTACCGGCTGGCGGATCAATTTCGCGCCAAAGGAATCCCCGTGGTTTTGGGGGGGATGCATGTTTCCGCCCTGCCGGAAGAGGCACTAGCCCACGCCGATGCCGTTGTCATCGGTGAGGCGGAAAAAGTTTGGCCGCAAGTGGTGGCCGATGCTGAACGGGGAGAACTAAAAACCCTTTACCGGGCCGGGCAGTATCTCGACCTGGAAGAGTTCCCCTTGCCCCGGCGGGATCTGTGGCGGGCTGAAGACTATGTGGTGCCCCAGACCGTACAGATTACCAGAGGCTGCCCTTTTTCCTGTTCTTTCTGCACGGTTTCCAGTTTTTTCGGGCGCACCTACAGGTTCCGGCCGGTGGCGGATGTGATTAAAGAAGTCAAGAGTCTCCCCGGTAAGATCGTGGCGTTTGTAGATGACAACATCACCGCCAATATTCAGTATGCCAAAGAACTCTTCCGGCGGCTGCGTCCCTTAAAAAAATACTGGTTCAGCCAGGGTTCACTGGATATGGCAAGAGATGAAGAGCTATTGCGTTTGGCTGCAGTCGGCGGTTGCCTGGGGATGTTTATTGGTCTTGAGTCCCTTTCCGCGAAGAATTTGGAGAAAATTGGAAAAAGGGTAAACCTGGTCGATATCAAGCAGGCGATTAGAAGAATTCACCGCCACGGGATCGCGATCGAGGGGGCGTTCATTTTTGGCCTGGATTATGATGACGAAACGGTCTTTGAACGCACGCTGAGTTTTGCCGAGGAAGTCCGGTTGGAAGGAGCCCAGTTTGGCGTCTTAACGCCTTTTCCCGGAACAAAGCTTTACGAGGAGATGGAGAAGGCCGACCGGATCCTGGATCGGGATTGGGGGCACTACACGGTGAACCGTGTTGTTTTCCAGCCGTTACTTATGTCCGCCCAGCGTCTGCAGGAAGGGGTGGATTGGGCGTGGCGGAGTTTTTTTTCTTATCCGTCGATCTTCAAACGCTTGCAGCCGTTCAAAAAACACCTGATGCTGCTCTGGTTCTTTAATTTGGTCTCCAGGGCCAGGGTTTATAATTACCTGAGGCATAAAAGCGTCGGGCCTGCGGTTTGGGACTAAGCGCGGATACGCTCCGCGTATCCGCGTGCGTGTTTGTACTTACGTACAAACGCGGCGCGGATCTTATACAGTTCTGTGCTGTATAAGACGTACTATTTTCTGGGTTTCGTGTTTGTACTTACGTACAAACGCGGCGCGGATCTTATACAGTTCTGTGCTGTATAAGACGTACTATTTTCTGGGTTTCGTGTTTGTACTTACGTACAAACGCGGCGCGGATCTTATAGAGTTTTGTGCTGTGTAGGACGCATTATTTTCCAGGTTTCGTGTTTGTACTCACGTACAAACGCGGTGTAAATGTGTTCGGGGCTATACGGGTTTTCGTTGCACATTTGTGCTTTTAGCATGAATACAGTATTTTTTTACTCTTCCCTTGTCAAAGAGGGGATTCTTTATGTATGATTAAAATGCGACAAAATACCATCTGCAGACAGCCATGGCAGCAGGTGAAGGAGGCTTACCGGATGAGACGTTTTTTATCGGCGCGCGCGGAACGGATTAACCCTTCTCCCACCCTGGCTATTGACGCGATCGCCAAAGAATTAAAAGCCCGGGGCGAGAACGTCATCGGTTTTGGCGCAGGGGAACCGGATTTTGATACTCCGGGAGAAATTAAAGAGATGGCGATCCGGGCTTTACAGGAAGGACGTACGAAATATACTCCCGCTTCAGGTATTTATCATTTAAAAGAAGCGGTTTGTCATAAATACCGGCGCGAGCAAGGACTGGAGTACCAGCCGGAAGAGGTTATCATCTGTTGCGGCGCCAAACATGCCCTATACAACGTTTTCCAGGTTGCCTGTAATCCCGGTGACGAGGTGCTTCTTCCCTCTCCTTACTGGGTCAGTTATTACGAACAGATCCGGCTGGCCGGCGCCGAACCGGTACTCCTTGCCACCGGGTCGGATGAGGGGTTTAAGATCTCCCCCGAACTCCTGGCAAAGAACATCACCCCCCGGACTAAGGCTTTGGTGCTTAATTCACCCAACAATCCCACAGGGGCGGTCTACAGCCGGGAAGAGCTTTCCACGCTGGCCGGTGTTATTGCCAACCATGATATGCTGGTTATTTCCGACGAGATTTACGAAGAAATCAATTATACCGGCCTCCCCAATGTTTCCATTGCCGCCTTGGGGCCTGAAATTAAAGGCAGAACCGTAATCGTGAATGGATTGTCGAAGACTTTCGCCATGACAGGATGGCGGATTGGTTACGCCTTGGGCGACAGGGAGATTATCAAGGCCATGTCCGCGTTGCAGAGCCACAGCACCTCCAACCCCACCACCTTTTGCCAGGAGGCGGCAATAACGGCTCTTCTGGATCCGCCAAGGGAAGCCGTGCAAATGATGGTGGCGGAGTTCAAAAAAAGACGCGATTACATGGTACAACGGGTGAGAGCCATACCCGGGCTGGACTGTTTAAATCCGGAAGGGGCTTTTTACGTTTTTGTCAACATGGCGGAGCTTGCCGGCCGCCGGATCGCCGGCAGGATCATTAAAAACGGAGATGATCTGGCACAACTCTTTTTGGAGAAAATCAAAGTGGCGGTAGTTCCCGGTTCCGGCTTTGGCGCGCCCTCTTACTTCCGGCTCTCCTATGCCTTGGGGTTTGAACAGATCCGGGAAGGACTGGACCGGATTGAAGAATTGTTGACAACGCACTGTTGACAACCAGCTGATAATAACGGGCTATTGCCAACGAACCATTGGCAACGAGCCGCTGATGATGAACTGTTGCCAGCGAACCGTTGCCAACAGCTGTTGCTCCGGTGTTATCGGCGTCTATATCCCCTCCCCGTCGGAAAAAAGAATCGATTCCACCAGAGTACAGATAATGTGTCCCATAATCAGGAAGACTTCTTCCAGGCGGGCGGGGTTGGCAGAAGGGATGTAAAAAAGATAGGGCGGGGAGATCTTTTTTGGCCGGGGATAGCCGCTGAAAACCAGGGTTGTCAGGTTCATCGTTGCTGCTGTGGCCAGCAGGGAGTCTAAAACCCTGTTTTTGCCGCTGTTGAGGATCAGGAGGGTATCGTTTTCTTCCCCCTCTGCGGCCAGTTGCTGAAGGAGACTTTCTTCCAAGGGGAGGACGTCTTCCCGGGGTTCGCCGGTATTTACCTTATTCTCTCCCGTGTCGAGTAGTAACACGGGCAAAGGCGGTCTTTTCATAACCAACCCGGTACGCATCTCACCTGCCAGATGAGCGGCGATATTCCGGTAATTCTCAAACCCGCAATAGATTAACCTCCGGTGGGCCTGAAAGGTCTCAACTATTTTTTCCGCCATGGCTTGGGCGGCGACGATACCGTCTCCCCCCAGGAGAACAGGCAGATGGGCCACATCAAGCACCTGTTCCAGGACGAATTCTTTCTGCAGCATTGTTGAACCTCCTTTAGTCTTTCGCCTCGTACCTGCACGCGCTTTTCTTCTTGTTCCAGGGATGGATTCCGTCATCTCTTAACCCGTACCCACGCGCGCTTGTCACCCGGGATATTGTATGAACATAAAATAGGGAAAGTGAATCGCACGTGAAAGGAAGGGTGAGAAAGGATGCGAAGGAGTTTTTCTACCCGCGGCAGGCCGGGCGATTTTACCGGAGAAGGTTTTTCTCCCGGATTTCCTGGCTATGGGAGAAATGTAATTAGATTACCGGAAAGCTCTTATACCGGCGACCCCGGCCCCTTTTGGCGAAAAACCGTCCGGGGTAGGTTTGGGGAAGAGATTCTTCTCGTCCAATCCGCTATGGCCGGTACGGACCCTGAAACGGAGTTGGGGACGGAAACCGGGGATGCGGAAACAACGCCCGCGATGAGCGGCACTTCGCCAACGCCTGCGGTTTTTGAAGCGCAAGTACAAGCCGGCGCAGCGGATGGCTTACCGCTTGGACCGGTTGAAACAGGGCAGTCCCAACCCGAATTAAGCATCGAAAAAGAAACCGGCGCCAAAACCCAATCCCAATCTCAAGGGGCGCATGGGCCGGAGGTTGCGCCTGAACCTCTCCCTGAACTGAAACCCCAAAGGGAGGCGGAACGGAAGCCGTTAATCTGGAAAGCATTCCCAAAATAAGGTCTTTTCTGACCGGATTGATTTTCTTTAAAAAAATGGGGTAATGCCCTTGCAAAAAGAGCAATTTTATGATACACTTTTAAAGTGTCATAGAGAGATTTTGTGGGCGTATAGCTCAGTTGGTTAGAGCGCACGCCTGATAAGCGTGAGGTCGGTGGTTCGAATCCACCTATGCCCACCATTTTTTTTATCTAGGGGAATATGTTGGGATGTAGCTCAGCTGGGAGAGCGCCTGCCTTGCACGCAGGAGGTCGCCGGTTCGAATCCGGTCATCTCCACCAGTTTTTTGTGGTTAATCGATCAAAAACCATATCACATAAGCCGCGCAGATTGCAATGGAAAAAGCCTGGTCAAGGCTTTTTTTTATTTTCGGGATTCAGC
>JAAYIC010000123.1 GCA_012735195.1 Bacillota bacterium
AGAAACCTCTTGGTAATAAGTGGAGACCCCTCCTGCTGTCACCCGGCTCCCGATAATGTTCTTTGCCACTTCCACCGACCCGTCGGCCTCAATCAAGGCCTGCGTTACATTTCCGGCGACTTTTACCCGGCCGGTTGCTTTAATTTTAAAATTATCCTGTACGCTTCCATTAACAATTACATCACCGTGGAAATCGATATTTCCCACTGACAGGTCGAGATCTTTGTCTATGCAATAAACGGGCAGGACAACCAAGCGGTCGTCTTTGATTAGCGGCCGGCCGGACTTGGTGGCAATGGCATTATCTTCAATAACTATTACCCCTTCACCCACCCGCCATTTCGGTTCTGCGGGCGGCGGAGGTATAACCTCCTCATTGAATATATTACGTCCCGGTTTTCCTGGTAGCGGCTGTTGCTTAACCGCCAGGATCTCACCTTTTTTACAGGAAGCCACTTTGTGAAAGCTGAAATAGTCGATTTTCCCGGAAGGGTCAACCGGATCGGCTTCTGTTTTTTTCTCAAAAATATAGTCAATATAACCGTCAACACTGAGAACCGGAGGGGTGCCTTCCGCCACCAAAACCGGTGTGCCGGGGTTTTTCAGCGCCTTTCCAATCGACTCCTTTCTCAGGCCAAAGGTGATCCCTTTCTCTTCTAGTTTTTGCATGACCTCTTCGGCGGTGATCCCCGCAGCGGGGATTTCCTCGTCTTCTTCTGCGCTGACCAAAATATCTTCATCAAGGCCGGGGGCGGGCAGGAGCACCGGCCGGTATTTAACTCCGGGTTTTTGCGTGATCTTAAGGTAGGCCCGCATCTTGTCAGGGGTGATCTCAAGCTCGATCTTGCTTTCGGGAGGTTTATCTTCTAGTTCAAAGGTGAGTTGTGTTGTTTCCGTCAGGATAACACTTTCTGTTACATATTGCCCGTTCATGTACAATTTAATGCTTTCATCCCCGCAAACAACCGGGTATTTGGTGGTAACCGGGCTCTTTAAGACAATGCGGTTCCCTTCGATATCAACCAATTCTTCAAACTTGTGACGCTGTTTTTCAGTATTTTTTTCCGAGCAGAAATCCATCAAGTCTAAATCCCCCTCTCCGCTATCTATTTTTCATTCCTTTTCGCCTGTGCTGAGTCTGAATAAAACAAAATGCATAACCAGATCTGTCGAGCCAGTTTATTACAAAGATGTCATATAATAAATACATCATTACAGGAGAAGTATATCATTGCCGTATGAAGATATCATTAGAGGCGGATAAAATATTTAAAAGAATTATTACGAGAACGAAAAGAAGGTACAAAAGAGAAGAATAGGGAGATAAAGGGTGATTTTGAAAAAATCATAACAACAGGCAAAAAAACCCGGAACCACAGAGGGAATCCACCGCCGGCCGGCGTGGCTACGGTCTCCTCGCAAATTCATAATTGTGCCGGGAGGCTGAGAAAGGCCGGAAATTCAGGGTAAAATGAAATAAGAAATGGTAAAGGGCCCAAAACCTCACTCAAACTTTACTTTTTTGTTACTCTGTGCGATAATTATGCTATAAGCATAGATCTGCTTCAGGATTTCTCTATCCCTGGGAAATACATAGAAGATTGCCGGCACAGTATGGTCGCCAATGGCAATTTCACCTCCTGAAGCGGATTGGGGGATTATCCCCCGGCTTTACTTATTGGCGGCAATGACGGAAAGAAGAAGAAATCGGAGGTGTTTATTTATGATGAGACGAAGGTTTCTCTGGAGCATCCTGGTGGTGGTGCTGGCAGCAACGCTGCTCACCGGGATGCCGGGGTGCCGGAGTGGTAGTAAGGGCGGTTATGTAGCAATAGAGGATGACTTCCCCCCGTACCTAAAAGACCTGGCGGAAGAGCTCGATTTTTATGTTGGCGCAGCGGTTGGCTACGGTGGGAACATGTATCCCAATAACCAGCAGTATGTCGAGGTGCTTCAACGCGAATTCAACGCCGTGGTGGCGGAGAATGTCATGAAGTGGCAGACTATCCGTTGGAGTGAGTCCTCGTATAATTTTACCCCCGGGGATGCCATTGTCGCCTTTGCGGAAGAGAACGGGATGATGGTCCGTGGCCATACCCTGGCTTGGCACAGCCAGAATCCAGGGTGGCTTCAGGGTAAGAATTACACCAGGGAAGAAGCCAT
>JAAYIC010000084.1 GCA_012735195.1 Bacillota bacterium
AATGAGTCAAAGTATAATTCCAAATACATATTAACCTTTTCTCATGATTATATCCAAGGAACAATGGGAGATCTTGAATTTAAAGCAGAATGGGGTTATTTTAAAAGAGCGCGGGAGAGTAAAGAGTTTTACTTTCTCTTATATGGGAAAGACGTGCCCTTCATCATTCCCAAGCGGGCATTTCCTTCAAAAGTGCAAGAGCAGGTCTTCCGGGATATCGTCCGGGAGAAACTGGGGAAGATACGGTAACGATATGGAGCCTGAAATTTGCAATGCATAGGGGGTAGGTACTGTGCCATTTTCCAAAGTTGCGGCGGTGGTAGGGAACGAAAAATGGGATCTACTTGTGAAAAGAGTGACGGAGATCTACCAAAGGGACAGTGATATCCGCAGCGAATTCTGGCGGGACTATAACCGGATCCTCCATTGCACCGCCTACCGCCGGCTGAAGCACAAGACCCAGGTCTTTTTTGCCACGCAAAACGATCATATTTGTACACGTATTGAACATGTGAACCATGTTGCCGCAGTCAGCGTCACCCTCTGCCAGAGGCTAGGGCTCAACACGGAACTGGCGATCGCCATTGCGACCGGCCACGATCTGGGGCATCCCCCTTTCGGCCATGAAGGGGAGAAGATCCTCCAGAAGATCGTTTCCGGCTTTGCCGGGGAGAGATTCTGGCATGAAAAGAACAGTTTGTGGTTTGTCGACAAGCTGGAGACGCTCCCCGGGGCCGACGGTTACGAGCATAACCTGAACCTCACCTATGCCGTGCGCGATGGGATTATTACCCATTGCGGCGAGGTGGATGAGAACGCAATCTTCCCCCGCCAGGAATACCTGCCGCTGGAGAAGATGACCTACGCCAATCAATACCAGCCCTTCACCTGGGAAGGCTGCATCGTGAAGATCGCCGACAAGATTTCCTACCTGGGCAGGGATATTGAGGATGCCCTTACTTTAGAGATATTGTCCAGCCAACAGATAAACGAGCTCAAGGAGATGCTTGGCGAGGTACTGGGTACCGGGGATATCAATTTCCGCGAGATCAATAACACCGTGCTTATGCACAGGTTTATGATGGACTTATGCCAGAATAGCAACCCTGAAGCGGGGATCAGGTTCTCCGAAGAGCATTTACGCCTGATCAACCTTATAAAGAAGTTTAATTATGAAAACATCTACTACCATCCCAGGCTTGCGGTCTTCAAAAAGTATGCCGAGTTAATCATCGAGTCGATCTTTGCTTTTCTCGCCGGGGTGTATTCCGGGAAAAAAACCATTAATGAGTTAAAAAAGCTGCAGGCAAGCTTTCCTTTGCTTGTGGGTTATTTTATGGACTGGCTCTATAAATATTCCACTTGCCGGTATGAGACTAAAGCGAAATATGCCAATCAGATCGTGTACGACATAGCAAACGAGGTTGAGTACAAGCGGGCGATTGTTGATTATATTTCCGGGATGGCCGATAGCTTCGCCATAAAAGGATTTCACGAGCTGACCAGTTTTTAAGGAGTAGGCGACATGGGTTTTACGGCAAACCTGGCGGCTGTCCAAGGGTGGCAGCCGCTTTTTTTGGCCCCGGCGCCCGCTATAAAATATGCTATTGAAGGGAAATTAAGGATAATAGAGAAGTTATACCAGGCAGGGGGTGTATTCTATCGGAAGATTGTCGAAGCCAAGCTGGGGAAGATCCAGAAACGCTGGTAAGCATGGATAAGGGGAGGCATGAGTATGACTGATAACCAATGTAAAGCAAAAAAAGGCTTGGCTTTTTTTATCCTCAGCCTACTGGCTTTTGCCGGGATGGGTTCCGAGATTTTACTGGCTTTTTTCATCGAACCTCTTGTTTACGGTAAAGGGCTCTGGGACTTCTCAACAAGAGAGATTATCAGCCACTGGCTTGTTACGTGTATCATAGTGCTGATCATTATTTTTCTTTTAGTAATGCTTGCCAAGAAAAAGCTTGCTTTTGATATCTTTTCACAAAGGAACGCCATTGGGATAAAACGTTGGGTTCTTTGTCTTGGCTTATTGGTTGTATCAATAGTGATGAGCGCTATTCTTTGGAATGGCCTAAAAGTGGTTAAGGAGTTCCAAAACCTTGGATGGTTAAAGTTCATTTTTCAATACTTGTACTATCTCTTTGAAACCGGCCTGTTTGTATTGATAATTATCTTTGCGCAGCAGGCCGGGGAGATATGGTTTAGAAACAGGAGTTAAAATATTACCACTATCCCATCAAATCAATGAAAGCTTGGCTATAAAATA
>JAAYIC010000066.1 GCA_012735195.1 Bacillota bacterium
AGACAATCCTGCAGTAATTGCAACCATTTTCGATAAAGATGTTAAAATTTACCGTGTAACTGGACTTAAACCCGGTCAGACTTATTCTTTCGCAGTGGTTTGCGCCGATGTTTATAAGTTACGTTCTGCTCCGGTTTGGACAATACAGTCCTTTTGAACAGGCGTGGTCTTATCATTGCGTTCCCCCCAGTCCATGCTCGCGCCCGGTTTCACATTACAATAACGATTTAGAGTCCTTTAAACCGTCATTCCTTACGATAAAGAACGATCCCTTTAGCATCAATATGTTCCTTAAGTTCCTTGTTCTTAATCATGGGGTATGCGACAAAATCGAAGAAGAAGGGCAAGTAAGTATCTTCTTCGATGTCAAACTTCATTTTGGCCGCCAAGGAATGGGTTACCTTCTCCCCCTTTAAGGCAATATCCACATCCGAGGCTCCCTTAAAAGTACCTAGCGCCCGGGAACCAAAGAGCACTGCTTCCTCGACTTCCCGGTATTCTTTTATGAAGTTAATTATCTCCTGTAGTTGGGTGTCACTAATTCCGTGTTTCATGAGCGTCCCTCTTCATATCTTCATAGAGTTTTGTTACCAGTAAATAAAAATCATCTCTTATAAATTGGACCGTCTCATCTAAAATAGTTTGTTCATATGCATGACTGGCAAGATTCCTCTTTTGGATCGTCTCCATCCATTTTTCAGCATTATTAATAAGTCCGACTTGAAAAGCTGTTCTCATGGTCTGTTTAGGGCTTTTAACCTCAGTAAATCCTTCACTTTCAAGATAATCTTTCATCACATTCCATGCCAACTCATAAGTAAACTCAAAAGCCTGCACCAAAGCCATCTTAATGATCTCATCTTCGGGTAATTCTTTATGTCGTTTAAGGATCCGGCAAAGGGTGTGATAGGCCTTGGAGAAGTTTTCGAACCTTTGCTTCCAACGAAACTCGTTGCTCACAAACCCACCCCGCTTCCCCATATTAACCTTACTATCTCTGAATGAATATACTCTTTCCTATCTTCTTTCTTAAAGCAGATATATTAACTATAATAGCTGATTCGCTTATTTTTACCAATCTCCTGCATAATACAACAACTATTGGCAAATAAAGGATCCACACTATCATTTGATTGAGATAAGCTAATAATAAAACCTGCATTCAGCAGGTTTTGTGAAGATAAAAAAAGGGTTGCTTGGCAACACCTTTTCAACTCCAGCCTTATAGCACCAACAACAAAACCCCGGCAATCGTGTAACCAATCAAGCCGCCGACAATAACATCCGATGGGTAGTGGACGCCTATATAGATCCGGGAGTAGCCGATTAAGGCCGCCAAGGCGAAAGTGATAATAGAAATGGCCAGCGGTACCGAGGCGTTTATAGTCAGGGCCGCCGAAAAAGCGGCGGCGGTATGCCCCGAGGGAAATGAATAATCCCTTTCCGTCTTAAGTGGGATGATGTTTGCCAGAGCAATATAAGGCCTGACCCTGGAGACAATATGTTTTATCAGCTGTACGCTTCCCGCTACTACCAGTTGGGTGATCCCCAGCTTTAACCCGGTATTTCTAGTCGCCGGCAATAAGGTCAAAAACAGCGCCAGGCTGGTCTGGAAATACAGGCCGCCCAGATTTGTCAAGAGCGAAAAGGATTTATTCTGCCAATTGCTCCGCAGCCGGTTTATGGCGAGGAAGAGGCGTAAATCCACTTTCCGTATAACACCGAATACCTTCTTCATCCACTACACCCAAATCTCTTTGGTTTATTAGGTAGAGTATAAACCATATGAATTAGAGGTTTTTTACGCACAGATTAAAGTTTGATTAGAAAAATATCTTCTGCTACGCGCGTCTTGGTTCGAAATTTGTATGCATATTATTGTACAACAAATCCGCCGGATCTTCACTGGTTTTTTTGGGCAGGGCAATTAGAAAATTAAATGGTTATCCAGTACACGTTCATTTGCTGAACATATTCCGGGCCGCCCGCTCCCTTCTCTTGTTTTGATTGCGGCGCAAGCCCTTTCCTAGCCATTTGTATAAGCATTCCTCACCACATCCTCGATATCAGCCTCCCGGATATTTAAATGGCTTACTTCGAAATTGTCAATGAAGTACCTCAAGGCATCGGTGGTCTCGATGATACTGCGGTGGGCTTCGTAAACCTTGCGGTTGCCCTCGTCGGAGACCAGTTTCAGCCGGGGATCCACTTCCCTGCCTTCTTCAGCTTGGACAAAATCCACGGTAACTGTATACTCGCCGCCGTATTTCTCCTTGAACTTCTCAAGGGAACCGTCATATAAGACTTTTCCCTTGTCAATCATGATGATCCGGTCGCAGATTTGCTCAATGTCGTCCATATCGTGGGTGGTCAGCATCAGGGTGATCTTCTTTTCCGAATTTATTCTCTTGATAAACTGACGAATGTGGTTTTTCGCCACCACATCCAGACCAATAGTCGGTTCGTCCAGATAGAGGATCTCCGGGTCATGGAGCAGGGCAACGGCAATCTCCGCCCGCATTTTCTGCCCCAAACTGAGCTGCCGCACCGGCCGCTTCAGGAAGCTCTGCATCTCGAAGAGTTCCACATAAAATTCGACATTTCTCTGATATACCTTTTCGTCTATCCGGTAAATCTTTTGAAAAAGATCAAAGGTCTCCTCCATGGGCAAATCCCATTCCAAAGAAGATCGCTGGCCAAAGACCACCCCGATCCGCCGGGCGTTTTCTTCCCTGTTCAGGTGGGGGATGCTCCCATCCACTGTGATCGTGCCGGCGGTGGGGACCAGGATCCCGGAGAGCATTTTGATGGTGGTGGATTTCCCGGCGCCGTTGGGGCCGATATAACCACCCAACTCTCCCTTCTCAATTTCGAAACTGATATGGTCAACCGCGGTTACTGTCTCGTATTCCCGGCGGAAAAGCGACTTGAGCGCGTTTTTCAGCCCCTTTTCCCTCCGGACCACCTTGAATTCTTTCACCACATTATCGACATTGATATAAGCCATGGTATCCCCTCTTTCATGTCCCTGTTCCCTGGTAACGGTCGATCCCGTACCGCCAAAACCGGTAGGCCAAAAAGAAGAGGCCCAGCCCCACCGGGAAAGTGGCATACGGTAAAGACGGGTGGAACAAATAGTCTTCTTTCCCCAAGAACAACTGGGCCGGGTAGAAGCTGATGAAGCCGTACGGGAGAATAAAGGTGAGGATGACCTGGACAACCCGGTTATAAATAGAGAGCGGGTAGTTGATAAATTCCCGGAGCCCCCAGTAGAGGATATCGGAGAACCTGGCCCGGAGCATCCAGCTGGCAGGGACGGAAGTCATGATCATCGCCGCGGCGTGAATCAGCGCCGCTCCCAAGATCGAGAGCGCCAGCATCCCCAGCATTACCGGGGTCAAACTTATGCCCAAGCCGCGAAAGCAGATGATCATCGTGAGGACCGCCAGGCTGATATGGCTGAAATAGGCGACGTTGAAGCCGTTGCAGATCAAGTAGAGAAAAGGGTTGACCGGTTTCACCAAGATCCCGTCCAAACGCCCGCTTATTACCAGGTTCTCGATGTCAGTGGACAAGTTGAATAAGAAGAAGGCCGCCAAGGCATAGGAGAAGAGGTTCATCCCGTAAAGCAAGAGCACTTCATAAGGGGTCCGCCCGTTCAGCTCTGGGAAGAGGCAGCCAGTTATCTGGGGGCGGCCATCGCCAACACCATCAACATCC
>JAAYIC010000090.1 GCA_012735195.1 Bacillota bacterium
AGAAACCTCTTGGTAATAAGTGGAGACCCCTCCTGCTGTCACCCGGCTCCCGATAATGTTCTTTGCCACTTCCACCGACCCGTCGGCCTCAATCAAGGCCTGCGTTACATTTCCGGCGACTTTTACCAGGCCGGTTGCTTTGATTTCAAAATTATCCTGTACGTTTCCGTTGATGATTACATCTCCGTGGAAGTCGATATTCCCCACGGACAGGTCGAGATCGGCATCCACACTATAAACAGGGAGCACGGTCAAACGGCCGTCTTTTATCATTGGCCAGCCGGACCGGTGGGCAATGGCATTTTCCTCAATAAGCAGAACCCCGTCGCCAACCCGCCATTCCGGGTCGGCCGGCGCGGGGGGTATAACCTCTTCGTTGAAGATATTACGCCCTGGCTTTCCCGGTACCGGCGGGTGTTTTACCGCCAAAATCTCGCCTTTCTTACAGGAAACAACACTGTGCGAGCGGTAATGGTCGACTCTTCCGGATGGGTCAACCGGTTGCTCGGTCATTTTTTGCTCGAAGATATAGTCGATATAACCGTCAACACTGGGAACCGGGGGCGTGCCCTCGGCCACCAGCACCGATGTGCCGGGGTTATCTACCGCCTTTTTGACCGCCTCTTTTTTCAGACCATAAGTGATCCTTTTCTCTGCCAGTTTTTGCAGGACTTCTTCTTCGGTGATCGGGGTAGCGGGGATTTCCTCGTCTTCCTCAGTGCTGATCAGAACATCTTCATCAAGGCCGGGGGCAGGCAGGAGAACCGGCCGGTATTTGACTCCCGGCTTTTGTGAAATCTTAAGATAGGCCCGCATTTTACTGGAGGTGATCTCAATCTCGATGTTGCTTTCCGGAGCTTTATCTTATATTGCGAAGGTTAGCTGAGTTGTATCCGTCAGGATTATTGATCCCGACACCGGCTGGCCGTTCAAATACAGGCTGACATTTTCATCTCCGCAAACAACCGGGAACCTGTTGCCAATCATGTTCTTCAAGACAACGCGGTTTCCTTCGATGGCAACCAAATCATTAACCATGCCGGGCTGTCTTTCAAAATAGTCTTCCCCACGGAACTCCGGCAACTCTGAATCACCCTCCCCCTTGTCCATATTTCCTTCTGCCTTTGCAGAACTGGAATAGATATATGTAAATATGCCTGCCTAGACATCCCAGCTTAAAAGGTATCACTATATTTACGAGTATATCATTATCGCCGGTGAAAACATATTTAGGAATATCAGTAATAGTACGCATAAGAAGGCGAAAAAGTGAAGAACAGGGTAAAGAAAGACAATTTTAAAAAAATTATAACAAAAGTTATAAAAAAACAACGCAAACTGGAAGAAAACACTGAAAACCCTGCTTCACTTTACTTTTATGGCAGTCTATGCGATAATAATGACATAAGCATGGATCTGGCGGCACGATTTCCCTGATCTGGGGGATACATAAAAACTGCCGGGATTCTGTTGTCGATGATTATCCCATTAATAAATCAGGGCTTTTCTTCCGGCTTCATCTAAGAGAAGCAACAAAAAAGTGGAGGTGTTTTTTTATGACAAGACGGAGATTTCTCTGGAGCATCCTGGTGGTGGTGCTGGTAGCGACGTTGCTTACCGGGATGCCGGGGTGCCGGAGTAAGGTTGAGCCACCTTTTACTCCCCCTTATTCGTATGTTCCCAATGCCGGCCTGCAAAAAGATAAACTCCCGGAGGATTTGTCCGAGTTAAACGAGTGGCCGTTGAAGGACTTGGCGGAAGTGCTCAATTTTCATGTGGGCACAGCGGTCCCTTATAATATACCAGGGACTTTTCCAAATAACCCGCAGTACGTCGAGGTACTTACACGCGAGTTCAACGCCGTGGTGGCGGAGAATGTCATGAAGTGGGATGCCATCCGTTGGAGTGAGTCCTCGTATAATTTTGCCCCCGGGGATGCCATTGTCGCCTTTGCGGAAGAGAACGGGATGATGGTCCGTGGCCATACCCTGGCTTGGCACAGCCAGAATCCAGGGTGGCTTCAGGGTAAGAATTACACCAGGGAAGAAGCCAT